>CAYMHO010000064.1:0-25631 GCA_964390195.1 uncultured Fimbriiglobus sp. | reverse complement strand
GTCGAAATCTCCGGCATCCGCAAGGTGTTCGAACTGGCGCGGGCGCTCAAGAACCCGATCAACCTGAGCATCGGTCAGCCGCACTTCGACACGCCCGAGCCGATCAAGAAGGCCGCCCAGGACGCCATCGCCGCCGGCAAGAACGCCTACACCCTCACCCAGGGGGCGCCGGAGTTCCGCAAGCGGCTGCTGGCCGACGTGAAGGCGAAGTACGGCCACGCCGACCGCGACGTGATCGTCACCAGCGGCACCAGCGGCGGGCTGATGCTGGCCATCCTGGCCGTCATCAACCCCGGCGACGAGGTGGTCACGCCCGACCCGTACTTCGTCATGTACCCGAACATGGTGGAACTCGCCGACGGCAAACTCGTCACCGTCGATACCTTCCCGACGAAGTTCAAACTCGACCCCGACCGCGTGATCGCCGCCTGTACCCCGCGGACCAAGATCATCCTCCTGTGCAGCCCGGCCAACCCGACCGGCTGCCTGATCGAACCGGAGGCGATGAAGGCCGTCGCCGAGTTCGCCGCGAAGCGGGGCATCCTGCTCATCTCGGACGAGATCTACTCCGCGTTCTGCTACGACGGCCCCGCCCGCAGCCCGGCCGAGTGGAACGAGAACGTGCTGGTGGTGGAGGGGTTCGGCAAGACGTACAGCATGACCGGCTGGCGGCTGGGGTACGCGCACGGCCCGGCCCGGCTGATCGAGGAGATGAAGAAACTGCAGCAGAGCACGTTCATCTGCGCCCCGAGCATGGCCCAGTTCGGCGGGCTGGCGGCGCTCGACTACGACATGAGCGGGTACATCGCCGACTACAAGCGGAAGCGGGACACGCTCGTCGCCGGGCTGAAGGACCTGTACGAGTTCACCGCACCGGGCGGGGCGTTCTACCTGTTCCCGAAAGCCCCGTGGGGCACCGGCACCGAGTTCGTGGCCGAGGCGATTGCCAACAACCTGCTCGTCATCCCGAGCACCACGTTCAGCCACCAGGACACGCACTTCCGCATCAGCTACGCCGCGACGGACGAGACGCTGGCGAAGGGCATTGAGGTGCTACGGCGGATCGCCCGACGGTAGTCGGGCAGCACCCGACGGGGGGCGAGAATCACACGCAATCTTCACCTGTCTCGCGCAGATTATTTCGCGTCCGGCCTTAAAATTACGACCTCCACCGTGCGCCCTCCCCGCACTCACCCGCCCACGCCCGGAGTGCCTGAGATGCGGTTCTGCTCGTTGTCGCTCGTCGTTCTGACGGCCGGACTCTGCAACTCATCCACCGCTCAAGCGCAGATCACCTGGTCCGGTGGGGCGGGCGGCGGAACCACCTGGGCGACAACCAACAACTGGGTCGGTGGGGTGATCCCGGGATCGAGTTCGAACACCGCCAACAGTGACATTGCCGAGTTCGCGGC
Organism: uncultured Fimbriiglobus sp.; assembly: GCA_964390195.1. Classification (GTDB taxonomy): domain Bacteria; phylum Planctomycetota; class Planctomycetia; order Gemmatales; family Gemmataceae; genus JALHQU01. Next base: position 24,219 of record CAYMHO010000064.1, on the reverse strand, counting down.
GGCCGGGACATCCACCCAGATCGGGATGAACTTCAACACCTCGAACTTGGGTACCCCGTTTTACGTCGGTACGCTTAACATCCTGAGTTCGCACACCGTCGCCAGGACGATGGGGTCGAATGCCACCCCGGCGGGGGTCGTTCAGTTCAACGGCACCGGGGCGAACAACTTAATCCTGAGTAACGCGAGCAACAACATTCTCACACTCGCTCCGAGGTCAACCGGTGCCGGGGGGAATATGACGGTGCGTCTCAACCCCACCAGTAGCACGATCAGCACAACGGGGAGCGGCGGGATCACTATCTCGGCGGTCATCACGGAGAACGGCACGGGTAAGGGGATCACGAAGGTCGGCTCGGGACTGCTCACGTTGAGTGGAGACAACACATACTCCGGCGCCACGATCGTTCAGGCCGGCGAGTTGCGAGTGACCGGCACCACCGGAAGCAACACCGGGACTGGCAGCGTCTCGGTTGAGAGTGGCGCCACCCTTTCGGGCACCGGCCGTGCCCTACCGGGAATCGGGAACCTGGTCTCGGTGCTGAACGGCGGCACCATCCGCGGGGACAGCGGCACCGGCACTGGAACCCTCACCGTCGGGAACACGACCGTTCAGAACGGAGGCAAGTTAGTCGTGCAGCACGGGTCCGGCACCAACGCCAGCAGCCTGACCATGTCTTCCGGCAGCGTGCTGAACCTGAACACCGGGGCGGTCATCGACCCGAACGGCACGATCGGCGGGGAGCGGGTCATCGCCAACCTGGCCACCGGCAGCGGGCTACTGGTGGTCGGCGGCACCACCATCGACAACGACGGGGTCATCGCCACCTACACCCACGCCGACGGTAACAACGGCTTGCAAACGTTCGGCAGTCTGCAACTCGACATCACCGGCCTGTCGCTCACCGCCGGAGACGTGTTCACCCTCCGCCGCACCGGGAACACGCTGGTGTTCGTCACCCCGGTGCCCGAGCCGGCGTTCCTGCTGGCCGTGTGCGGGCTGGCGGTCGGCGGGGTGGTGGGCGTGCGGAAGCTGCGGCGGAAAGCGGTCGCCGTCGGTTGAACCGCGGGTGCTCGTTCCACCTCACCCAGCTGACCGGCCGGGTGAGGGCTTTCACCAGCCCACCTCCCGACGGCAGGTGGCGCTGAACGGACCAGGAGTTTCTCGGCGGTCGTGGGTGAATGGGTCGGAGTGAGTCTTGTGAAGTTGGGCAAGATTTTTCATTTTCTCCCTCGTCGCACGTCGCCGCAGTCTCATCTGTCGCTAACATTTCATTCCTCCCGAATACCGCTTCCGGCTCACGCCACGCCCCCCGTTGAAACCGGAGAGATTGATGCACGCCCTACGCCCCTGGTTGACCGCGTTCCTCGTGCTGTTGGGTGTAGGTTCTTCGGCCCAGGCACAAATCTTGTGGTCCAGCCCCACCGGTACCGAATGGCAGAACGCCACGAACTGGAGCGGCAACATCGTCCCCGGTCAAACCGACATCGCCCAGTTCGCCGGCAACCCCACCTCCGGCACCGCCGGGGTGGGCATCGACTTCAACGGGTTCGCCTTCCCCATCTCGCCCGGGTTGACGTCGGTGTCGGTCGGGGCGATCGAGGTGACCAGCGGACGCACGGCCGCCTTGCGGGTCGGGAGTAGCAACACCAGCGGCAACAACGGCCAGTTGTGGATGTACGGGCGGACGGTGAACGGGGTGGCGAACACCATCCTCACGAACGGCAGCGGGCAGACCCTCACCATCGAGAACCGGATCGGCGGCGGCGACCGCACGATGGCCCTGGGGTTGGGGAACGCCACCAGCGTGGTGAACGTGAACGGCGGTGGGAACATCGTCATCAACTCCAACATCCTGTCCACCGACGGCGGCGCCCGCGCGCTGGTGGTCAACACCACCAGCACCGGCTCGCTCGTCCTCGGCGGCACGAACACCTTCTCGAGCGGCATCACCGTCAACGGGGCGGGGTTGGGCGGGGGGCTGCGGCTGAACGCCACCACCGCCCTGCCGACGACCGGGAGCGTGACGGTGAACACCGGCGGGCGGCTGACGTTCGCCGCCGGCGGCACCTACGGGGTGGCCGGTCAGTCGCTCACCCTGAACCCGAACCAGACGGCCGTCGCCGCCCTCGACACCACCTCCGGGACGGCCGTCACCTGGGCGGGCAACACGGCTTTGTCCGCTGCCGGTCGGGTGGATGTGGCCGGCACCTCGCTCACGCTCGGGGGGAACGTGACCGGGGCTGGCAACCTGTTCAAGAGCGGGACCGGTAACCTCATTCTCGCGGGCACGGGGAACACCCGCACCGGTGCGACCGAGGTGAACGCCGGAACGGTTACGGTGAACAGCGGGTCCAGCCTGGGGAACGGCGGCGCTCTCACCCTGGCCCAGACCGGCACGAATAACACGGCGGTGACGTTCAACAACGCCGCCCAGACGATTGGCAACCTGAACAGCCAGTTCGCCGCCAGCTCGGGCACCATCTCTCAAACGATCACCCTGAACGGCACCGCCCTGACGGTGAACCAGTCGGCCGACGGCACGTTCGGCAATGGGGCGGTCTCCACCCTCACCAGCCGGCTGGTCGGCAGCGGTTCGCTCACCAAGACGGGTTCGGCCCTGCTCACCCTGGGCGGTCCGAACAGTTACACCGGGGCGACCACGGTGAACGGCGGCGTGCTCCGGGCCGGGATCGCGTCGGTCGCGAACGTGAGCGGGGCGTTCGGCGTGAACTCGAACGTGACGCTGGCCAACGCCTTCGGCGTCAGCCTCGACCTGAACGGGTTCGACACCCAGATCGGCACTCTGAACGGCGGTGGCACTTCCACGCTCGGAGTCAACGTGTCTGGTGCCACCCTCACCCTCGGCGGCGGCACCACCGCCGCCTCGACCGCGACCTACGCCGGTGATATCGGCGGCAACGGCGGGCTGACCAAGGTCGGAGCGGGGACTCAGATCCTGTCGGGCGGAGGCTTCTACACGGGCGTCACCACCGTCAACGCCGGGACGCTTCAGTTCGCCACCACCTCCAGCCTGTACGGCGGGAACGGGGGGGCTTGGACCGACACGAACATCGTCGTGAACAATGGCGGCGTTCTCGCCCTGCGGGTCGGCGGCAGCGGGTTCGACGCCGCGCAGGTGGCGACCATCTCCGCCCTCGGCACGGGCAGCGGCGGGTTCCTGGCCGGCTCGTCGCTCGGCATCGACACCACCAACGGCAACTTCACCTACTCCAACGTCATCGCCGACACCAACGCCGGGGCGAACGGTGTCGGGTTCGTGAAGTCGGGGTCGAACACCCTGACGCTGACTCAGAACAACACGTACACCGGCCCGACGGTCATCGCCGGCGGCACCCTGCAGGTGGGTGACGGCGGCACCGCAGGCACCCTCGGTGCCGGGGCGGTGACGAACAACGCCGCGCTCTTCTTCAACCGGTCCGACAACGTGACGGTGGCGAACGTTATCGGGGGCACCGGCGGAGTCATGCAGACCGGGGCCGGCACCACCACCCTGACCGGTACGAACAGTTACACCGGCGTCACCGTGGTCAACACTGGGACCCTGTTGGTGAACGGTAACCAGGCCGCCGCCACCGGGAACGTGCTCGTGGCGAGCGGGGCCACCCTCGGCGGCACCGGCACCCTGGGCGGGGCGACCACCGTGAACAGCGGCGGGGTCATCCGCGGGGACGTGGGGGCGGGCACCGGCACGCTCAACACCCGCAACGTGACCGTCGCCGCCGGCGGAAACGTGGATATGAACCTGGGCGGGGTGGACGGCAACCAGAACGGGACGAGCAACCGGCTGAACGTCGGCGGGAACACCCTCAACCTGTCCACCGGGGCGGTGGTCCGGCTGACCGCCGTCAGCGGGTTCGGGACCGAGACCACCGGCACCTACACCCTCGCCACCCTGGCCACCGGCAGCAACATCCTGCTCGACGGCGGAACGGTGGCCGACGGCCAGATCCTGGGCGAGTACACGGTCGGGGCGGGCAGCCCGAACGCCGGGCCGATCGCCCTCGACGTGAGCGGGTTGCCCACCCTGCTGAACGACTCGAAACTGACCCTCCGCCGCAGCGGCAACGACGTGGTGCTGAGCTTCACCCCGGTGCCCGAGCCGGCGTTCCTGCTGGCCGTGTGCGGGCTGGCGGTCGGCGGGGTGGTGGGCGTGCGGACGCTGCGGCGGAAGAAGGGCCAGCCGGCCGACGTCACACCCGCCGCGTGATGTGTTCCGCCTGCTCGCAGCAGTCGTTGATCGCCACCCCGTGGTACGCGTTCCCGCCGAGGATCAGGCCAGGGAAGTTGGCAGCCAGAGAGGTGATCTCGGCCACCCGTGCGGGGTGGCCGAGTTCGTATTGCGGGATCGCCTTCGGCCACCGGACGATTCGCGAGAACACCGGCCCGCCCGTCACCCCCATCGTCGTCGTCAGTTCCCGGTGGACCACTCTCCGCAACTCGTCGTCGGGCAGGGCGGCCACGTCCGGCCGGTTCACCCCGCCGCACAGTGCCCGCCACAACACGTGACCCGACGGGGCGCGGTCCGGGAAGGTGCCGCTGCACCACTGCACGCCGAGCACGTCCCGCTTCGTGTTCTGCGGGGCGATGTACCCGAACCCGTCGGGTCGAACCGGGGCGTCGGCGTCGCGGTAGCCGAGGACGGCGACGTTCACCGCCGCGTATCGAATGCCGCCGATCAACTCCCCGAGCCGGGCGTTCAACGGGGAAAGCAACCCCGCCTGATGGTCGGCCGGGGTGGTGAGGACGACGACATCGGCGGGCAGTTGTTCGCCGGCGGCGTGAACCGTCCACCCCACCCCGCTCACTGACAGCCCGTTGACACTGACCCCGGTGCGGGTCACGTCGCCGAGCCGTTCGGCCAACGTGTCGATCAGCACCTGCAACCCCTCACGGAACGACCACATCCGCTGAGGGGACGGCTGTTCCCCGCGGTCGATGGCCCCCTGCCTGCGGGTTTTCGCCGCCCGGAGGAAGCCCTTGAACACGCTGCCGTACTCCCGCTCGAACAGTGGCAGCCGCGGGAACGCCGCGGCCACGCTCAGCCGCTCCGGGTCGCCGGCGTGGATGCCGGTGACGAGGGCGTCGACGAACACGTCCGCCGCTTCCTTGCCGAACCGCCGCCGGGCGAACTCCGCGACCGATTCGTCCTGCGGCACGATCGCGGGCCGCTTGCGGAACGGCTCGGTGAGTGCCCGGATCCGCCCGCCGACCGACAGCACCGGGTTGAACAACAGCCGTATGGGGTCTCCTGGCAGGCGGTGCAGCTTGCCCTTCAGGTACACGAAGCGGTTCTTCCGCGAGCCTTCGCTCGCCGGGATCAGCCGATCGCCCAACCCCAGATCCTTGCACAGTTGCACGGCGTGCGGCTTGGCGTCGAACAGGCCGTTCGGCCCGCGCTCGACGGTGAAGCCGTCGATGTGGTCCGTGCCGATGTTTCCGCCGAGCCGCGGTTTCGATTCGAGCAGGGTGAGGTGATATGCCGGGTGGGCTTGCCGGATGCGGAATGCGGCGGCCAGCCCGCTCAGCCCCCCACCGACGATGACGACGCGTTTCATGCGGTCAGTTTACGACCACGCCTTCAGCCGGTCGGCGATGTCCCGCAGCACCTCGCGGTCGGCGTCGGGTCGCTTCGGGCTGCCGGGGTGGGTGTCGTCGCACCCGATCCACCCGCGGAGCTTCAGGAACATGGCGGCCGAGTGCTTGTACGCCGGCACCGGCGGGCGGAAGGCGAAGAACCCGAGGTACTGCAACAGGTCGTTCAGCTCGTGGAACGCCGCGTCGCCGGCCGCCCACATGGCGTCCCGCTTGGCGAACAGGTCCGGGGCGAACGTGCTCAGCCCGAGCAGGTAGTCGCTGCCGTACACCACCATGTCGATGGCCAGGTCGTTGCCGGTCAACACCAGAAAGTCTGGCCGCACGCGGTCGCGGAGGGCGACCCGCTCCCACTCGGGCACGCGGTGCAGGCTGCTGTGCTTCGCCCCGAGGCACTGCTTCACCCCGAGCAGTCCGGCGTAGGTGTCGAGGTCGTAAATTTGGCCGAACGGGGCGAATTGAGTGCCCAGTTCGAACGCCACGAACCGCGGGCAGTCGCGGCCGATGGCCTCGTAAGCGCGGACGAGTTCCGGGCCGGGCAGGGCGGTCAGGCCGAAGGACTGGAAAATGACCGGCGTGCCGCGGTGCTTCTGGATTTGCTCGACGCCCCGCTGGTACGCGGCGAGGTCGAACTTCGCACCGGGGGTGTCGCCGACGAACGCCCCGGCGATGTACTCGCGGCCGTGCGTGATCGCGGCCGTCTCGGCCAGTGCCCGTTCGCGGGTCGTCTCGTCGATCAGGTTGGCGTACCCGGTGTCCATGTTCACGGCCGGTGCCAGACCGCTGTCGGCGGTGCGGGCGACGTGCGCCCGAAAGGCCGGCCAATCGACCGACCCGTCGGCGTGGAACGGCAACAGGATGGCCGACATGCCGACGACTTTGCGCCGCGGGCGGGTCATGGCGAACGGGGAGATCATGTGGGTCAAACTCCTTGGTTCGCCCATTCAGCGGCGAAGTCGAGGTAGGCTGTGCGCATCTCGGCGAACTGCGTCACGTTGGGGATGTGGTTTAGCTCCAGCAGTTGCTTCTCGCCGGTCGGCGTCACCATGTAGTCGGTCGCGCAAACGGGCAGGCCGAAGTGTTCCGCCAGCCTCCGGGTGTCGTCGACCAAGTCCGGATCTGGGTCGGTGAACGCGGTGTCGTCCCCGTGAATCGACTTCTTCCAGTCGGCACCGCCGAGTCGTAGTTGAAATGCCTTCGACCCGATCACCTGAACCCGCACCGCTTCGCCGCTGATGAATGGCTCGAACAACGTCGGCTCGGCCACGGGGTGGTCGCCCGTCACCCGCTCCTTCCCTTCGCCGCAGTGCCACTCGCCCCACTTCGCCACCATCTGGCCGTTCACAGGGAAGCTGGTGCCGGCGTCGGCATACCCACGGGGTAGGTCGGCGAACCGAGACACCCGCCGCACACGGGCGAGGTTGGCAACCCGCGGTCGGCAGTCGAGCATGCCGTGGGCGCCGGGCAGGCACGGCCCTCCCCAGAGGGCGAGGGCTGCGAGTGTTGGCAGGTCGTTCTCGAAGATGCCGTGGAAGATCACCTTCGCCACTGGGACGAACTGCTCACGGTCCGAGTGAAGGGCAAACAATTCGCCGCCCCGGATCTGAACCTTCGGCAGCATCTCGTGCGCGACTACTGGCAGCGTGACACGGTCGCGCAGTTCGTTCACCTCAGGCCGTTCGAGTCCGACGGTCAGCAGTCGCCTCATGGCCGTTCTCCGCGAAAGAAGTTTCGGAGGACGGAGGCGTCATCCCGTCAGAAAGTTCGTGAAGTTCTCGCTCAGGAATTGCCGGGCGTCGCGCTCGACCTCGGCCCGGGTGAGCGGCCAGCCGGCGGCGATCAGGTCGGCGTACTTCTCGGTCAGCACGGTGCCGATCACCCGTCGGCTGTGGTCCCACTTGTAAACCAGTTGGTCCAGCACGCGGGCGTCGCTGTGTTGAGGGATCACCGTCGTGCCGAGCAGTTCGATCCGCAGGCGGGTCATCTGCTCGATCACGCTCGGGTTGTTCAGGAACCACCAGCAGCCGAACACCATCAGGTTGCCGAACTTCCGGGCTGCTACCGCCAACTCGTGCTGGTTCTCGCGGGACAGCATGGTGACGAAGAAGCGGTTGTTCGGGAACTGCCGGCACAGGTTGCACACGCTCGCCACGTCTGCCACCGCCCCCATGTCGGCGGCGTCCCGCAGGGCCGGGTTCACCCCGCGGCGGCTGCCGATCATCATGGCGAACGGGATGTCCCGCTCCTCGCACACCGGCAGCACGCACTTGGCCAGCAGGGTGTCGCAGGCGTCGAAGTCGGGGAAGGTGAAGTCCGGCGGCAGGCTGACGGCACAGTAGATCGCCTTCACGCGGTCGCACCAGTCGCTCAGGAACCGCCGCACCTCGGCGACGGTCTTCTCGTTGAAGTCCGGCGTGACGGCGTACCCCCAGTCGGCCAGCTTCCTCCCGCTGTGCGGCCAGTCGAGCAGCAGTTGGTCGAACCGCAGCACGCCGGTGAATCGCGGGTCGGGGGCGATACCGGCCAGCCACCGCTTCCGCTCGTTGTCGTCGAACACGGCGTTCGTCATGGTGATGCTGCGGACGTTCGCCAGCTCCATCACCCGGTCGATGTACTCGCTCGGGTCCTGGTCGCGGAACCACGGGCGGAGCGAGTCCAGCGACTTCACGCCGGGGTCGAGGCCGAGTTTCGAAAGGGTGGTGACGACCCCGCGGCACGCTTCGGAGATCGGCGTCCGCTCGACGAACAGGTGCCTCCAGATGTGGTCCGCCTGTTCCGCCTTGCTCATCGCCCAGAACTGCTCGTATGGCAGTTTCGTCGCCGGCACCGCCCGGAACACCTCGGCGATCAGGTAGTGATACGTCACCAGCTCGTCCACGCCCCAGAGCATCAGGCCGGCAGGGTCGACGGCGTTCCCGCGGTGGGGCACCGGCGTGCCGAACGCCGGCGGGTACAGGTGGGTGTGCATGTCCACGATCGGGGTGGACGCGAGCACCTGGGAGACGACGGCGGGCAGTTCGGACGCGGCGAGACGAGACATGGCACCCCACCCGTGGGAGGACGGACGGGGATAGGGTATGAGTTGGAGTGGTCTGCTCGCTCCGCGAGCGGTCTTTAAGAATCCGCTCGCGGAGCGAGCAGACCACTTGCTCACCGCACCTCTTCGATCCGCCAGCGGCTGACGTTGGCGAACAGGGTGATCGGGTCGATCAGGCGGTAGCGGCGTTCGAGGAGCGACGGCAGTTGGGCGGCGGACACCAGCCCGAGGGCGGCCTCGTCGTCGGTGGTGTCGTACGCCGGGCGGACGACCGACGAGAACACCGTGTGCCGGTCGAGTTGCCACAGGGGGATGAACGGCACCGCCTCGTTGAACCGCTCGAACACCTCGCGGCCGCCCTTCTTCACTTCGCCCTCGGAGTCGCGGTGCAGCCGCAACTCGGCCAGCGCGCCGGTCAGCCCTTCGTCCGCCCGAGACTGCACCGTCCCCTTCGTCCGGTAGTGAAAGTAGTTCCGCCCGCCGCCGCTCGCGGCCGTCGGGTCGAGGGCGGCGGCCAGGGCGTGGGCGTGCCAGATGTCCGGGTAGTCGAACGGCAGATAGGCCAGGTCGTACCGCCCCTGCTGCTCCACCCGCGTGCGGAGGTCCACCGGCGTCACCCCCTCGGGCGTCACCTCCAGCTTGCCGCACGCGTTGATGTTCGCCGCGATCCGCCGGCAGGCCATCTCCGCCCGCGGGTCGTCGTTCGCGTACAGCAGCGTCACCTTGCCGGTCGCCTCCCGCAGTCGGCCGGCGGCCAGGTCGCGGTCGTACAGCGGTTTGGCGTCGGGCGGGGCGAGCCAACTGCCCGGCGGGTACGGGCCGGTCAGGGCGGTGTGGTGGCGGGTGCCGGCGCGGTACACCTCGTTCAGGATGCCCTCGCGGTCGATGGCATGAGACAGGCCCCGCCGCACCTCGTTCGACTGGAAGGCGGCGGCGGCGTGGTTGACCGCCAGGATGTGGACCCGGCGGTTGGCGGCCGCGGTCGTCACCACCGCCTTCGGCTCGGCCTGGTATTTCGGCAGGTCGGCGGTCGGCACGTCGGTGACGATCTGGAGCTGCCCGGCGGCCACGTCGCGGACCAGTTGGTCGGCCGTCTGCCCGGCGGTGGGCACCAGCCGGATCTCACTGATTTGCGGCTCGCCGAACCGACTCGGCCGGCGGGCGTAGGTGCCGTTGGGCACGAACGTGATCTCCTTCACCGGGCGGTCGTCGGGCGACGGGGCGAACCCGGCCGCCAGGCGGTACGGCCCGGTGCCGAACGGCCGGCGGGCGAGCGAGTCGCTCCCCACCTGGTCGTCGATGCCCTTCTTCCCCCCGGCCAGGTGTTTGCCCGGCAGCACTTTGAAGGAGAGCAACTGGCGGGGGTCGGGGTGGGCGGCGGTGAACTTCACCCGCACGCGGCTCGGGTCGTCCGGGTCGGGTACGGCGTCGGCCAGCCAGTCGGCCGCCTCGGCCGACGGAAGCCCCCGCTTCGCTTTCATCAGTTGCAACGTCGCCAGCAGGTCGGCGGTGTCGAACGCCCCGCCCTCGGTCCGGCCCCAGGCGGCGTTGCCGACCAGCGTCAGGTCGCGGGCGAGCGGGCTGACGGACGGCGCGTTCACCGCCAGCAGCGGGCGGTACACCCGCCCGCACTGCTCGTCCGGGATGGGGTCGAGCAGCCCCTCGAACAGCAGCTCGACGGCCATCCGCTCGCTGTCCTCGCGGGCGGTGGCCGGGGACATCAGCCGCGGCATGCGGGCCACCCCGACGGCCAGGGCGGAGTACCCGGCCCGCAGTTCCTTCTGCTTCTCCAGCACGCTCGGGTCGTCCGGGTTGAGCGACTTGGCGTTGTTCAGCAGGGTCCGCGCCCGGTCCTTGTCGGACGTGCCGCCGGCCGATTCCAACAGCTTCCTCGCCTTGTCCGCCAGGGCGGCGCGGACCTCCTTGGCCGTCTCGTTGCCCGAGTTCGGCACCCGGTTCTCGAACTCGCTCAGGATGTCGCGGGCCTTCTCCAGGCTGACCTGGTCGTCCGCCTTCACCAGCTCGGCCGCCTCCGCCAGCCGGATGGTGACCAGCACCTCCAGCACCTTCGGCCGCCCGCGGTACAGGTCGGCGTAGCGGGCCACCAGGTCGCCCAGCCGCCGCCAGTCCTTCTGTTTGGCCACCTCCCGCACCAGCAGCACCCGCACCTCCTGCAGCTTCTCGACCACCCCCGACTTGTACACCTCCCAGTGCGGCCCGCGGCGGCGGTTCGCCTCCACCGCCGTCTCGTGCGCCAGCAGGGTGGACGACAGCACCCGCTCGGCGGCGGCCACCCGGTCCGGGTACGGGGCGGCGTCCGAGGCGGTGCTGGACACCAGCTTGTCCGCCTCCAGCACGGCGAACCGCTCGAACGGGGTGACCGCCCGCACGTCCTTCGGCTGCACGAACTGCGGCTCGCCCGCCCGGTTGTCGTCGTCCAGTTGGGCCACCCCGAACCCGTCCGGGTTGGCCCGGAACTTGTCCCGGTCCTTCTCCCACACGTACGGCAGCGGGGTGACGCGGAGCACCTTCCCGCTCTCCAGGGTGATGCGGTCGCAGGCGACGGAGGTGCCGGCGTAGAACTTCCGCAGGGCGGGGTGGCGGGCCGACCCGGCCGCCCGGATCAGGTCGGGGATGGCGCCGGCCCCGCCGGGGGTGTCGTCGTCCACGATCACCCGTTTGGCCGGCTTCTTCGGGTTGACCTCTTCCTCCTCGTCGCCGGCGGCCGGGCGGTGCGGGCCGACCAGCCCGACGACGACCCCGAGGAGGACGACCAACAACGGGGGCAGGCGGCGCATGGACACCCTCGGCTGGAAGGGGCTCGTCGGCCCGACGCAGTAGATCATATCGCGGCCCAGTCGGCAGAGGAATTGCTGACCAGTTCTGGCGAATCGCCCGTCCGCCGCGGTGCGCCCCTGGCGGTACTTTCACTCGCCCGATCCCAACGGAGGTGGAAGATGCGGAAACTGATTCTGGCGACTCTGGTGCTGGTCTTGTCGGCCGGGTTCACCTTGGCCGGCGAGGTGGTGTTCGTGTCGTTCGACAAGACGAAGAACGAGGTGAAGGTGAAGGACGGGAAGGAGGAGAAGACGTACAAGGTGACGGACAAGACGAAGTTCAAGAGCGGCGACAAGGACCTGAAGGCGGACGACGCGATGGCCATGCTGGAGAGGATGAAGGCGGACGACAAACTGGAAGTGACCGGCGACAAGGGGGACGCGACGGTGGTGAAGTTCGTGGCGGCGAGGAAGGACGGGAGGTAGCCGGTCCGCAAACGCCGACCGCCCGGCGCGGGTGCGCCGGGCGGTCGTGGGTCAGACATTCCGTGTTAGTTGCCGCCGCGGCCGCCGCCGAACTGCGGGGTCAGCTTGCTGGTGTCGAACGGGGTGCCGATCAGCCCGCTCCAGGTCTTCTTCTGGTCGGCCGACAGCACCTTCTCGATCTTCTCCTGGGCCTCTTCGCGGAGCACCTTGGCCTTCTTGTTGTACTCGGCCATCTTGTCCGCGTCGGGCCGGGCGCCGCCGCCGCCGCCCGGGCCGCCGCCGCCCAGACCGTACTCGCGGCGGAGTTCGCTGCTCTCCTTGGTGTACTCCTCGTTCACCTTCTTGATGCTCTCCTTCTGCTCGTCGGACAGCTTCAGTTCGGCGACGATCTTCTCGCTGCTGAACGCCCGCATGCCCATCTGCTGGGTTTCGAGCTGGGTGATCCGCTTCGTCTGGTCGGCGGTCAGCGTTTCCTTGAAGAACTTGATCCGCTCCTCGATCTGCGTGATCTGCTTCTTCAGAGCCTCGACCTGCTCCTCGTCGCTCCGGCCGCCGCCGAACCCGCCGAACCCGCCACCGCCGCCGAACCCGCCGAACCCGCCGCCGCCGCCCGGAGCGCCGCCGCCACCCGGCCGGCCGCCGCCGCCCGGAGCGCCGCCGCCGCCGCCGCCCAGGTTCATCCCTTCGAGCACCTTGTCCGAGTACTTCTTGATCTTGTCCTTCTGGTCGTCGGTCAGCTTCAGCTCGTCCTGCAGGTCCTTGTTGCTGAGCAGTTGGGCCTTCAGCCCACTGCCCAGGGCGATGCCGGCCCCGAAGCCGCCGCCCGGACCGCCGCCCGGCTGTTGCGGCCGTTGGGCCAGGGCCGAACCGCCGACCAGACCGACCACGGCCAGGGTCAGGAGCCACCGCGCGAGGGTGCGCATGTCAGAACCTCCGGAGAGTAGACGTGATGCGGGGGCAATGGCCCGACCGCACATCCCGGTGGGATTGCGACCGGGGACACCGTATAGGTAACGGACAGGGATTACACACCGATGAGAAAATGAGAGAGGCTTCTGTAACGGGGCGAGCCGAGCGGCGTGAGCCGCCGGGTGGCTTGAAACAGCCACCCGGCGGCACACGCCGCTCGGCTCGCCAGGCACACCTGTGTGTTACAGAATCTCTTTGGTGAACGGCTTGTTCCCCTTGTCCACGATGCGGATCGGCCGGCCGCTGGCCGCCTCGTTCTCCTTGGTGTGGTCGATGCCCAGCACCTCGCACACGGTCGCCAGGAAGTCGGTCGTACCGACCGGCCGTTCGACCACGGTCGCCCCCTCCTTGTCCGTCTTGCCGACCACCTGCCCGCCCTTGACGCCGCCGCCGAACATGGCCAGGCTCCACGCCTTCGGGTAGTGGTCGCGGCCGGGTTTGTCCCCGCGGGTGTTGATGTTCGGGGTGCGGCCGAACTCGCCCATCCACACGATCAGGGTGCTGTCCAGCAGCCCGCGGTCTTTCAGGTCGGTGATGAGGGCGCTCAGGGCGGCGTCCACCTGCCCGGACAGGCTCTTCACCTTGGTGAAGTTGTCCTGGTGGGTGTCCCACCCGCCCAGGTTCACCTCGACGAACGGGACGCCGATCTCGACCAGCCGGCGGGCCATCAGCACCCCCTCGGCGAACTTGCCGGTGCCGTACCCCTCCTTCGCCTTGGCCGGCTCGCCGGACAGGTCGAACGCCTTCGCCTCCTTCGACCGCATCAGCCTCACCGCCCGGTCGAAGGTGGTCTTGTGGTCGACGGCGGCGGTCGCCTGGTAGTCGTGGTAGAACGCCTTCTCCATCTGCTCGAGCAGGCCGGAGCGGGTGTCGAACTTCTGCTCCGACACGGCCGCCTTCAGGTCTTCGACCCCCTTCGTCGGGTCCTGGACGACGAGCGGCTGGTACTTCGGGCCGATGAACCCGCTCCCGTAGCTGCGGTTGCCGATGCTGACGAAGTTGGGTACGGCGGCGTCGGCCGAGCCGACCTCTTTCGCCACCAGAGCCCCGAGGCTGGGGTATACCAGCCCGCCCTGGCCTTCGCGGTAGCCGGTGTGCAGGTTGTACTTCGCCCGCGGGTGTGCCCCTTCCGGGGTGCTCATGCCCCGCACCACCACCCCGTGGTTCATCAGCCCGGCGACCTTCGGCAGGTGTTCGCTGATCTCGATGCCGCTGGCGGCCGTCTTGATCGGCTTGAACTCGCCGGCCCCCTTGCTGTCCGGCTTCAGGTCGAACGTGTCCTTGTGGCTCGGCCCGCCGTCCATCCACAGCAGGACGCAGCTCTTGTGCTTCCTGCCCGTCGGGGTGTTCGTCTTGGCGTTGTCGGCCAGCACCCGCATCCACCCGGACATGGCGGTGGTGCCCACCCCGGCGGCGGACAGTTGCAGGAACCGGCGGCGGTCGAAGTCGCGGAGCATGGGAAGGTCTCGGGTTGGTTCTGGCGAACCCGGCCCGCAAGGGCCGCGGGTGGCGAACTCAGGTGGCTGCACACGCCACCCGCGGCCCTCGCGGGCCGGGTTCGCCCGGAATTAGCGGATCATGCAGAATTCGCTGCTGTTCAGGATCGCCCACAGCACGTCGGTGTACCCGTCGGTCGGGTTGCCCGCGACGTACTCGGTCAGCCGCTTGGTCTCGTCGGCGGTCGGCCGGCGGGCGAGGGTGGTCAGGTACAGCTTCTCGACCGCGGCGTCGCCTTTCAACCCGCCGGTGATGGCCTTGGCGGCGGTGGCGATGCGGGCGTTGTTCGCGTTCAACTGCTTGAGCACCTGCGGGATGCCGGCGTCGTACTCGGTCGGGTCAACCTCCTCCGCCCCGGCCAGGTAGAACTGCACGAACCGATCCCGCTGCGTGACCGGACCGCCCTTCATCCCCTGAGCGGGCCGTTTGTCGGCCCCCCGCTCCGCCCCGAGCACCAGTTGCAGGCTGTCGTACAGTTGCTGGCCGGACATCTGCTTCACGGCCAGGTGACTGAAGAACTGGGTGTCACCTTTGTTGCTCCCGTTCGGCTTGGCCGACCGCTGGTACGCCTTGCTGGCGGTGATCCCGCGGATCAGCCCCTTCACGTCGTACCCGCCGGCGGCGAACTGCTTCGCCAGCCCGTCGAGCAGGGCCGGGTGGCTCGGGGCGTTCTTCTCGATCAGGTCGTCCACCGGGTCGACGATGCCGTTACCGAACAGTTGCGCCCAGGTGCGGTTGACCATCGCCTTGGCGAAGTACGGGTTGTCGGCGGCGGTCATCCACTCGGCCAGCACCGGGCGGTACGGTTCGCTCGCGTCCAGTTTCGGCTCCGGCCCGCCGAGGAACTTGGCGGTCACCTTCTTGGCCGACTCGGGGAAGAAGTCCTTCGCCTTGGTCGCCGCCTTGCCCTCCTGCACGCCGAGCGCGGAGTTGTCCGCCCCTTTGTTCGGGTTCTTCGGGTTCTGGGCGTTCACCTTGCTGAAGAACGCCGCCATGCCCCAGTACTCGTTCTGCTTGGTGGCGGTGAACGGGTGGTTGTGGCACTGGGCGCAGGTGAGTCGCACCCCGAGGAAGTGCTGCGAGACGGCGTCGGTCAGCTTGTCCACGCTGCGGTTGGCCAGGAAGAACGTCACTTCCGGGTGCTCGTCCACCGTGCCGGAGGCCGTCACCAGCGTGGTGGCGAACCGATCCCACGGGGTGTTGGTGTTGAACTCGCCTTGCAGCCAGGTGTAGAACGCCTCCGGCTGGACGAACCGGTTGTTCGAGTCGCGGGGGAAGAGTTTCGCCAGCCAGATGTCGGCCTGCTTGCGTCCGTAGTTCGGGTCGGCAAGTAACTTCTCGACCAGTTTGGCCCGCTTGTCGGGCGATTTGTCGTCCAGGAAGGCTTTGGCCTCGTCGGCGGTCGGGATGACGCCGGTGATGTCCAGGCTGGCCCGGCGGAGGAACTCTTCGTCCGAACAAGCGGGCGACGGTTCGATCTTCTCGGCGGTCAGCTTCTTGTCGATCTCGCTGTCGATGAGCTTGGCGACGGCGACAGAGTCGAACTTGGACGCCGGGGCGACCTTTTTCGCCTCGGCCGCTTGTTTCGCCGCGGACGCAGCCTTGGCGGCCTCCTCGGCCTTCTTCGCCTCCTCGGCTTTCTTGGCTTCTTCCGCCTTCTTGGCGGCCTCCTCCTTCATCTTCTGCCGCAGGGCTTTCTTGTCGGCCTTTTCGTCGGCGCCGACCACGGGGACGACGACCGCCAGGGCGAACGCGGCGGCCAGGAGGGCGTTCGGGAGGGAGTGAGCAAACCGCATGGCGAAAGACCTCTCGGACGTGGGTCGAGAGGACTAACACACAGGCCGGCCGGGAGTTTCGCGCGGCCGGTCAATAATCGTCCGAGTCATATCCCCCGCCGCCGCCCCCGCCACCACCCATGCCGAACATGAACAGGCCGGTGAACCGGAGGACGAGTCCGACGACCACGAGCAAGATGTCGATGATGGCGATGATCCGGGCCACCTCCAACAGCACCCGTCCGCTCGGGTCCATCGACCCGGCCTTGATCTCGTTGATGCTGCTGGTCGACTTGATGAGCACGTAGATGCTGGCGAACCAGCAGCAGAAGAAGCCGATAATGGCCCACACCAGCATCGCCCCGCCGTCGTGCGGGGAGTACGAGCGGTACTTCTCCTCTTCGTAGTCGTCGTAGCTCTTGCGGGGCCGACGCTTCTTCTTCTTCTTTCGGGGCCGGTCGTCTTCGTCGTCCGGGTCGTCGTCCGCGAACGGGCTGTCCTTCTTCTTCGCCTTGAACTCGTAGGGCTTCTTCTTCGAGTCGCCGTCGTCCCCCTTGCCCGGCGGTGGCGGGGCGGACGTGCGGGACGACGGGCGGGCCAACTGGGTGCCGGGTTTGGCCTGCGGGCGGGCGGCCACGTACACCGTCTGGCAGTACGGGCACTCCACGTCCTTGCCCAAGTCGGACACGTCCACCGTCAGCTCGGCCTTGCACTTCGGGCACGGGGCGATGTCCACGTCGGTGGACACCGGGGCGGGGACGGGTGCGGGGGTGGGCGTGCCCGGCGGCGGGCCGGCCTTCCCCTCGAACACCGTCTTGCACATCGGGCACTCGACGTGCGCGCCGACGTCCTCGGCGTTCACCGTCAGGCGGGCGCCGCAGGTGGGGCACGGCTGCAGATCGACGGTCGCGGGGGTAGCGGCCGCTGGCGGTGGGGGGGGAGGGGGCGGCGGACTAGGGGCGAAACTGAGCGAAGCCGGTGGCGGCGGGGGTGGGGGCGGGCTGTTCAGCAGGTCGGGTAGGCCGATGGACAGTTGCGAGTCCGGCAGCGCCGGCAGCACCATCGTCTCGGCGTGTTGGATCGCCTCGCGTGCCGGCGGCGGCGGAGGAGGAGGGGGTGGCGGTGGGAGCGGGGGAAGAGACGGCGTTGACGCCGGGAGATCCGGCGTCGGTTCGTCCTCGACCACCTCGTAGTCTTGCTGCGGCGGGGCCTCGGGGATCTGGAACCGGGTGCCGCACTGTTTACAGGTGGCCGCCTTCCCGCCGGCGGTGGCCGGCACCGTGTACACCTTCTCACAATTCGGACAAGCGAACCGGATCATGTCCGACACGGCCTCGGAGAGTGACTCACCCGTCGGTAGTGGGCGTCGTGATTGCGGCTGAGCGGACAACACAAGGTTGGGGCAACGGACCCCTCTCCCGGCTCGCTCCGCTCGCCACCCTCTCTCTCAGGGGGAGAGGGTTCCCCACGCCACCGTCGTCGAGTGACCGGACACGTCGGCGGGGTGGTGAACACACCTCTCCCCCTGAGGGAGAGGGTCGCCGGGTCGCGTTGCCCCCCGGCGGGGAGAGGGGTCCGCAGACCATTCGGTCACGCGTGCCTGCCCTACCAAGCGGCCCGCCTCGCCCCACTAGAACCACTCCTTCCCGCCCCGCTGGTAGATCTCGATGAACTCCTCGTCGGTCTTCATGAAGTAGATGATGGCGTCGATCAGCGCGCCCACGCCGCACAGCCCGCAGGTGAGCAGGTAGACGATGCCGGCGGTGTTGTGTCCCAGGTAGAACTTGTGGACCCCGTAGCCGCCGAGGAACAGCGCGAGCAGGGCCGCCGTCATCCGCTTCGACTCCTCCCCGCCGCCCCGCTTCTTCTTCTTCCCGCCCTTGCTCTTCCGCTTGCTCGGGCGGTCGTCTTCGTCCTCGTCCTCGTCGTCCGAGTCGGCCGCCGCGCGTTTGCTCGGCCTCTTCTCCCCCTCGTCCTCTTCGTCGTCCCGTCTGCTCGCCTTCTTCTTCGGCTTGTCGTCCTCTTCGTCGTCCCACTTGCTCGACTTCTTCTTCGGGCGGTCGTCCTCGTCCTCGTCGTCCCCGCGGCGGCTCTTCTTCTTCGGCCGGTCGTCTTCCTCGTCTTCATCCTCATCCCGGGCGGGGGCTTTGCCCTTCTTGCTCGGGCGGTCGTCGTCGGCCGGGCGGGGCGGCTTCGACTTGCTGTCGGACTTCGGGGCGGCGCCGCCGGCCGCGGTCGCCTTGAACACCGTCTGGCAGTTCGGGCACTCGATGTCCAGGCCGACGTCCGACCCCATCACCGACAACCGCGTCTGGCACTTCGGGCACGGCTGGATCTCGACCGGCAGGTCGGCCGCCGGGGCCGGCTTGGGGGCGGACTTGGGCGGGGCCGCCGCCGGTGCCGCCGCCGCACCGGGGATGACGAACTGCGTCTGGCACTTCGGGCACTTGCCCGACTTGCCGGCCTTCTCGTCGGGCACGTTGAAGCTGGCGTTACAGCCGGGGCAGGCGAACCGGATCATTGGGGGGAAATCCTTCGGGCGGCCGGGCCGCCGGGGGAGGGTTAGCGCGCGCCGACTGCGGCGAACATCACGGCGAAGTACAGGCACCCGAACAGCGTGCCGACGACGGACAGGATGACCAGGATCATGGAGATGACCTTGCCCGCCTGGGTGGTACTCCGCCCTTCCGGGTCCATTCGCCCGGCGTCCATCTCCCGCAGGTCCTGGGAGGCCATCACCCACGCGACCACGCCGAAGATGGCGCACACCGTCCACCCGAGGATGGCGAACACCAGGATGGTCGTCCCGCGGTGCGGGGCGTAGGACCGACGGCTCCGCCGCCTCGGGCGGTCGTAATCGTCGTCGTCGTCATCGTCATCGTACCGACTCCGCCGCCGGCGGCTCGGGCGGTCGTCGTCATCGTCGTCGTCCCGCCGCCGCCGGCGGTTCGGGCGGTCGTCGTCATCGTCGTCTTTCCGCTTGCTGCCGCTGCCCAGCCGCACCAGGCTGCTCGACCCGCTCCCCTTCCCGCCGGCGTCCGGCGGGGGAGGGGCGTCCGCCCGGAGGGCCTTGAACACCGTCTCGCAACTCGGGCACTGGATGTCGTGCCCGACGTCCGGCGGCAGCACCGACAGGCGGGTGTTGCACTTCGGGCACGGGCGAATTTCGACCGGCGTGTCGGCCGACGGGGGCGGGGAGACGGCCGACGACGGGAGCGGGGGTGGCATCTGGGAGGGGGCCGGCGGCGGGGCGTCCGCGCTGGCAGTATTCCCACCGTCCCCAGCCTCGGCCGCGGGGATGACGAACTGGCTCTGGCACTTCGGGCACTTGCCCGTCTTCCCCGCCTTCTCTTCGGCGACGGTGAAGGTGGCTGTGCAGCCCGGACAGGCGAACCGGATCATCGGCCCCTCGGGTTAAGGATCGGGCGACACCCGCCCGCTCACTCCAGTTCCATCTCGATCCCGCCGGTCCAGCTCGCCACCAAGTTGTAAATGGCGGCGAAGATCACCCCGCCGATGAACCCGCCGATGAACCCCACCACGACATAGATGACAGTGGCAATCAGCCAGCCAAGGAACCCTATGCCGCCAACCGTCGCCAGCCCGCCCATCATGTTCCCGCTGTTCGACGACCCGCTCGACGCACTCCCGGCCATCGCGGTGATACAGCCGAACAGGCCGAGAAGAACGATCCCGTAGATCACCATGATGATGGTGGCCATGATGCCATAAACCAGCCCGGAGGTGACGCCGAACCGCAGCACGCTCAGGCGGGCGACGCTCACCACCCCCCGTGGGCGGCTGGAGGTCCGCGTCTTCCGCTTCTTTGGCCGGCGTTCCTCTTCCTCCTCCTCGTCGTCTTCGTCGTCGTCCCGGCGGCGAGACTTCTTCTTCTTCCGCGTACGGTCGTCATCGTCATCGTCGTCGTCGTTCTCCTTGCCCCGTTTGGTGCCGCTTCCGAGCTTCACCAGCTTGCTGGTGCCGGTGTCGGGCTTCGATCCGCCGGGCGGTGGGGGCGGGGCGGCGGTGGCCGCGAGCGCCTTGAACACCGTCTGGCACCCAGGGCACTCGATGTCCAGGCCGACGTCCTTCGCCTCCACCGTCGACTGCGCCCCGCACTTCGGGCACGGCCGGATCTCGACCGCGTTCACATCCTCGGCCATCGGCGGCTCTGCGGCCGGGGCGGGCGGGGGCGGGGGTGGGGGCGGGGGAGCCAGCGTCAACGGGGCCGGCGGGGGCGGAGGAGGGGCCGGCGGGTCGAGCGGCGGAATATCCTCGAAGGGTGCTGCGGGGATGACGAACTGACTCTGGCACTTCGGGCACTTGCCCGTCTTCCCAGCCTTCTCGTCCCCGACGGTGTAGACGGCTGTACAACTCGGGCAGGCGAACCGAATCATGGTCCCAGAATCCCGGTGAATCGTCCCCTCTTCCGGAGCGAACGGCAACCGGGCGGGTGGCGACAGTTTGCGGAGGGCGGTCCGCCGTGTCAAGGAACGTCGGCGAGCGAATTCATAACCCCGTCCGGGGGTGCGAACCGACCCGCTGCGGGGTATTCGCCGGACGCCGGTCGGCCTTTATGGATCGGTGGTCGGGTTTTCGGTTGGTGATGTGTTCGACCCCTCTCCCCGCCGAGGAGCGTTGCTCCACGGCGACCCTCTGCCTCAAGGGGAGAGGGTGTGTGGTTCGGCTCGGCAACGGTTCCGGTTACTCGGAGACGGTGGGCTGGGAAACCCTCTCCCCTTGAGGGAGAGGGTCGGACGGAGCGAAGCTCCGGACGGGGAGAGGGGTCAATTCACCACCACTTCACTCGCCGCCCTTGCGTTTGGTGGGGAGCCGGTAATCGAGCGGCGGCTTCTGCTCCTTCTCCAACAGCGGCTTGTACGGGGTGCCGCCCAGCTTCTTCTGCAACTCCGCCTTCGCCGCCTTCAGCGTGTCGGGTTGCTCGAACAGGTCCCACGCGCTCGCCGCCAGCGTCTTGGTCGCCAGCACCATGCCCTTCTTCGCAATCGTCGTCTTCCCGCACGCCACCGCCTGCCACGAGTGCCCCGGCGTGCCCGGCACGAAGCAGGCGGTGTTGAACCCGGCCGTCGGCACCACCCAGCTCACGTCACCCACGTCCGTCGAGCCGGTGCCGGTCTTTCCCGACACCTCCGCGATCGTCTTGATCTCGTCGAGTGGCGGGGCCTTCTCGCCGAACGACTCCTGAATCCGCACCGCGAACTTCAGCTCGGTCTCGTCGTACTTCAGGTCGTTCAGGTCTTTCAGGTTCTTTTTCACCACCTGGGCGAGCGCGTCGTTCGGCAACAGTTCCATCGTGCCGCCCAGGCTGACCACCTCCAACTTCGTCTCGGTGGCCAGCGCCCCGGCCTCGGCGCACTTGAGCAGCCGCGGGTACAGCTTCCGCACCGTCTCGGCCTTCGGGTGGCGGACGTAGAAGAACCCCTCGGCGAACTCCGGCACCACGTTCGCCGCCCCTCCGCCGGACGTGATGGTGTGGTGCAACCGCGTGCCCTCCGGCGTGTGCTCGCGGAGCAACTCGACCGCGTGCATGGTGAGCGTCAGGGCGTCGAGCGCGGAGCGGCCTTTCTCGGGCGACCCGGAGGCGTGGGCGGCAACGCCGTGGAAGCGGAACTTGACGGCGATGCGGGCGAGGCAGGACGAGTCGCCCGCCGAGTTGCGACTACCGGGGTGCCAGTGCAGCACGGCGTCGCAGTCGTTGAACAGGCCGTCCCGCACCATGAACGCTTTCGCCGCCCCGCCTTCTTCCGCCGGGCAGCCGTAGAACCGCACGGTGCCCTTCAGCTTGCCCGCCTTGATCTGCTCCGCGATCACTTTGGCGGCGGTGGCACTCGCCACCCCGAAGACGTGGTGCCCGCAGGCGTGCCCGCACCCGGTGCCGCCCTCGCGGATCTCACGGAAGGGCACCGCCTCCTGGGCTAGTTCCGGCAGGGCGTCGTATTCGCCCAGGATGCCGATGACCGGCTTGCCCTCGCCGAACGTGGCGGTGAACGCGGTGGGAATCTTGGCCACCCCGCGTTCCACCTTGAACCCGGCTTTCTCCAGGTCGTCCGCCAGCAGCTTCGATGATTTGGTTTCCAGGTAGCCCGGTTCGGCCCACTCCCAGATTTGCTCGGCCATCTTCCAGGCCGTGTCGGTGTGGGCGTCCACCGACTCCGGCAGCTTGTCCTTCTGGGCGAAGGCGGGTGAGGATAGGAGCAGGAAGCAGGAGAGGGCCAGGTGCGAACGATGCATGGGAACGGACCCTCGCCGCGGAGCGGCCGTCGAATGGAACCCAGGGTGACAACTCTGGGAATCATAATGAGCATGGTACACGGCCTGCAGGGTGGACGGATGCCTTCGTCTGTTCCATTCCCCAGGTGTCTATGCAACTCTGGACTCGACTCAAAACGTGACGAACAGATGAACAGTATCCAGTTGGTGTCGTAGGATTCGGCAGCGTGCCTCGAAACCCATAAACAATTTGATATCGGCACGAAAAATTCTGCAATCAGTGGGTGCCGGGCTGGTGACGAGGCCATACTTACTGAATACTGTCCGGAAATCTGGCACGCCTCGCATAAGGGAATTAGAGGTCGAGTCCATGCACACGCCAGCCCCTGTCCCGGCGCCCTACCTCGACGAACCGTCCCCCCATTCGGGGTACGACAGTGGCGATGAGTCACCGATCGATCACCCTCCCGCGGTCCCAACCGACGTGCCTGCGAACCCCACCATTCCTGCCGGCGGACACCTGTCGTTCCACACCCCCATCCTTTTCACCCTCGGCGTAGCGGTGGTGGTGGTGCTGGTGTCGGCCTTGGTGGGTGCCCATTTCGCGTTCGGCCTGGAACCGACGTTCACACTGTGGGCGGTCGGTGTCGGGGTGATCGTGGCCGGCGTGCTGTTGGCCACCGTCGTCAACCAGATCATCTTCCGCCGCTGGCTGAAGCGAGCGGACAGCACTTCTCCTACGCCCGACGGTCCGTCGCACTGACCCGCCACTGCCTCCGGACACCGCGCCCCGTACTCCGAGAGTGCGCATGACCCTCCTCATCCAGGCACTCCTGATTTTGGCAGGACTGCTGCTGGCGTTTTACTTCGTCGCGCGGGCGTACGTCCGACAACCCCCGGCGGTACCTGCCACCAACGCCATTGTGGAGTCGGTCCGGCGGGCGCGGGCCAACACCGTGTTCCGGCGGTTGTGCCGGTTGCTCTGTCGCACCACCGACGAGCAGTACCGGCGGTTCGACGAACTGTTGGACGCGGCGTTCACCGCCCACGCCCGCCGGGAGGTGCGATCGGGATGGCCGGTCTTCCCACCGGACGACGGTCAGGCGTCGCCCATGTTGTTCATGCGAGTCGGCTACCTCCGCGGAGGGTGGGTGGGGTATCACCCCTGGCACGGGCGGTACGCGCTCGGACTCGCCGACTACGGTCTCGCCTTCGTGAACACGGCGGTGGCCGTCCACGAACTGTTTCACCTGATGCGGCACGTGCAAGGGCACGCCCGCTTCGAGGACGAGGCCGTGGCCAAGGGGTGGAACCTGATCCGCCTCTCGACCCGTGAGGAGGGGCTGGTGTGGTGGAAGACGTGGAACGCGACCCCGGTCGGGGTGGTGGTGATCGCCTCCGGCGTATTCGTCACTCTGTTCACGTTGGCGTTCTGCGTGTTCATGCTGATACTGGCTCTCCTGCGCTGACCCCCGCGATCAACTCCTTCACCTTACGCTCGATCAGGTCCCGCACCTCGCGGAAGCCGTCGTCGGACATCTCTTTGGGGTCCGGGATGTTCCAGTCCTCGCGGCGGTCGGCCAGTACCAGCGGGCAGTAGTCGCCGCACCCCATCGTGACGGCCACCGCCACCTCGGTGCCGTTGAACTGGTCGAGCGGTTTCGACCTGTGCGTGGTCAAGTCGTACCCGAGTTCGGCCATGAACTGTACCGCCCTTGGGTTCACCTTCCCACTCGGCTTCGACCCGGAACTGTGGGCCTCCACCTTGCCGGCGCCGTGAATCCGGGCGAACGCTTCGGCCATCTGGCTGCGGTTGCTGTTCTCGATGCA
>CAYMHO010000063.1:0-25670 GCA_964390195.1 uncultured Fimbriiglobus sp. | reverse complement strand
CCGTACAGCTTCAGGTCGGCGTCCTTGTCCGCGACGAACCGCTCGGCCTTCAGTGCGGCCAGCGCCGC
Organism: uncultured Fimbriiglobus sp.; assembly: GCA_964390195.1. Taxonomy (GTDB): domain Bacteria; phylum Planctomycetota; class Planctomycetia; order Gemmatales; family Gemmataceae; genus JALHQU01. The sequence goes on along the minus strand of CAYMHO010000063.1, from coordinate 25,602 downwards.
CAGCGTGTCCGTCACCTTCGCCGGGTCGGGCAGGTCGTCCGACTTCTGCGGGTCGAGCCACGCCGGGCCGACTTTGGTGAAGGCGAAGTTGGCGTTGCCGGAGCTGACCGCGATCGCCTGCACCTGCGAGGCGTCCACGCCCGACCAGACCGCCCGCTTGCGGTACTCGCCGAGCAGCCTGGCGGTCAGCCCGGCGTCGAGCAGGGCCACCGCCTCGCCGTTCGCCAGCTTGGCGAAGGTCCGCCGACCGTCGGCGTCCTTCTTGCCCAGCAGCACGCCCAGCACCTCCTTGTCGCCGTTGAAGAACGTGACCGTCGCGGTCGGGGCGTCGAGGCCGTAGGGCTTCAGGTCGGCCGGCTTCTCGGCCACCAGCTCGTCGGCCCGCAGCTTGGCGGCTGCGGCGATGAGTGCGTCCAGGTCGCCCTGCTCGGAGTCGGTGGCCACCGGGCTGGTCATCTTCCAGGTGCCGTTCACCTTGGCGAACTCGGCCTTCCGGTCCCCGCGGGCGATCGTCACCTTGTCGGCGTCCACGAACTTGCCGAGCAGCTTGTCCTTGAACTTCACCGGCTCGGCGAGCAGCCGGTTCGCCACCGCCCCGGCCAGCACCTTCACCGGCCCGGCCTTGTCGGCCTGCACGAACCGGTCGCCGGTCGAGTTCTTGTCATCGACGGGCTTGCCCACCCTCAGGGTGAACGTCTTCGGCTTGTCGAGGCCGACGACGACGGACACCTCGGCGGCGTCGTCCAGGCCGAACGCCTTCGGGTCGCCGGCGTCGAGCGAGTGCACCTTCACCGCCCGCGAGCGGCCGAGCGACTCCAGCAACTCCACCACCGTTTCCTCGTCCGCCTTGAACTTGGTCGGTTTGAGCACGTCCCACCCGGAGCCGGACGCCATCTCGAACTCGTCGTTCCCCTTCTTGCGGGTGAACGTCAGCACCTCGGTCGGGTTGAAGGTGAGCAGCGAGCGGTCGGCCAGCGCCAGTTTGCCGCGGGAGAGGGCGGCGTCGGCCGCGCCACTCACCACCCCCACCGCCGGGCCGTCGTCCACGCGGACGTACCGCTCCCCGCTGGGCAACTCCTTGCCGAGTTTGAGCGTGTGCGTTTCGGGTTTGTCGCCGGCGGTGGTGAACGTGACCGTCACGCCGGGCTTGTCCAGACCGTACTCGGCCCAGTTGACGTTCGGCCCGTAGGCGACGAGGCGGACGACCGGCGGGCTGGCGACGTTGAAGATCAACTCGCCCATGAGCGACTTGTCCGCCTCGAACCCGTCGGCCTTCCACCGCTTCTCCGCGTCGTCGCGGAGGAGGGTGACGGTCTCGGTGCCCGCCACGACCACCTTCGTCAGCTTGGTCGGATCGACGCTCAACAGCTCCCGGTTCAACCACTCCAGGGCCGGCCGGTCGGCGGGGGCGAAGGCGGACGCGGGCAGCACGAACACCGCCTGGTTCGGGCCGTCGGCGAACCGGGCGTACCGGCCCGGAGCGGCCGGCGGTTGGCCGGGTGCCGGCGGCGGGGCGCCGTCGGCCTGCTTGCCCACCAGCAGCGTGCGGGTGACGACCTCCTCGTCGTCGCGGTCCTTCGCCTTCTCCCGCACCTTCACCGCGAGCGTGAGCGACGGGGTGACTTCCCCGATCCCACCGCCGGCCAGGGCGCTCAGCGGGGCGAGGCCGGGGTTCAGCCCGTGCTTGGAGGGGTCGGCGGTCACCGCCTCGTACCGCTCGGCCTTCGGGGCGGCCACCCCGGCGGTCAGCGGCTCGGCGTCGAACGCCGACGCCTCCGCGTCGAACGGCCCGCTCAGCTTCCACTTCTTGTCGTCGCGGCGGACGGTGTACGTCTCGGCCCCGCGGCCGACGGTCACGGCCAGCACCTTGTCGGCGGTGGTCTGCCACAGTTGCAGCGGGAGTAAATCGAGCGGGCCCTTGTCGAGCGAATCGACGAACGCCTTCGACACGGTGAACACGCCGCCGGACGACAGCCGGGCGAACGCTTCGTCCTTGCCCGGTCGGGCCGCCCCGACGAGCAACTTCTCGGGCTTGCCGCCCTTGCCGGTGAACCCGAGGTCGACCGTGAACCGCGGCTTCTCCAGCCCGTACTCGCCGACCAGCTTGTCCGCCTTCGGCGACTCATCGACGTAGTCCACCGCCTCCAGCCCACTCAGGTCGCTCGCCAGCTTGGTCGCCTTCGCCTTGTCCGGCTCGACGCTCATCGGGGCGGTCAGGGACCACTTCGTTTCCCCGCGAACGGTGCTGCTCGCCACGCGGTAGGCGGTGCCGTCGGGTTTCGCCACCGCCACGGTTTCGAGCTTCATCTCGGCGGTGTCGAACAGGCGGCGGCTGCGGTAGGCGAGCGGCGGACGCTCGGCCAGTGACACCAGGCTGTCATCAACGAAGCTCACCTTCGGCCAGCCGGCCACGCTCACCGCCAGCTTCTTCTGGGCGGCGTCTCGGGCGACGAAGCTCACGGTGTACGTCCGCGGCGGCGGGGCGGTGTCGCCCTCCACCACTTTCGCTTGCGCCGTCACCCTCACCGTGAGCGCGTCGAGCTTGGCGTAGCTCGCCGGCGGTTTGCCCTCGTCGGTCCGGTCGAGCGGCGTCTTCGCCTCCAGTTTGGAAAGCGCGTCGAGCAACTCCGTCACCTTCTCGGTCTGGGCCAACTGTTCGCCCACCTTCCAGCGGTCGGTGCGGTCGTCCTCCCGCTCGGCGAACGGGTCGCCTTTCTTCTTGGTCAGCTTCACCACGGTCGGTTTGGCGTCGATGCCCGGCAGCGCCCCGGTGCCGAACGCGGCGGCGAGGGCGTCCGGGTGCTTGGGGATGCTGACCTCCACTTCTTGCGCCTCGTCCGGGCTGAACCTGGCGACGAGCGGATCCCGCAGGTCGTCGGGCTTGGCGAACAGGTTGGCGAAGCGGTCGCCTCGCACCTCGAACACCAGCGGGTTGTTCTCCAGTTTGGCGTAGTGGAAGGTGGTGTCGGCCGGCGGCGGGGTGCCGGGCGGCGGTGGCGATTCCGGCTCGGGGGCCTTCTCGGTGCGACTGACGGCCCCGATCCGCAGCGTGACGGTAGCCGTGCCGGTCGTCACCGTCACCCGCCGCTCTTTGGGGAGCGATTCGGCGAACAGCACGCCGGCCAGCCCGCCGCCGGCGGCGACGTGCGACGGGGTGCGGGCGGCCACCCGCTCGGCGTTCAGTCCGGTGAGTTGGGCGACCAGTTCCTTCTCGAAGTCCGGGTTGGCGGCGCGGAGGAGGGCGTCGGTGGAGAGCGGGGCAGGGCAGTGGGTGAAGAAGGCGGACGCCAGTTGGCCGGCGGCGTCCGGGTTCGGGAACCCTTCGACCCACAGTTCGGGCACGGCGGTGAGCGCCGACCGCAACTTGCCCGGCTCGGCCCGGTCGCGGACGCTCCCGCTGGTCAGTTCCCACCCCTCGGCGATCTGGCTGACGAATACGGCCGGGGCGGCGGTCGGCACGTCCGGGTCGCGGCGTGGAGCGGGGTTCGGGGCGGTGCGGGCGAGGGTGTAGCTGCCCTCCGGGCCTGTCACCTCGATGCGGGTGACGGCGTCGCCGGGCAGTGGCACGGCGGAAATGGTGATGGCCCCTTCGCCGTTCAGTTTGGCCCGCGTGGGGTCGGGGAACAGTTGCCGCCGGCGGTAGGTGTCGAGCGGGCGGGACACCACCGCCAGCACGTCCGGGGCGATGCGGAGAACTTCCGAGCTGTCGTTCACCCGCAGGTAGGCGGAGCCGTCGGCCCCTTTGCCGAACGCCAGTGCGGTCACTCCGGGGGGAAGGGCACGATTGCCCGCGGCGGGAGGCGTGGCCTGCGTCCAGGCGGTGAGTGCCAGGCGGGTCGGCTTGTCCGCGTCGGCGAGGCCGTATTTGGCGAGGTCGCCGCCGTGGGCAATCGGCAGGTGCCGCGACTTGATGCTGGTGACGGCCGCGAGCAGGTCACTCACCTCCTTCTCCCGTACCGGCCAGTCGCCCGGTTGGGTCCACTTGCCGGCCGCGTCCCGCACGAGCGTCAACTGCTGCCGGTTGCCGGTCAACTCCACCTTCGTGACGGCGGCGGGGTCCACCTCCACGCCGGCGGTGGCGGCCGCCGGCCCGGCGGGCGACCGCTTCACCCACGCGACCCCGAACAGAACTCCCCCGGCGGCGGCGAGCACGAGCACGAGCAGCGAAGCGATGATCCAGCGCATGGGGATGGTCTCATTCTCGGCGTGGGTCTGTCTGCGGGCGGGTGGTCAGACCTCACCCCCCCGTCCCCCTCTCCATGTCATGGAGAGGGGGTGTTCAATCCAATCAGGCGATTCGGCTTCAGCTCAGGTCGTGGTCGCACGCTCGCATGGCTCGCGGCGAAGATCAGGCGCGTCACCCCGTTGCCCCCCCCACTCCAGGACATGGAGAGGGGGACGGGGGGTGAGGTCTCTTCGTCATCTCCGCCAGCGGAGGAGGAGGGCGACCACCCCGACGGCGAACGCCAGCAGCGGCAGCCCGAGCCACCCGCCCACCTGCCAGTACACCCGCTCGGCGTCACCCAGTTTGGCCCGCGGGTACTTCCACTTGGCCTCGTCCGGCACGGCGGTCGGCAGGTGGTCGTCGCGGCGGAGTTGCCAGTTGACCGTGCTGAGCAGCAGGGCCTCCGAGCCGGGGTCGAGCTTCTTGCCGACGAAGAACCCGCCGTGCCCGAACACCGCCACCCGCGTCGTCTTGTCGGCCGCCTTCCGGTTGAAGGTGTCGGGGGTCATCACCGCGCTCGCCACGCCCGGCCCGAACCCGACGTCGGCCGCCCCGGACACCACCGCCGCCGCCTGCACCGCCGCCGCGTTCGGGTCGGTCCACTCGGCCGGCACCGGCACCTCGGCCGCCACCCCGACCACGAACTTCTGCTTCCGCTCCTCCTCGCGGGTGCCCTTCCGCGGGTCGTCCGGTTTGGCCGTGTCGAACTTGGGGAAGTACCCGCGGGGCCGCTGCGGGGAGGCCGGTTCGGCCGTCGGGCGGTCCTCGTTCCAGGCGTCGCCGGTGGTCCTCAGGACGACTGGGTCGAACGGGAACGGCTTGTCTCGCGGGGCGAGGTAGATCGGCCGGTAGCCGCTCTTCTTCAACTCCAGGGTGCCGTCCACGGTGCGGTCGGCCCGCTCGAACGCGGCCGACACCGGGTTGCCGGCCGACACCACCTCGAGCGGCGGCAGTTGCACCGAGCGGTCGCCGAGGGTGGCCGGCTTCTTCATGGCGGCGGCCTCTTCGACCGTCAGCACCGTCTGATTGCCCAGCTCGATGCCCAACCGCTGGAGGGTCAGTTCGTTCTCGTCGGTAGTCCCGCCGAGCCCGCGGCCGCCGGAGGTCGGGCCGAAGGCGAACAGCACCGGCTTGCCGGCGGCGAGGAACTCCCGGACCACGTCCGTCTGGGCCTTCACCAGCGGGTACAGGCTGGGCGAAATGACCTGCCCGTTCACCAGGTTCATGGAGGTGAGCCGCGGCAGGATGAGCAGGTCGCAGTCGGCCACGGCGGCGGTCAACTTGGCCTTCACGTCGGCGGCCCGGCGGTCGGCCTGCACCTTGTCGTCGTTCAGCAGCTTGCGGTACGCCGGCTCGACGGCGTCCGCCCGCCGCTTCGCCTCCTCCTCGTCGGACTTCAGTTGCTGGATGCTCGGCTCGATCAGGCGGGTGAGCAGGAACTGCCGGTACTCGGCCTCGGACCGCTGGCCCCGCGGGGCGACGGTGCGGAAGTTCCGCTCCACGTCCGCGATGGGGGCGTCCTTCACCCGCTCGCGGGTGACCTCCAGGTTGCGGCGGTCGATGAGCGCCTCCAGGGCCGACTCGCTCGCCCCCATGTACTCGGCCTCGATCTCCTCCAGCTTGCTCTCCTCGAAGGTGCCGGCCGAAGGGCTGAGTCCGGTGCCGCCTTCCCACCCCTTCTTCAGCACCACGTCCACCACCTCGCACCCGTCGTGCTCCAGGGCCGTGCGGAGGCCGAAGGCGGAGAACGCGGCCGTGCCCTCGTCCTCCGGCTTGCGGCTGGTCAGGTACGGGTGGATCGTGAGCAGCCCGACCTTCGGCCGCTTCTGCTCCAGCCCGACGAGCGCCCGCACGAACCGCTCCTTCCCCTGCGGGGCGAGCACCAGGTTCGCCTCGGCCGTGTTGGCTTCGCCACCGATGGCCTGCTTCCCCCGACTGGCCGTCTTGTCGAGTAGGTAGAACTGCGAGAACGGCATCCGCCGCACCCGCCCGTTGGCGGCGAAGAAGATGCTGCTCTCCGGGGCGGCTTCCACCGCTTCTTTCAGTCCCGGCTGGGTGCGGGCGGCGTCGGCCAACTGGGCCTCGAACCGCTCGTCCTTCCGGCTGAGCACCCGCACGTCGAACCGGGCTGACAACTCCGGGTGCTGCCGCAGTTCGTCGATCAGGTCGAGCACCTTCTCGGTGACCTTCTGCTGGGCGGAGGCGGTGATCGCGTCCGGCTGGTCGGGGTCGTAGGCGGACGTCTTGTCCAATTGCAGCACCAGCACGGTGGTGGGCGTGTTCGGGTCGAGCTTCTTCAGGTCGTCCACCAGCTCGCGGTCGAGGGTGAACCGGCGGTCGCGGGTGAAGTCGCCGCGGGCGTACCACTCGGCCGACGCCAGGTTGACCACCACCAGCGCCGCCACCGCCAGCACCCCGAGCAGGACGGTGACGACCCCCTCCCGCGACTTCTCCCCGGCCACCAGCGTCAGCCCGCCGATCACCTCCGCCAGCACCCACAGGCCCACCACCCCGCCGCCGGCGGCGGCCAGCACCAGCCCGAACCCGGCCGAGGCGTCGGGCTGGACGTAGGCGATCAGCCCGCCGGCGGCGGCGGCCACCAGCCCGAACAGGCCGAACAGCCGGAGGATGAACCGGAAGGTGGAGCCGGCGGTGGTGCGGTGGCGGGTGTCGGTCATGGGTTCTGTTGCCGGGTAGCCGCGAGACGAAGGCGAGCGCGTCGGGTGGGCCGCGCTCGCCTTCGTCTCGCGGCTAACCAGTTGGGGACGAACGTTACGCTCTCAACCGTCGGGCTTCGAGCGACCGCACGGTCAGGTACAGGCAGCAGGCGGTGACGCTCAGGTAGAGCACCACCGGGCGGGTGTCGATCACCCCGCGGGTGAAGTCGGAGCGGAAGTGGTCGGGCACGCTCAGGAACCGCACCACCTTCGCCGCCAGGCTGTTCGCGTCCAGGTACTTCAGCCCCTCGCCGACGGCGACGAACACCAGGCAGACGGCCAGGGCGATCATCGCCGCCACCAGCTGGTTCTTCACCAGGCTGCTCACGAACAGGCCGATCGCCAGGAACATCATGCCGGCCAGGACCAGCCCGAGGTACGAGCAGGCGGCGGAGGCCGGGTCGATGCCGAAGGTGAAGTTCGACCGGTCCAGGTTGAGCAACACCGGCAGATAGGCCAGGGTGGGCAGCAGCTGCACCAGGAAGAACAGCACCGCCCCGACGAACTTGCCGGCCACCACCTGCCAGTCGCGGATGGGGGCGGTGAGGAGCGTCTCCAGCGTCCCGCTCCCCCGCTCTTCGGCCAGCAGCCGCATGGTGAGCAGCGGGGGGATGAAGGCGAACACGTACCAGAACACGGTCTGCCCGAGGAGGGCGGCGAACGGGTCTTCGACGCCCTGGGCGCCGGTGCGGGTGAGGTCCGCCACCACCCCGGCGAACAGCACCCCCGTCACCACCAGGAAGAAGAACAGTGTGACGTACCCGACCGGCGACAGGAAGTACGCCGTGAACTCGCGCTTGATGAGTGAGAGAAGCGGTCGCATGGTGTCAGCCGTCGGTCTTCGCCCCGGAGGGGCCGTCGGGTGTAGCCCAGGGCGGAAGCCCTGGGGCGTCTCGTGGTGTCGGTCACGACTCGGAGGGGCCGTCGTCCGCCGGCCGCTTCGCGGCGGGGTGGTGGGGCGTCCGTGACCCAGGGCTTCCGCCCTGGGCTATACCCGACGGCCCCTCCGGGGCGGGTGTCAGTGTTCCCCTGAACCTGAACCCCGCTTGTCACCCCCGGTCTCCTCGACTCGGCGGGCGACGGGAACCCGTTCGGCCCTCTCCACCGGCTGGTCGTCCCGCTCCGTCAGCTTCACGAACACGTCCTCCAGTCGGTCGGTGCGGTGCCGCTTGCGGATGTCGTCGAGGGTGCCGTCCTCCTCCACCCGCCCCTGGTTGATGATGACGGCCGAGTCGCACGCCATCTCCACCTCGCTCAGGATGTGGGTGGACAGGAGCATGGTGTGCTCGCGGCCGAGTTCGCGGATCAGCTTGCGGGTCTCGCGGATCTGCGTCGGGTCGAGGCCGGCGGTCGGCTCGTCCAGGATGAGCACCGGCGGGTCGGCGAGCAGGGCGTCGGCCAACCCCACCCGCTGGCGGTACCCCTTGCTGAGCGTGCCGATCAGTTGGGTCTTCACGTCGGTCAGCCAGCACCGCTGCAGCACGAAGTCGATCCGCTTCCGCCGCTCGCCCCCGCCCAGTTCCTTCAGCCCGCCGCGGAACTTCAGGTACTCGACCACCCGCAGCTCGGGGTACAGCGGGCAGCTCTCGGGCATGTACCCGATGTTCCGACGGGCGGCGATCGGGTCGCGGAACACGTCGTGCCCGGCGATGCTCGCCCGCCCGCCGCTGGCCGTCAGGAACCCGGCCAGGATTCGCATGGTGGTGCTCTTGCCCGCCCCGTTCGGCCCGAGGAAGCCGACCACCCGCCCCCGCGGCACTTCGAACGAGACGCCCCGCACGGCGGGGTACTCGCCGTAATACTTCACCAGGTTCTCGACGCGGATCATGGCCCGTCCCGGTCGGTCGTCGCGGTTGTACGTCTGCGAAGCATAACAACGGATAGGCAGAAAATGCAGGCTCGGCAAGGGGGAGGCGGGGGTGTTACACCAACAGAGGACGGGTGTAATGACGGCCGACCGGCGGTGTTACCCTCTCCCCCACCGAGGCTGCGTCATGTTCGCACTCCCCCTGCTGGCCGCCGTCTGTCTGGCGGCCGACCCGGAACCGAAGTCGCACGAGTTCACCGTCGGCGACCTGAAGCGGGAAGCCCTGGTGTACGCCCCGGCCAAGCCGGGCAAGAGTGTGCCGGTGGTGTTCGCCTTCCACGGGCACGGCGGCACCGCCAAGAACGCCGCCCGCACGATGGCCTACCACACCCACTGGCCGGAGGCGGTGGTGGTGTACCCGCAGGGGGTGCCCACGCCCGGCAAGCTGACCGACCCCGAGGGGAAGAAGAACGGCTGGCAGGGCACCGCCGGCGACCAGGACGACCGCGACCTGAAGTTCTTCGACGAGCTGCTGAAGCGGGTGAAGAAGGAACACCCTGTGGACGAGAAGCGGGTCTACTGCACCGGGCACTCGAACGGTGGCGGGTTCACCTACCTGTTGTGGCAGCAGCGGGCGGACGTGTTCGCGGCGGTCGCCCCGAGTGCGGCGGCCGGCAAGAACGCGAAAGACCTGAAGCCGAAGCCGTGCCTGCACGTCGCCGGGGAAATGGACGAGTTGGTGAAGTTCGAGTGGCAGAAGGCGACGATGGCGACGGTGCGGAAGGCGAACGGGTGCGAGGCGGACGGCAAGGAGTGGGAGAAGGCGGGCAAGCTGGTCGGCACGGTGTACGAGTCGAAAGGGGGCACGCCGTTCGTGTCACTCGTCGGCCCCGGCGGGCACAACTTCCCGCCCGAAGCCCCGAAGCTGATCGTCAAGTTCTTCCAGCAGCACGAGAAGAAGTGAGGCGGTCGGCTGGGAGCGCGGGCGTCCCGCCCGCATTCCGAGCGGGCGGGACGCCCGCGCTCCCAGCGGTGTCACCCCGGCAACTCCAGGCGGAAGCACGCCCCGCCGCCGGCCGCGTGGCGGTACACCAGGCTGCCGCCGAACAACTCCGCCCACTCCTTCGCCAGACTCAGGCCCAGCCCCGCCCCGCCGGTGTCGGTGCTCGTGCTGCCGCGGCGGAACGGCTTGAAGATGCCCTTCTCCTCGCCCACCGGCACGCCCGGCCCGCGGTCTTCGACTTCGATCCCCACCCGCGAACCCGCCGCACTCGCCCGCACCCAGATGCGGCGGTCGGCGGCCGTCTTGGCGTACTTGCGGGCGTTGTCGATCAGGTTGCCGAGCACCTGCTCCATCACCCGCGGGTCCACCGTCACCGTCTGACCGGCCGGCGTGGTCGCTTCCGCCACCAGTTCGAACCCTTCGCCCCGCAGGCGGTCGGTCCACGTCTGTTGAAGGGTGTCCAACACCTCGCTCACCGGGATCGGCCGGGCCATCGCCAGGGCGCTCGACTTCTCCAGCCGGGCGAAGGCGAGGACGTTCTCCACCAGTCGGTTCAGCCGGTCCGTCTCCGCCGCCACGGTCGCCAGGTACTCGGCCTTCTTCTCCTCGTCCGTAATCAGCCCGCTGGTCAGCAGGTCCAGGTGAAGTTGAAGCGCCGTCAGCGGAGTTCGCAGTTCGTGGGTGACGGCCGAGGCGAACCGCAGCCGCCGCTCGGACATGGCCAGCGCCGCCCGCCCGCCGACGGCCACCGCCGCGATGGCCAGCACCGCCGCCGCCCAGGCCAGCACCAGCCCCAGCCGCAGGGTGGTGAACCCGGGGTCGGGGGTGTCGTCCGACTCGTGCGTCACCAGCCGCACCGGCAGGGTGTTCAGCGTCGCCTCCGGGTCGGGGTTCGCGGCGTCGCCGATCGGCACCAACTCAACGTTCGGGAACAGGTCGGTCACGAGGGCGGTCAACTCCGGGCGGAGCGATTCCCAGTCGAGCAGCACGCCCTGGTAGACGGCCGCGTCCCGGACGGCCGCCGCCCGCACCAGCATCAGGTGGACCGACCCGTCGGCGGAGGTCAGCCAGACCGCCCGCAGTGGGCTGAGCCGCACCGCCACGGGCGTCACCACCGGGGCCGACTTGGGCACCGCCGCCAGCCCGTCCGGGTCGCCGTCCTTCACCGTCACCAGCCCGCCGGGGGTGTTCGCCGTCTTCTTGTCCGCGCCGCCCACCCCCTTCGGCGGGGTGGTCATCCCCTGCTTCAGCTTCTGCGCGTCTGCGTACTCCCGCGACTGCTTCTCGGCGTCCCGCTGCGAGCGGTCGGTGATCGACTTGGCCAGCTTCTCCGTCCACTCGGCGGTGTTGCGGAAACTCTCCTCCTGGCGTTGCTCGTCGGTGAGCGGCGGGCCGGGCTTCACCCCGCTGGTGCCGGCCGGCACGCCGGGGGCACGCGCCTTCAGCCCGAACCCCGGCATGGCGTTCATCGCCGGCTCGTACCCGCCGGCGCGGGACGCCTGCATCTGGCCGAACGCCCCCTTGCGGGCGCGGGCCTCGGGCGACAACCCCACCTCCTGCACGTTCGCCGGGCTGGGCAGCACCGCCGTCTCCGGGTCGTCCGCCCCGGCCTTCTTCCACGCGGCCACCGCGTCCCCCGGCTTCGGCTCCGGTTTCGGTTCGGCGGTGAGGTCCGGTCTGGCCGTCTCCTTTTTGGCGGGAGCGGTCGGCCGGCCGACAGCGAACCCGCGGGCCGTTGCGACGGACGTCCCCATCGGCAGGCGGGTGAGGGTGTCGGCGACGTCGAAGGTCGGCTTGTCGGCGGACGGGTCGTCGGCGAGCGGGACGGGGACGAAGAAGCGGGCGCCCGGCGGGTCGCGGCGGTCGATGGCGGCGAGGGCGGCGAGGGTCGGGCGGAGCGGGAAGCGGGTGCGGAGCGAGTCCAGCCGCCGCCCGCGGTCCGGGGTGCAGTTGGTGAGCGGCAGGCTGAGCGGCTCGGCGGCCAGGGTGCGGGCGAGGGTGGGCGGCAACACCTGCGGGGACCGCCAGCCGCGTTCGGCGTCGAGTTCGAAGTGCAGGAGCATCCAGGCGGGCAGATCGGCGGACAGGAGCGGGGAGGGCACGCGGCCGGGGTCGGCGGTCGGCAGGCCGGCGTCGTCCAGCACCACCGGGGCGGGGGCGGCGAGGGCGGTGTAGTTGGTGTACGGGCGGTTGTTCTCGACCCCGAGCGGGGCGAGCAGGTGAGAGTCGAGCCGCCACAGGGCGAAGTGCTCGCGGTTGGAGCGGTCGATGGCGGCCGTCGCCCGCCGGCGGTCGGCCTCGGCTTGCAACGCGGACACGCTCACCCAGGCCAGCCCGCCGACCACCAGCAGGGCGAGCAGGACCAGCCCGAGAACGGCCCGCAGAGGGGTGAACAGGGTGCGGCGCATGGGTCGGGTTTGAAGACCTCACCCCCCGACCCCCTCTCCATGACATGGAGAGGGGGTGTTCAAGGGGGGAACGTTCTGCTTCTTCGCCGCGAGCTTGCGAGCGGTACAGGTCGGCACGCTCGCGGCGAAGATGTGTGCGTCGTGGCGTTGAACACCCCCTCTCCATGACATGGAGAGGGGGCCGGGGGGTGAGGTCTCTACCCGCTACTTCACCTTTTCCGGCACCCGCAGGCCGGGGCCGGCCATGTACCCGTGCGACCGCACCGTCACGATCGCCTCCGGGGTGTCCTTGCCGGACGGGTCTTTCAGCTTGGCCCGCAGGCGGGCGACGTGCATGTCCACCGCCCGCGTCTCCAGCCCGGCGGTGCCGATGCCCCACACCCGGCCGAGCAACTCGTCCCGCGACACCGCCCGCTCGCGGTTGGCCACCAGGTACTTGAGCACCGCCGCTTCCGTCTCGGACAGGTCGCCCCGTTCGATCTCGGACCACTTGATCTCGCGCCGCTGGATGTCGATCCGCGCCCGGCCGAGCAGCACCACGTTCACGTCGTCGGTCGGGCGGAGGGTCCGCCGCAGCACCGCCTCGACGCGGGCGACCAGTTCGCGGGCGGAGAACGGCTTGACGACGTAGTCGTCGGCCCCCATCTTCAGCCCGCGGACGCGGTCCTCTTCGCCGCCTTTGGCCGTCAGGATGATGACCGGCCGGGTGGGGCACACCCGCCGCAGTTCGGCCAGCACCTGGAACCCGTCGATCTTCGGCAGCATCAAGTCTAACAGAACCAGATCGACCCCGCCGGACTGCGCTTCCTTCAGCCCGACGGAGCCGTCGCCCGCCTCGGCCACCTCGTACCCGGTCAGCCGCAGGGCGTCGGCCACCCCGCGGCGGATGGCCGGTTCGTCTTCCACCACGACGATTCGGGCCTTCGGCATGGGAATCCCTCGGCGGATCGGGCGGGGCGGAACTGTCTGTTACAAAAGACGACGACGCTGGGAGGGGAGTTTGTCGGATTTTTCGGTTGGATCTGGGCGAACCCGGCCCGCCAGGGCCGCGGGTGCGTGGGCCTCGTGGCTCGCACCCGCCGGCCTTGCGGCCGGGGTTCGCCTGAAATCGCCTCACTTCTTCTCCTCTTTCTTCTCTTCCTTCTTCTCCTCCACCTCGAACCCCTTGTCCTTCGCCTGGGTGCGGATGGTCGCCTTCAGGGCGTCGTCCAGGGCCTTGTCGGCGTCGCTCTTCGGGGCCTTCTTCTTCTCATCGTCGATGTGCTTGGTCCGCTTGGCCGACAGGTCGGCGATCTTCTTCTGGATGTCCGCCCGCTCGTCCGCCTTCTTCTTCAGGAAGGCTTCCCGCTCCTCCGGCTTCAGCTTCTTCATCTCGTCGCACAACTCCTCGTCCTTCAGCGTCTTCACGTCGAACTTCGGGTCGTTCTTCATGCGGTCGAGCAGGTCCCACGAGTCGTTGCGGTACTGTTCCCCGCCCTTCACCGCCGCTCGCGACGCCGCGTTCGCCACCCCGCCGCCGCCGGGGGCCGCCTTCGCCGCGTTGTCGTCCTGCTTCTTCTGGTTCTCGGCCTTCTCCTTCCCGTCCTTCCCGTAGGCCACGTAGGTGGTGTTCAGCTTGCCGCTCAGCTCGGCCAGATCCTTGTCGAACGGGGTGGCGATGACCACCTGGCTGGCCTTGTTCTGGTCGATGTTGGCGAACTTGCCGCCGCCCTGCTCGGCCAGCGACTGCCAGCCGGGGGCGATGCCGTCGGTGTTCGGCCCGCAGTAGATGGCGTTGACGATCACCCCCTTCTCCTTCGCCAGCTTGCCGAGGGCCTCGTACGTCACGCTCTTGTCCTGGTCGGCGTTCTCGTTCCCGCACACGAACACCAGCTTCAGCGCCCCCTTCTCCTCGCTCCACTTCTGGTCGTCGATGGCCCGCTTGCTGACGGTGGTGGCGTACTCGGTGCTGCCGGTGATCTTCAGGTTGCTCAGCTTCTCGTACACCGCGTCCAGGTCGGTCGTCAGGTCGATCTCCTTGCGGATGTACCCGCCGGCCGCCGGGTAGTCGGGGCCGTTCCCGCCGTAGCTGTACACGGCCACCCGCAGCACCGGGGTGGGCTTGATCTTGGCCAACTCGCTCACCACGTCCCACAGCTTCAGGCGGGCGGAGTCGAGCAGGCCGTTCATGCTGCCGGAACAGTCCAGGCAGATGACCAGGTCGACCGGCTTGGTGGCCTTGGCGGGGACTGGGGCGGCGGGGGAGGGTGCGGCGGTGGCGGCGACGACGAGTGCCGCGGCGAGCAGGCGGAGCGGGGAGCGCATGAGAGGCCTCCGGAGCGATCGGTCGGCCGACGGAACGTCGGCCTCCGCCGATTCTAACGAGCGAGAGGGGTGTGGGGGTGTAACGGCGGGGTAACGGGTGGACCCGGTCGGGTCGTCGTAAGTGCATGGCGGGCCTGGGATGTTGTGACTGCGGGAACCGGTTCCGATGGGGGGTGGGGGCGAAGTGGCCGGAACCATCCGGCGGGCCACCCCGCGGCCGGGGCCGTCTGTATGGCTTGTGCCAGGTGTTCCGGTTTTCCCCAAAGTCCGGGGCGGCGGTGGCCGATCAGAACACGGACGCGATCGTACCGCGGACCATCGACCGTAGCGGGGGTTCAACCACCGCCTCGGGGGCACACGGGGGCGGCTTCAGGCCGCTGGGGGGAACCATGAAACGAGCAGCCGCCGCGTTCGTGCTGGTGGCCGGTGTGGGCGGGTGCATGAACGCCACCACCACCACCAAGCCGCCGACCACCGCCTATCCGGCCGAAACGCGGGGGGCCACCCCGGAGCGGTCCTCCGGCATGCGGCCGGTCGGCAGTAAGGTGGACCCGGGGATGATCCAGGCGAACGCCCTGGGGGTGGACAAGGTGTCGGGCGGGATGGACCCGAAGGTGCGGCAGGTGAACGGGTGGGGTGGCGGAAACCCGATGCCGCCGGGCGGCGGGGCGCACGACCCGCAGGTGTACGGGCCGACCCAGCGGGGTATCGCCACCGCCTTCGGGCACGGCGGCATCATGCCGGCGCCGGGGATGGGGCCGTGGGGGGCGGTGGCCCTGGTGCCGGGGGCGGCGGTCGGCCCGGGGGCCGGGCTGTACGCGACCGGTCGCACCAGCATCAACTTCGTCAGCACGCCCAGCACGTCCAAGATGAAGGTCGGGTTCCAGGACGCGGGCGGGCGGTTCGTCGACGCCCTGGCCGTGCCGCAGCACTACAACTTCGCCCAGGGGAACATCTACCGCCTGCGGCTGAGCAACATCCCGAACCGGCCGGAAGCCGTCTACTACCCGACGCTCGAGGTGTACCCGGCCTCCCGCGAGACGGTCACGTTCCTGTCGCACGGGACGGTGCCGGTGGGCTTCACCGACGAAGACTTCGACCAGGTGAAGAACGGGAACATGGTGGTGAAGGTGATCTACCTGCCGAGCGCCCAGTTCCAGGACGTGGCGGCGGCCGAGGAGATCGTCAGCACCCGCCTGGAGCCGGGGGCCGACCCGGTGGCCGAGGCGAACCGCCGCGGCACCATCCTGGCGGTGGTGCGGATCGGGAACGCTAACCTGGAAAACCCGAACAGCCCGGCCCTGGACGCCCCGGCCGGCGGCGGGTTCGGCCCGCCCCCCGGCGGGATGATGCCCCCGCCCGGCGGTGGCGGCATGCCGCCGATGAAAGTGATGCCGCCCATGGGCGGTGGGAGCGGCCCGATCCCGCCGGTGATGACCGAGCCGAAGGCGGACAAGAAGGTCGAGGTGAAGCTGCCGGACGTGGCCCCGAAGGGCGGTCGCACCGTCCCGGCCGACCTGCCGCCGATCAGCCTGCCGCCGGCCAAGAAGTAACGCACCAGTAGCCAGTGACCAGAGTCGGGTTCCGCGTTCTGGGGTGTTCCACCTGAGAACCCGGAACCCGACTCTTTGCCATCAGGGGAGTCACGGATGAACCCGACGCTCGGCCTGCTCCTGCCGCTGGCCCTCGCCCAGCCGCCGTCCGGCCCGCCGGTGGTGCAGGCCGGCTGCACCACCTGTCCGACCCCGGTCGGCGGGGTGACCATGCCCCCGGTGTCGCCGCTGCCGTGCGGCCCCGGTCCGGGGTTCGTCGTCCCGCCGCACCTGCTCTCGCTGGTCAAGCGGCCGGGCGACCTGTGCCCGCCGGTCGGCCCGCCCGCCCCGCTGCTGGCGGTCAAGCCGATCCTGACCGACGGGTACACGGTCGCCGTCGAGGGGACGGAGAAGGCGTACGCCAGCGGCAGCCTGTTCGGCTTCCGCCCCGGCTACGTGTACCGGCTGAAGTTCGTGAACGCGGCCCACCCGGAGGAGACGGTCGGCGGCACCCTGGAGGTCCGCGGCAGCATCGTCCCGCGGCCGGGCATGAAGTACATGGAGTTCCCCGCCCTGGTCGGGGTGAACCGCACCGACGTGAAGACGGCCGTGGGCGGCGGGGTGGTGTCGAAGGTGATCTACCTGGAAAACCCGGAGGTCGCCCTGCCCCTCGAGCAGAAGGCGAACATCCCGATCGAGGTGGCCGCCGACAGCGAGCGGGAGTCGCTCGACCTGGCCCGCGAGAGTGGGCGGGTGGTGGCCGTCCTGCGGATCGGCGGGCGGGTGCCGAGCAAGCAGGAGTTGGCCGAAGGGGTCATCGACGGCACCATGCTGCTGCCCGGCGAGACCGCCCTCGGCCGGCCGAACGTGCCCCCGCCGCTGGAGTGCTCGGCCGTCCCGCTGTACGACCCCATCCTCGGGCCGAAGGTCAGTTCGGACGAGTGCTTCCCGAACGGCGGCGACCGCGGCCCGCGGATCGGCATCGGCCCCGGCGGGGTGCTGGGCAACCTGAACCCGACCGAGGCGGCGATGGAGTTCACCCGCGGGAGCAAGCGGGAGGCGGTGGTGTCGAACGTGGTGTGCCTGTGCGCCCCGCGGTTCGTCGCCCGCCGGTCGGAGGCGATCGCGGCCGTGCTCAGCCACGCGTTCACCCCGATCGAGCTGAAGCAGTACGTCACCCGCAACGTGTTCGTCCAGCGGCTGCACGCCGAGGAACTGGTCGGCCGCGAGCGGACGCTCGGCCTGACCGCCCGCGTGCGGCCGGGGGCGACGGTGCAGTACCTGGCCCTGCAGGCGGTGGTCAGCACCCAGGGGCTGAAGGGGTTCGCCAGCAACCGCTCGGCGTCCGAACTGGCGGTGGTGGTGCAACTGGACGAGATCGGCCTGAGCAACCGGCTGGCCCTGACCAAAGAGGTGGACCCGCCCGGCCCGTACCAGTCCGGGGACGAGATCACCGTCACCCTGCGGTACGCGAACAACACCCGGCAGGAGATCCGCGACCTGGTGGTGAGCGACAGCCTGAGCCCGCGGCTGGAGTACGTCGAGGGGTCGGCCGCGGCCGACCGCCGCTCGACGGTGACGACCAGCGATAACGAGGCCGGGGCGAAGGTCGTGCGGTTCGACATCCCCGGCCCGATCCCGCCGAACGCCGGCGGGGTGGCGGTGTTCAAGGTGCGGGTGCGGTGATTGGCCGACACGTGAATTGGTCGGTGGAAGAGGCAGACCACCGACTGGGAGCGCGGGCGCCTCGCCCGCCCACGATGACCCGCCGGGGATGGTGGCGGACGATCGGGAGCGCATCCCCTCCGTCGCCCGAATCCCGGAGTCAACAACCGTGGGCGGGCGAGACGCCCGCGCTCCCAGTCGGTGGCTGTGTTCATCCGTCAAATACCAGGACCGCCAAGCTGCCGGCTCCTCCCCCTCACACGCTCCCGTGCGGGAACACACTGACCCCACTCCCGGCCGCCAGCACCACCGATTCGGGCTGGCGGTCGGTCATTTCCGCCCACGCCGGGCCGTACAGCTTCGCCCAATCGACGTCCGCGGCGAAGCCCGTCACCGGGTACACGTCCCACTCCGGGTGGCTCACCTCGTACCGTAGCAGCCTCCCCTTGTGCGTGCGGCCGAACCCCCAACTGTGCTCCTTGAAGAAGTGCTCCAGGCTGTCCGGGCCGGGCCGGACTTGCGGCTTCGACCCCGTCGCCGACAGCGAATGCACCTTCCCGCCGGCCTCCACCGTGTACGTCGCGGTGACGACGTCCGCTTTCTCATCCACCGTCATGCTCATGCGGGCGGCGTGGTACGGCTCGTTGTAAACGGCGCGGGCCACCCACGCGACGAACCGCTGCGGCACGAACTCCCGTACGAAGCACACCCCCCGCTGGCCCTGGTACGTCACGTAGATTCGCAGGTTCCACTCGGGGAAGTGGCGGAACCCCGGCCAGCCGACGCCGAGCACCTTCGTGTTCAGGAACTGGAACCCGACGAGGCTGCAGAACGCCTTCCCGTCGAAGCGGTCCAACTCCACCCCCGGCGGCAGGTGAGCGGCGGCGAGGGCGTCGGGCAGGGAATAGTTGGCGAGGATCAGGTTCCGCCAGTCGGCGGTGAGGAACCGCGGTTTCGGCATGAGTGGTCTCTGCTTTTGTGAAACAGACACGAGACAGGAGACACGAGACAGGAGATATTTCTCCCGGGTCTCGTGTCTCCTGTCTCGTGTCTCCTGTGCCGCCTAATCGCGGTCCCACAGTTCGTCGTTGCTCCCCAGGTCGAACACGTTCTCGGCGTCGCGGAACGGTCCGACGGCAGCCGGTTCGCCAGCCGCGGCGGGGTTGCGGGTCGGCTGGGTGTGCCCTTCGACGTGGCCGTCCAGGTACATCACATTCGCGATGCGGCCGAAGAACCGGTAGTGGACCGACGGCGAGCGGAAGGACGGCGGTTCGGCGAACGGGTTTTCCACCATCTTCGGGTCGGCCGGGGTGCCGTAACTGGTCCAGTCCACCGTCACCGACGTGAGGAAGCAGACCGTCTGGCTGGTGCTCCGCACGTCGGTGATGCGGACCGGCTTCCACACCGGCGTGTTGGCCGGCGGGGGGAACGTGGTGAACGTCAGGTACCGCCAGTTGTACCCGTACCCGCCGCTCCCGCCGTCGAACCGCAGGTACACCTTGCCAGGCGCTTTGGCCGGGTTCTGCAGCGCCGCCTGGTTGTTCTCCAGGTACGGCATGATGTGCCCCGGCCGCGGGTCGATGTCCGTCCCGCCGGCGATCGGGCTGCCGAACCAGTAGCGGTAGTTGCCGTTCTCGTAGGTGAGGGCGGGCGGCAGTTGGTCGGCGTGGTCGGAGGCGTAGTTTTGGACCGCCAGCCCGATCTGCTTCAGGTTGTTCTGGTCGGCCAGCCGGCGGGCGGCGTTCCGCACCTTTTGAATGGCGGGCAACAACAGCCCGATGAGCACGGCGATGATGGCGATCACCACCAGCAGTTCGATGAGCGTGAACCCGCATCGCTGCCGCATGACCGCCCCTCACCCGGATCGACCCTCCATGCTACCGCATCCGACCGGCTGCCGGGATTTTTTTGGTGCGTTCGGCCGGCCGATTTCGCATGGTGGTGTGACCCGCCCCGCGGAGTGGCTGCCTCATGACCGACGAAACCCTCTTCGCCGCCGCCCTCGAACTGTCACCGGCTGAACGCGCCGCCTACCTCGACGCCAACTGCCCCGACCCGGCCGTGCGGAACCAGGTGGAAGCGCTGCTCGCCGCGGCCGACGCCAGCAACCCCCTCGACCGCCGCCCGGTGGACGTGGAGCAAACCATCTCCCGCACGCAATCGCCCCCGGAACCGTCGGCGTCCGTCGGCGACCGGATCGGCCCGTACAAGCTGCTCGAGAAGATCGGGGAAGGCGGCATGGGCGAGGTGTGGGTGGCCGACCAACTGGAGCCGATCAAACGGCGGGTGGCACTCAAGCTCATCAAGCCGGGCATGGACAGCCGCAGCGTCCTCGGGCGGTTCGAGGCGGAGCGACAGGCCCTCGCCGTCATGGACCACCCGAACATTGCGAAGGTGCTCGACGCCGGCACCACCGCCGACGGCCGGCCGTACTTCGTGATGGAACTGGTGAAGGGCACGCCGATCACCGAGTTCGCCGACGCCCGCAAGCTGACGCCGAAGCAGCGGCTGGAACTGTTCGTGCCCGTCTGCCAGGCCATCCAGCACGCCCACATGAAGGGCATCATCCACCGCGACATCAAGCCGGGTAACGTGCTGGTGGCCCTGCACGACGAGACGCCCGTGCCCAAAGTGATCGACTTCGGGGTGGCGAAAGCGGTCGGTCAGCAGCTCACCGAGAAGACCATCTACACCGGGTTCGGGGCACTCGTCGGCACGCCGACGTACATGGCCCCGGAGCAGGCCACGTTCAACCAACTGGACGTGGACACGCGGGCCGACGTGTACGCCCTGGGGGTGCTGCTGTACGAACTGCTCGCCGGCAGCCCGCCGATCGAGAAGGACCGGCTGAAGAGGGCGGCACTCGACGAGGTGCTGCGGATCGTGCGGGACGAGGAACCGCCGCGACCGAGTGCCCGCCTGAGCACCAGTCAGGCGAAAGCCACCATCGCCGCGACCCGCGGGAGCGAACCGGCCAAGCTGTCGGCGCTCATGAAGGGCGAGCTCGACTGGATCGTGATGAAGGCGCTGGAGAAGGATCGCACCCGCCGGTACGAGACGGCGAACGGGTTCGCCGCCGACGTGCAGCGCTACCTGAACGGCGAGCAGGTGCAGGCCGTCCCGCCGAGCCTCGGGTACCGGTTGCGGAAGGCGTACCGAAGGAACAAATCGGCGGTGTGGGTGGCGGTGTCGTTCGTCGGGCTGGTCACGCTCGCCGGCCTCACCGCCGGGTATCTGGCGGTGACGGCGGAGCAGGCCCGGCGGGGCGAAACGGTCGAGCGGCAGAAGGCGGAGGAGCGCGAGGCGGAGGCGAACGAGCAACGACGTCGAGCCGAACGGGAGCAGAAGCGGGCGGAGGAGGAGAAGCGGGCGGCCGAGGCGGTCCGGGGGTTCCTACAGGACGACCTGCTACGGCAGGCGGACACGTTGGCCCAGGCGAACGCCTTGCCGCTCGCGGGCGGCGAGTTCGACATCAAGCAGGACCCGACGATCGGTGAACTGCTCGACCGGGCGGCGGCCCAACTCACCCCGGAGCGGATCGAGGCGAAGTTTCCCGGCCTGCCGTTCGTGCAGGCCGAGGTGCTGCACGCCCTGGCCAGCGCGTACGCCGGGATCGCGAAGTACCCGCAGGCACTCGAACTCATCGACCGTGCGATCCCGTTGTATGTGGCGACCCGCGGGCCGGACGACCGCGCCACACTGGCCGCCCAGATCCAACGGGCGAAGATCCTGCTCAGCTCTCGCCGCCCGAAAGAGGCCGAGGACGCCTACACCGTTGCCATCGGCGTCACCCGCCGGGTGTACGGGGCGACCGACCGGACCGCGTTCGACGCCGACATCTGGCGTGGGGTGGCGATCCTCCAGCAGATGAGGGGGACGGACGACGCGGTGGCCCACTTCCGCGCGCTCAAGGAGGCCGCCCGACGAGACTACGGACCGACGGACCTGCTCACCCTGTTGTCCTCTGGGTTTTTGGCGTCCGCTTACCGACTCGCCGAGCGGTTTCCCGAAGCCCTCCGCGAGATCGAGCCGGTGCGAGAGGCGATGCGGGAAATGAAGGTCCGCCCGGACCACCCGTACATCGACGCGGGGTTCGGCGAGTTGGCCGAGGTGTACCGGGCGATGAAACGGCCGGACGACGCCGTGAGCGTGTGGCAAGAGTTGATCGACGCGTGGGTGCGGCGGGGCGACCCGTTCAACCGGAACACCTGGTTCCCCCGACACGAGATCGGCTGGATCCGCGCCCTCGCGGGAGACTACGACGGCGGCAAGGCGATGTTCGCCGACAGCTTGAAGGCCGCGGAATCGCCGATGAAAAAGAGTGTGTCACTCGATGCGATGCGGTGGATCGAACAGAAGCAGGGGCGACTGGATTCGGCTCTGGACTTCGGCCGGCAAGCCCTGGACGTGTTCACCGCCGGCCGCCCGGCCACCGACCGCAGTGCCCACGCCGGCAAGCTTCGGGTCCGGATCGGGCAGATCCTCCTCCGCCAAAAAAAGTACGCCGAGGCGGAGCCGTTCCTGACGACCGGATGTCAGGAGTTGATCGACCACTTCGGCCAGCAGTTGTCCGACGACGACCGGCTGCTCACCGAGGCGGGGAAGGCCATCACCGAACTGTACACCGCCCTCGGCAAGCCGAACGAGGCCGCGAAGTGGAACGCCCCCAAATTGCCCTTGCTGGAAGCCGAGGTTCGACGCCACCGCGCGAAATCGTCGGCCGAATCCGAAGCGTCCCTCACCGCGGCGACCAGACTGGCCCATGCGTACGTGACCGCGGGAAGTCGCGAACTCGCGGTGAAGGTGGGCGACGAGACGCTCGCGCGGCTGAAAGCGAACGGGTGCCCGACTGACGACAGGGCGGTGCTGATCATCGGCGAGATGGCCCGCGCGATGACCCTGGCCGGGAGGCGAGATCTGGCCGTCGCGTTGACCGGCGTCGTGCACCAGGAACTGGCCGCGCGCGAGGGCGTTCCGGCCGAGTCGCTCGCCCGGGCGAGTTTCAACCTCGGGTACAATCTGGCCATCGACACGCGAGCCGGCAAGGGGGTGCCACACCTGCGGGAGTCACTCCGACTGTACCGCGAGATCGACCCGAACGGCTGGTGGGCGACCAAGGCGAAGATCTGGCTCGGCACCGCCCTGTTGTGGGACGAGCAGTACGACGAGGCGGAGAAGACGTTGCGCGAGGCTCACGCGGAAGCGGTCGAACGGATCAACAAAGCCCCGAACTGGGAGAAGCACTACCCCGGGGCGACCGCCGGGCGGCTGGCGACCCTGTACGAGGCGGTCAAGAAGCCGGACGAGGCGGCGAAGTGGAAGGCGCTGGGCGAGAAGAAATGACCCCGGACAGGTCGCCAACCCCTCACCCGTACGGAGTCCCGGCGATGACCCTGACGCCCGACCACCCCGACGACCGACGGACGGCCGAACTCCAGAGTCTGCTGGCCGCCTACCTGGCCACCTCCCCGACTTTCCGCTGTCCCGGCTGTGACGGCATGCTGATGGAGGACGTCCTGACCGCGTACCCTGCGGCGGCGGCGGCGGGGGCCGTACCGTGCGAGGCGGTACTCCACGACCGGCATCCGGAACTGACCCCGCAGATCGTCGCGTTCTTCTTCCTGGCGGCCGTCGCCGCGAACTCGGCGGGTGGGTCGGTAGCCGATCTCGCGGGACGCCGGGAGGAGTACGACCCGCTACCCCCCTGCCTGATATGACCCCCGTCACGCGACTTCTGGAAGCGGCCCACCGCGGCGAGCCACATGCGGCGGAGGAGTTGCTGCCGCTCGTTTACGCCGAGTTGCGGAAGCTGGCAGCGGCGAGGCTGGTGAACGAGAAGCCCGGCCAGACGCTCGACGCCACCGCTCTGGTCCACGAAGCGTACTTGCGGCTCGTCGGCGACCAACAGTTCGACGGCCGCGGGCACTTCTTCGCGGCGGCGGCCGAGGCGATGCGGCGGATTCTGGTCGAACAGGCTCGCCGGCGGAAGGCGCTCAAACGTGGTGGCGGGGCGGAGCGGGAGCAAGTCGAACCCGATCAGATCGCTTCGCCCACACCCGACGACGAGTTGCTGGCGCTGAACGACGCGTTAGACCTGTTCGCCGCACAACACCCGGAGAAGGCCGAGTTGGTGAAGCTGCGGTACTTCGCCGGGCTGACGGCAGACCAGGCAGCGGCGGTGCTGGAGATGTCCGCCAGCACCGCCGACCGGCACTGGGCGTACGCGAGAGCGTGGCTGAAGCGGGCGATGGGGTGACCTCCCGGAGCCGCGAGCCGGCGGCGAGCGGGTCGAACCTCCGACGCGCTCGCCGCCGGTTCGCGGCTCCGGGAGGTCACTTCTTCGGTGGCGCGGGCGGCGTCGGTTGCGGAACCGGTGCCGGCGGCATCGGCGGCGGGGTCGGGGTCGCAACGGGTTGGGCCGGCGGCGGGGGCGGCTTCAGCCGATCCAGCACCGCCTTCGCGCGGGCGAACTCGGCGGCGGCGGCATCGGCCGCGGCTTTCGCCGGGGCGACGGTCGCGGCGGCGGCATCGGCGGCCGCTTTCGTCGGCGCGACGGCGGCTTGCGCCGGCGGTTGGGCGGCGGTCAGTTCCTTCACCTTCGCCTGGCTCGCGGTCAGCGCCGCGGTGGTGTCGGCCTCCACCTTCACCGCGGCGGCGTGCTTGTCCGTCGCCGCTTTCAGCGCCGCCGCGTGGTCGGCCTTCGCCTTCTTCGCCGCGTCCCACTCGATCTGGGCGGCCTTCGCCATCTCGGCCGCCTTCTTCGCCTGCTCGGCCAGCATCGGGTTGGCCGGCATCTTGGTCGCCGCGTCCTGCACCTCGGCGGCCATCTTCGCCATCGCGGTGGCGGACACGGTCTTCGCCTGTTCGGTCATGGTCAGCATCGGCCCGGCCGCGGTCAGCTTGTCCACCTCGGCCTTCAGCGGCGGCACGGCGGCCTTCGCGGCGGTCAGCGCGGCCGTCTGATCGGTCACGGCCTTCTGAGCTGCGGGCAACTCGGTGGCGATCTTCGCCACCAGCGAGTTCGCGTCGGCGTGGGCCTTCTGCGCCGCGGCGTTCTTGGCGTTGGCGTCGTTGAACGCGGCCTGCGTGGTCTTCACCTTCGCGTCCGCGGCGGCGAACGCCGCCTCCGCCTGCTTCAGCCGGTCGGCGACCGGCAGCGGGTTGGTGTCGGCGGTGGCAATCAACTTCGCGTCGGCGGCGGCCCAGGTTTTCAGGCTGCCCGCCCAGTCGCCGGCGATCACCTTCGTGTCGTCGTGGGTGAACGCCACCTTCAGCCCGAGGTCGGCGAACGCCTCGAACTGCTTCTGCACCGCCCCGTTACCGTCCCACACCTTCGTGACCCGATCGCGTCCGGTGGACGCCAGCCGGCCGTCCTTGCTGTACTTCACCCCGGCGGTGCCGCCGGGGTGCGCCGCCCAGCTCTTGAACGCCGTGCCGTTCTCCATCTCCCACAGCTTCACCGTGCCGTCCTCGCTGCCGGTGGCCAGGGCGTTGCTGTCGGCCCGCCAGCTCACGTCCGTAATCGACGCCGTGTGCCCGCGGAGGGCATGGAACTCGCGGGCGGTGGCGGCTTCCCACACGAACGCCCCGCCGTTGCGGTCGCCCGTGGCCAGCAGCACCCCGTCAGGGCTGAACTCGACGGCCGTCACCCAGTCGGTGTGCTTCTTCACTTCGTACAGCACCTTGCCGTCGGCGGTGCTGTAGATGCGGATGAGCTTGGAGGGCGAGCCGACGGCGATCATGGTCTGATCCGCCGAGATGTCCGCGGCGAGCAGCGCATCTGTTTCGATGCCCACTTCCGTCACCTTCTCGCACGTCTCCACGTTGAACAGCACCGCCCGCCCGCTCGCCCCGCCCCGCCCGCCGGCGGCCAGCAGCAGCTTGCCGTTGCGGCTGAACTTCAGGCTGTTGATCTGCCCGTGCTCGAACGGCAGGCTGCCG
>CAYMHO010000062.1:16838-25970 GCA_964390195.1 uncultured Fimbriiglobus sp. | reverse complement strand
GAGACACAGAGAAGACAGGAGGAAGTGTTCTGAACTGAACTCTTCGATGCCTTCTCTGTGTCTCTGTGCCTCTGTGGTTAGTCTTCATTGGCTCTCAATTCTCGCTCGGCGTCCAGAAGTGCCGGTCGAGCGCGCTGGCCAGCTTCCGCAGGTCGCCCATCAGGTCGAGGAACTGGTGCGGGAGGAGCGCCTGCGGGCCGTCGCTCATCGCCTTCTCGGGGCAGTTGTGAACCTCCACGTGAACCCCGTCGGCCCCGGCCGCCACGCTCGCCCGGCACATGGCCGGGATGAGGTCCGGCCGGCCGGTGGCGTGGCTCGGGTCCACGATGATCGGCAGGTGGCTCTGCCCCTTCACGTTCGGCACCGCGCTCATGTCGAGCATGTTCCGGGTGCTGTCCTCGAAGCTCCGCACCCCCCGCTCGCACAGCACCACCCCCGTGTTCCCCTCGCTCAGCACGTACTCGGCGGACATCAGCAGGTCCTTCACCGTCGCGCTCATCCCCCGCTTGAGCAGCACCGGCGTGCGGGTCTTCCCGCACTCCTTCAGCAGGTCGAAGTTCTGCATGTTGCGGGCGCCGATCTGGAGCATGTCGGCGTACCGCACCACCAGTTCCACCTGCCGCGGGTCCATCACCTCGGTCACGATCGGCATGTCGTACTTCTGCCCGACCTCCTTCAGGATCTTCAGCCCGTCCTCGCCCATCCCCTGGAAGGCGTAAGGAGACGTGCGGGGCTTGAACGCCCCGCCGCGGAGGATGTTCGCCCCGCCCGCCTTCACGTACTTGGCGACGGTGTCCATCACCTCCATGTTCTCGACCGCGCACGGGCCGGCGATCATGGCCAGGCTGCCCCCGCCGATCTTCACCTTGCCGACGTACACCGCGCTGTCCTCCTTGTGGAACTCGCGGCTGGCCAGCTTGAACGGCTTCATGATCGGCAGGGACTGCTCGACGCCGGGGATTTGGAGCAGTTGCTCCGCTTCCGGCCGAGTCTCGTCGCCGATGACGCCGATGATGGTTCGGGTCTGCCCGCGGGATTCGTGCGCGGTGAACCCGAGCTCCTTGACGCGGTCGATGACGTGCTGGATCTGTTCGAGCGAGGCGTCGGGTCGGATGACGAGGATCATGGTGAGCAGCGGGGTGCGGATGACTACGGGCGTGTTCCGGAGTCTTCAGGATAGCACCCGAACGCGAAACGGGAACGCCGGCCGCGGTCATCCCCGGTCATCCAGCGGGGCGAGGTCCGGGTCCACCCAGCCGCGGCGTGCCTCGTCTGACGCCAATCGCTCCGGCGAGTAGTGTGCCGCCAGCCACCCGTTCGGGCAAAGGTCACTCACCTCGGCCACCGCCTCCGCCAGCGTCAGCGGGTCCACCTTCGATTGCAGGTAGGCCGCCACACGAATCATGTGCGCCGCCGTCACCGTCTCGTGGTAGCCGTCGGCCTGGCCCCGCTTGCCGTTGTAGAGCCGGATGTGCAGGCGGACGCGGTCGAGGGCGAGGTCGAACCGGTAGCGGGTGAGGGACACCACCGCGACGGCCAAGTGCGCCCGGTGCGTCCATTGGGCGTACGGCAGGGTGGCGTCCTCGAACGCCGCCACAAGTTCTTCGACCTCGGCGTCGGTCGAGAGCGGCGGATCGACCTTCCGGAACCCGATGCAACTGCCGGAACGCATCGCACGGCCCGATGGGGGAATGCCCCACGGACGGCCGTGTGCGGCAGGAGGTTCACGCCCCGGTGATCTCGGCGAGGGCGGTCGCCAGGGCGTCGATGTCTTCTGGGGTGTTGAACGGGCCGGGGCTGACGCGGGTGAGGCCGTCGTCGTAGCTGCCCACCGCCCGGTGGATGTACGGCGAGCAGTGGTTGCCCGCCCGCACGCAGATGTTGAAGGTGGTGTCCAGGATGCCGGCCATATCCTCTGACGGCATCGCGTCGCAGCGGAAGCTGAACGTGCCCACCCGCCGGGCGGGGTCGGCGTGGCCGACGGGCACGATGAGCGGGTTGTCGGCCACGGCGGCCCGCAGCCGCTCGCACAGCCCCACCTCGTGCCGGTGGATGGCGTCCACGCCCTTCCCTTCCACGAAGTCCAGCCCGGCGATCATCCCGACGATGCCGAGCAGGTTGGGCGTGCCGCCTTCGAGGAACTCCGGGAAGCCGGGCGGCTGGGTGGGCGACTTGCTGTCCCCGCCGGTGCCCCCCTCCCGCCACGCCCGGATGGCCACGCCGGGGGCGACGTACAGCCCGCCGGTTCCGGTCGGCCCGAGCAGCCCCTTGTGGCCGGGGAAGGCGAGCAGGTCGATGTGCATCGCCTGCACGTCGATCGGCAGCACGCCGATGGTCTGGGCGGCGTCCACCAGGAACAGCACGCCGCGGTCCTTGCACAACCTGCCGATCTCGGCGACCGGCTGGACCGTGCCGAGCACGTTGCTGGCGTGCGTGACCGCCACCAGTTTCGTCTTCGGGGTGATGGCCGCGGCGATCGTTTCGACGTGAACCGTGCCGCCCGAATCCGACGGCACGCGGGTGAGGGTGATGACGCCGTCGTCGGCCAACTTCACCAGCGGGCGGCTGACGCTGTTGTGTTCCAGGTCCGTCGTGACGACGTGGTCGCCGGCGGCGAGCGTCCCCTTGATGGCCATGTTCAGGGCGTCGGTGCCGTTCAGGGCGAACGCGATCCGATCCGCCCCGACGCCGTTGACGAACCGGCTGAGGCGGAAGCGGGCATCGTCGAGGGTGGCTTTCGCGCCGACGGCGAGGCGGTGCCCGGCCCGGCCGGGGTTCGCCAGGGAGGACCGGGCGAACTGGTCCATCGCCCGGTACACGCCCTCGGGCTTGGGGAAACTGGTGGCGGCGTTGTCGAGGTAGATCACTGCGGAACTGGTCTCGTTGATGGTGCCGGGTCGGGGCGGAGTCCTTCCGCGCCCGCCGGGCCGCCGGCTAGAACCACGCCTTCTTTTCGACCTGGTAGGTCTGGACGAAGTCGGCGTCCGTCTTGGTGATGTAGATGATCCCTTCGATCAGCCCGATGATGCCGCCGAGGCACAGGAGGCTGGAGGCGAGGCGGATCAGCCCGCCGGTCGTGTCGCCCAGGTAGAACCGGTGGGCGCCGAAGCTGCCGAGGACGATGGCCAGGATGGCCGCGACCATCCGCTTGCTCGGTTCGCTGGTCGCGGGCGTGTTTCCTTCCGACATGAGTGTCTCCGAACGGGTGTTAAGGGGAACGCCTCTCCCGGTAGGGTGGCACGGCCAAGTAAATGACCGGACCGCCCCACGTTCAACCGAAAAATCACCCGGCGGGCGGAATCAGTGCCCGACGTACTTGGCGTACAGGGTTCGCGCCCGGTCGGTGTCGTCCGTCCCTTTGATGATCGCCCGCCCGTCCGGGAAGACGGTGAACTCGTACCCGCTGCCGGCGTCGGTGGTGTGGAACTTGAGCAGGAAGCGGTTGGCGGTCACGCTCCCGCTCGCCTCCAGTTGCTTCTTCAGGTCGTTCAAATCCAGCTTCGTCCCGCCCTTCGGCGTCACCTGCACGGCGTTCCGCCCGCACAGGCTGGTCGTCTGGGTGCCGTGTTCGCCGTCCAGCCACTCGAAGCTCCGCTTCGCGCAGCAGGGGCAGTTGCCTTTGCGGCCGGCCAGCTTGGCGATCTTCACCCACCGGGTGGTGTTGTCCCACAGGTTGATGCAGAACAGCTCGCGGTTCACCGCCTCACGCTTGCCGGCCAGGATTTTCAGCGCCTCGGCCGCCTGGAAGCTGGCGATCACGGACACGATCGGGGCCAGCACGCCGGCCGTCTCGCACGTACCCACCTCGCCCGGCCCCGGCGACTTCTCGAACACGCACTGGAGGCACGGCGTCTCGCCCGGCAGGACGGTCATGCTCATGCCTTCGGTGCCCACCGCCCCGCCGTACACCCACGGCTTGTTGTGCTTGACGCTCACGTCGTTGATGAGGTACCGCACCTCGAAGTTGTCGGTGCCGTCGAGGATCAGGTCGGCCCCGTCGCACAGCCCCTCAATGTTGGTGCGGTTGATGTCGGCCACCACCGGCTCGACTTCGACCGTCGAGTTGATCTGCCGCAGCTTCGTTGCCGCGGCTTCGGCTTTGGGCAGGTTGCCGGTCACGTCGGACTCGTCGAACAGCACCTGGCGTTGCAGGTTGCTCGGCTCGACGAAGTCGCGGTCCACCACCCGCACGAACCCGACGCCGGCCCGCACAAGGGTGTTCGCCAGCACCGTGCCGAGCGCGCCGACCCCGCACAGGGTGACGCGGCTGGCCATGATCCGCTCTTGCCCGGCCTTGCCGATGCCCGGCACCCGCATCTGACGGGAGTAGCGTTCGAGACTCGCAGGCGTGCTCATTTCGTGTCTTCACCGACGGCGTTTTCGGACAGGAAGTCTTGCAGGAACCGCACCTGCTGCTTCGGCCACTTCTCGGACCGGGCGAACGCCACCAGGGTGGCGAAGTCTTCCTTCACCCGCTTCAGGTCGGCCCCGCTCAGGCGTTGCAGGTACGCCGCCAGGTACTCCATCGCCTCTTCCGCCGCCGTGCCGTTCAGCACGTGCGGGTCGGACCCCTCCAGGAACACGTAGGCGTGCAGCACCGCCAGCAGCAGCGGGTGAACGCCCAGTTCGGCCGGGATCATGGGGAAGACGGCCGCCCCTTCGGGGGACTCTTCTTCGGGTGTCGGCTCGGACACGGATACACTCCCAAAGTGGGCGACGTTCTCAACATGGTCAAGATTGTCAACCTGCCGCCCCATCCCCGGCCGACGGTCACCCGCCGGCGACGGCCGGGATCAGCGCCACCACGACGCCGTCGGCCACGTCGGTGCCCAGGTCGTCCAGGTAGCGGATGTCCTCGTCGTTCACCAGCACGTTCACGTGCGGGCGGAGGCGGCCGTTGTCGAACAACTTCGGCCCGAGCGCCGGGTGCTGTTTCACCAGGTCGTCCAGGCACTCGTGAACGGTATTCCCGCTCACGCTCACCTTCAGATTGCCGCCGGCGTACTCGCGGAGCGGAGGGGGGATGTCTACGGTAATCGCCATCGTATTCACTCCGGATGATTCACCGCCGAGGGCACATGAGGGCACGAGAGAGAAAGACAAAGTTTTCTTCACAGACCATCTCTGTCTTCATCTCATGTGCCCTCATGTGCCCTCGGCGGTGAAATCTGTCTTCAAACAAGCACCGCTTCGCGGGCCGTCGCCCCAGTGTAAATCGCATCAAACGCATCCAGGCTCGGCTTGATGACGGCCGGCCGCTCGACCGCCTCGGCCACACAGTCTTGCGTCTTCAGCCCGTTGCCGGTGATGCAAATCACGATCTCTTCGTCCCGCGGGATGCGGCCCTGTTCGATCAGCTTGCGTGCAACGGCCAGCGTCGTCCCGCCGGCGGTCTCGGCGAACACCCCTTCCGTGCGGGCGAGCAGCAGCATGTTCTCGACGATCTCGTCGTCGGTCACGTCCTCCGCCCACCCGCCGCTGTCCTTGATCAGCTTCGACGAGAAGATGCCGTCGGCCGGGTCGCCGATGGCCAGGCTCTTGCAGATGGTGTTCGGCTTGCGGATCGGCTTGTGCCGGTCGCGGTTGGTCTTCACGCAGTCGGTGATCGGGTTGCACCCGGTGGCTTGTGCCCCGTACATCTTCGTCGTCACGGGGGTGTCGATCAGCCCGGTGTCGTACAACTCGTTGAACGCCTTGTGAATCTTCCCGATCAGACTGCCGCCGGCCATCGGCACCACCACGTGTTGCGGCACCCGCCAGCCCAAATCCTCGGCGATCTCGTACCCCATCGTCTTGGAGCCTTCGGCGTAGAACGGCCGCAGGTTGATGTTCACGAACCCCCAGTTGTACTTGAACGCCACCTGGGTGCAGAGGCGGTTCACCTCGTCGTAGGTGCCGGTCACGCCGACCACGTTCGCCCCGTACACGCTCGTGTTCAGGATCTTCGCCTTCTCCAGATCGGACGGCACGAAGATGTACGCCTCCAGCCCGGCCTGGGCCGCCTGCGCCGCCACACTGTTCGCCAGGTTGCCGGTGCTCGCACACCCGACCGTCTTGAACCCGAACTCGACCGCCTTACTGAGCGCCACGCTCACCACCCGGTCTTTGAACGAGAGCGTGGGGAAGTTGACGGCGTCGTTCTTGATCCACAGCTTTTGAACGCCGATCTCCTTCGCCAGCCGGTCGGCTTTGATGAGCGGGGTGCCGCCCACCTGCGGGCCGACCGCCGGGTCGCCGGCGATGGGCAGGAATTCGCGGTACCGCCACATCCCCCGCGGGCGGGCGGTGATCTTCGCCCGGCTGACGGTCTGCTTGATGGCGGCGTAGTCGTAGGCCACTTCGAGCGGGCCGAAGTCGTCGGTGCAGAAGTTGGTCGGCTGCTTCGGGTACAGCTTGCCGCACAGTTTACACTTCAGGCCGGTGGAGAAGTCGGACACGGGAGTTCACCCTGGACCGGGATGGCGGGACATCGGGTTGGGTTGAGAACTGATCCAGAACCCGCACTCGTGGCGGGGGGTGGTGAGATAAGAGAACGGCAGGGGCCGGCGGTGGGCGCCAGCCCTGCTCGGTATCTTATCTGCCTCGACGGCCGGCTTTCCTTTCAGGGAAACCGTGGAGTCGAGCAGGAGGTAGCACCAGCACCGGAGGTCGAATCGTGCGACTCAGCGTCCGGCCGGTTGCTGTGGCGTCGTCGGGCCTGAACCCTCAGCCACTCTGGATAAGATACTCACCTATCCCACAACGATAGCTGTGACCGCCCCGTCCGGCAACCGCACCGAAACGGTTTTTGCTGCTGTTACTTGCTCACGTCCCACACCCGCAACTCGCCGCCGCCGACGCTCACCGCCAGCCGGGCGCCGTCCGGGGAGAACGCCGGCACAGGCACGCTGTTCGAGCCGGAGTCGCCGTGCAGCCGCCAGCGGGTGCCGGTGCCGGTCGGCAACTGGGTGAGGTACAGGAAACTACCCAGGTTTTTGTCCCCGCCGAACAGCATGCCGAGCGGGCGGTTCCGCCGCTCCCCGCGGGCCTCGCGGGTGAACGTCGGGTCGAAGTCCACGCTGCCGACGCCGTTCACCGCAGCCGGTTTGGCGGCCCACCGCGGGGCCTTCGGGGGCACCTTCTTCATCGCCGCCGGGTCGCACCACTCGGGCGGGCGGAGGCCGTCCGACACGCCCACCAGTTTGCCGTCCGCCGAGAACCCCACCCGCCCCTGGGTGTACAGTTCGGTGGCGAACTTGCCCGTCTCGGTGCCGTCGGCGTCGAGCAGGTGGACGAACCGCGGGCCGGAGCCGGCCCGAGCGATGCCGGCCACCCGGGTGCCGTCCGGGGAAACGGCGACGGCGGTGAACGGAGTTGCGTTCTGTTTGAGCGGCTTTTCCTCCCACCCCGCCCGCTCCCACCGGCGGAGGCTCCCGCCCAACACCCCGCCCACGTCGCTCCCCTCGAGGGCGTACAGGTGCCGGCCGTCGGGCGACCACGCCAGGTCGACGAACCCGAACGACGAGGCGTTCGCCGTGGCCGTGGCGGACAGTTTCACCGTGAACGTGTCGGCGTCGAACACCGCCAGTTTCGCCGGACCTGTCGGGGAGAGGTTCAACACCGACGTCGAGGTGCCCACCGCCAAGTGTCGCCCGTCCGGTGACCACGTCAACGTCTGGACGTAGTCGTCGAGCGTCGCCTGGTGGACGACCTTTCCGGTGGTCGCGTCCACGACGTACACCGCCCCCTGGTGTTCCGCCCCGTCGACGTGCGGCGGCAACCCGCCCCACACCCCGCACGCCACCTTCGTTCCGTCCGGCGACCACGCCAGCAATCGTGGGTCGGCCGGCAGTTGCACCGTCATCGCCGCTTTCGGCGGGGACTGGTCCGGCTCGAACACCCCGAACAGCCCCACCACCCACCCGACGCCCAGCCCGCACGCCAGCACCACTCCGAGCAACACCCCGCCGACGACCCACACGGCCCGCCCACGGCGAGGTTTGGTTGTCGTGCTCATGGTGCGATCCCCTCCGGGCGAAAAAAAAGCCATACGCGGAACGGCGAGCGTGAGCGGGTGAACGCGACAGGAAAACGCCGGCGAGTGTACAATGCGGCCGACGCTTCCGACACGGAGTCGCCCATGCTCGACCGCTTCCGCTTCCGCGGCTCGCTCCTCGGCCTGGCCGCCGGCGACGCCCTCGGCACTACCGTCGAGTTCGAGCGACCCGGCAGTTTCGCCCCGCTCACCGACATCGTCGGCGGGGGGCCGTTTTACCTCCAACCCGGCGAGTGGACGGACGACACCACGATGGCCCTGTGCCTGGCCGAGAGCCTGGTGGAGAAGGGGTTCGACGAGACGCACCAGCTCGAAACGTACTGCCGGTGGTGGAAGCAGGGGCACCTGAGCGTGAAGGGGCAGTGCTTCGACATCGGCAACAAGACCCGCGACTCGCTCGCGCGGTTTTGGGACCGCAAGCGGTTCGAGCCGGTGCCCGACGACACCTCCGCCGGCAACGGCAGCATCATGCGGTTGGCCCCGGTGCCGTTGCGATACGCCGCGAACCCCGAGCAGGCGATCGTGATGGCCGCCCGGTCGAGCGTCACCACCCACGGGGCACGAGAGTGCGTGGACGCCTGCCGATACCTGGGTGGTTTGATCGTCGGGGCGGTGCAAGGGCGGTCGAAGGACGAGCTGTTGAGTGGCGGATACTCGCCGGTGCCGGGGCTGTGGGATCGTCAACCGCTGTCGCCGAAGATCAACGCGATCGCCAACGGCTCGTTCAAGCTGAAAGACCCGCCGGACATCGTCGGCAGCGGGTACGTCGTGCCGTCGCTCGAAGCGGCGTTGTGGGCGTTCCACCGCAGCGAGGACTTCCGCACCGGGGCACTTCTGGCGACGAACCTGGGCGACGACGCCGACACTACCGGGGCTGTGTACGGCCAACTGGCAGGCGCGTTCTACGGAGAGGCCGGCATCCCCGAGGTGTGGCGAAACATACTCGCCATGCGCGACCTGATCGAACGCCGGGCGGACGAGTTGTACGCGCTGGCGGTCGGGTAGTGGTCTGCGCGCGCCGCGCGCGGGGTACAAAAACACCCACCCCGCGCGCGCCAACCCAACGGCCGGCGTGACCAGCCGCTTCCACGGCAACT
>CAYMHO010000062.1:0-16828 GCA_964390195.1 uncultured Fimbriiglobus sp. | reverse complement strand
GAGGCGGTGCGCACGCAGAACCTGCGCGTCGCGGGCTACCCGCGCATCGAGCCGCGCGCGGGCGGCCCCCCCCCGCCCCCCCCGCCCCCGCCCCCCGCGGGGGGGGGGGGCGAACCCCCGGGCGGGACACCCCCCCGGGCGGGGCGCGCCCACACCACTACCGGATGTACCCCGCCAGGGTCTCGACGTTCTTGCTGAACACCCCGCTCGACAGGTA
Organism: uncultured Fimbriiglobus sp.; assembly: GCA_964390195.1. Taxonomy (GTDB): domain Bacteria; phylum Planctomycetota; class Planctomycetia; order Gemmatales; family Gemmataceae; genus JALHQU01. Next base: position 16,611 of record CAYMHO010000062.1, on the reverse strand, counting down.
CTTGAACCCCTTGTCGAACTTCGGCTGGCCGACCAGCCGCTCGCCGGCGTACTCGCTCACCCAGCGGCCGTCCTTGTCCACCGCCGCGATCACCTTCCTCACCTCGTCGGCGGTCGGCGGCTTCGGCTTCGCCTCCGCCTCGCCCTTCTTCGCGGACTCATACGCCTTCTCGATGCGGTCGAACCGGGCCGGCTGAGTCCAGCCGTAATGCGTCGGAGCGTTGGCAGGGTCGTAGGTGAGCTGGTATGCCGCGTCCATGTAGAGCGGCTTGTCGGTGCCAAACTCGATGAACCGCGGGACAGTCTTCTCCTTGCTGACGTGCCTGACGAAGTACTTCAGCGCCGGCGGGATCGGTTCGAGGTACTTCTTCTCGCCGGTGTACCGAGCGATCTTGATGAGCGTCTCCATCGCGTCCTGCGACTCCCACCCACTCACCGCCGGCGGCTCGAACTTCCGCGCCCAGATGGGCGCCATGTCGAAGTTGTACTGTTGGCACCAGCCGGGCTGCGGGTCGGGCATTTGAGCCAGAATCAGGAAGTCGCCGAGTTTCGTGAGCGCCTTCTTGTACCTGTCGTCCTTGTACACCTCGTGGGCGACGATCAGCACGTCGGCCACGGTGCCGGCGAGGCCGTCATTGAGCGTGTAGTGGTCGTAGTAGTTCTTCAGCTTGCCCTCGGTCTTCCAGTCGCCCTTCGGGAAACTCGCCTTCTTCACCGGTTGCTCCGGCACCGGCCCCTGCCACACTTGTGGGAAGCCGCCGTTGGCGAACTGGGCCTTCAACAAGGCGTTCAGCCCGTACTCGGCCGCCTCGTGAATCTCCTTGTTCTTGAACCCGTGTGCCGCGTCGGCCCGCATCAGGAACTTGAGCGCCGCCTGCGTCTGGTCGTCGTCGAGCGAACTCACGTTCCAGTTGCCGCCCTTGCCGTTGCGGTACTTGCCCACGCGGTTCGCCTTGGCGTAGTGGATGACCTGCGTCCACCCGCCGGATTGCAGTTGACCGTACACCAGGCACTCGGCCGTCTCGCGGGCGGCGTCGAGGTAGAACTGGTCGCCGGTCGCGGCGTGGGCGGCGAGGTACGCCATTCCTGCAGTCGGCGTACCGGGCGGTTGCACGAACAGGATATCGGCCGACGCCTTCCCCTCGCCCCAGCGGTCCTTCAGGTCGAGCGAGTAGAAGTACACGTACCCGCCGTGGCTCGCCACCTTCTCGCGGTAGTAGGTAGCGGCGGACTTGAGCGCCTTGGTGGCGTCGGCCTTGAGGGTCGCTTCCTGAGCGAACAGCGGGCCGGCGGTGAGCAGGAGGGCGAAGAGCGCGGGGCGCATGGGGTGCCTCCGGGGGTAGTCACAAGCTTAAGGCGCCGGTGCCGGTGGTAGCAACTGCCGGTGTCGCAACGCCGCAAGCGGCGTTCGGGTGACGCCGCTTGCGGCGTTGCCTTTTTCCCTCAACTCCCGCTACCGACATCGCCGAGCGCCACTCCCACACACCACCATTCCCGCCACCCCCACCGGAGGCGACCCCATGCCCATGACCCTCGACGACGTGATGGCCGACCTGGAAGCCCACGGCAGCGAACAGACGAAGAAGACCCTAATGCGGCACGGCGCCCGCGAGCCGTTCTTCGGGGTGAAGGTCGAACACCTGAAGACGATCGTGAAGAAGGTGAAGAAGGACCACGATCTGGCTCTCGCCCTGTACGACACGGGTAACTCGGACGCCATGTACCTCGCCGCCCTCGTCTCCGACCCGGTGAAGTTCACCAAGGCCCAACTGAGCAGGTGGGTGAAGGCCGCCTACTGGCACATGATCAGTTGCTACACGGTGGCGTGGGCGGCCGCCGAGTCGCGGTTCGGGCGGGAGTTGGCCCTGGAGTGGATGGACTCGAAGAAGGAGCAGACCGCCGCGGCCGGGTGGAGCACCTACGCCAGCCTGCTGTCGATCAAGCCGGACGAGGAACTGGATCACGACGAGATCGTGGGGCTGCTGGAGCGGGTCGAGTCGGACATTCACACCGCCCCGAACCGGGTGAAGTACGCCATGAACAACTTCGTCATCTGTGCGGGCACGTTCGTGCCGACGCTGACGGCGAAGGCGAAGGCCACGGCCGAGGCGGTCGGCAAGGTGACGGTGGACGTGGGCGACACCGACTGCAAGGTGCCGGACGCCGGGCCGTACATCGACAAGTCGATCGCCGCCGGCCGGCACGGGAAGAAGCGGAAGTCGGCGATGTGCTGACCCCACCCGGAACGCCGGTCCCGCGCCGCGGGTCAACGGGCCGTCCGCTCCCGCGCGAACCCGCTCGCGCGGATCGGCCCCTCCAGTTCCGTCCCCTTCCGCACCAGCATGACCAGCGGGCCGGTCAGCAGGGTGGTGGCGACGGCCATCAGCACCAGGCAGGCGAACAGGCTCTTCGGCACCACCCCCATGTCGTACCCGATGTTGATGACCACCAGGGCGATCAGCCCGCGGGTGTTCATCAGCGCCCCGACCGCCGCCGCTTCTTTCCACTTGAACCCGGTCAGCCGGGCGGCCAGGGTGCAGCCGATCAGCTTGCCCCCGGCCGCCACCACGAACACCGCCACCGCCACCCCCCACAGCCCGCCCAGGGTGCTCACGTCCGTCCGCAGCCCGGTGGCGGTGAAGAACACCGGCAGCAGGAAGGTGGTGACCACGTCCCGCAGGCGGGCGGACACCGCCTCCCGCAGCCCCGGCCGGTCGGACAGGGCCGCCCCGAACAGGAGCGCGCCGAACACCGCCGAAATGCCGATCATGTTGGTAGCCAGCCCGCACAGCAGCAGCCCGACCAGCAGCACCGCCAGCGGGGTGACGCCCAACTGCCCGCCGTTGGTCCGCAGGGCGTGAACCAGGTACCGGCCGAGGAGCGGGCGGACGCCGGCGAACAGCACCACCCCGAACGCCACCGCCAGCAGGAGCATCAGCCCCGGCCCGGCCCACGACAGCTCGCCCCCACCCGGCGCGGCGAGCGGGCGGACGGCCGCCAGCAGCGCCCACACGGCCGCGTCGGCCACGGCGGCCGACGCCAGCACAACCGTCCCCACCCGCGTGCGGGTGATGCCCATCTCCAGCAGGATGCGGCCGAGGGTGGGAATGGCCGTGACCGACACCGCCACCCCGAGGAACAGGGTGAGGCCGAGCAGGGGCACCGGGCCGGCGGTCGGGTGCGGCTCCAGGTGCGGGTGGATGAGCGGCCCCAGCCCCGCCCCGGCGGCGAACGGCAGCACCACCCCGGCCGCCGCCACCGCCACCGCCGACCACCCCTTCACCTTCAGGTGCTCGATGTGGAACTCCAGCCCGATGAGGAACAGCAGCAGGATCACCCCGAGCTGGGCGAGCACCTGCAAGAGCTTGGGGAAGGAGGCGTTCGCCACCTCCGCCGGCACGCCGGGCAGCGCAGGTTCGAACACCGCCGCCCACACCCCCGGCAGCACCGCCTTGAACAGCGACGGGCCGAGCAGCAACCCCGCGATGATTTCCCCCACCACCGCCGGCTGACCGACCCGCCGGGCGACGATCCCGCCGATCCGGGCGACGGCGACGATCACCGCCAACTGCACCAGCACGGGCAGCATCAGGTCGTCGGCGGAGAGGGAGCGGAAGGAGGCGAGGGGGTCGTCGGCGAAGGGCGGCAACAGGGGAGTCCTCAACGGATGTCTGGGCCAACCCCCACCGCAAGGTCGGCGGGTGGCGTGCTCGGGCGGCTCTCCTCGCCACCCGCGGCCCTTGCGGGCCGGGTTCGCCTTAGGTCGGCCACGCCGTCTCGCCGTCGCCGAACCGGGTGCCGGGTGGGAACCGCAGCCCGAACCGCTCGGCCAACAGCATGAGTAGTTCGTCGGCGGTCCGGATCTCCACCCGCTCCAGCACCTCGGCCCCGCGGCGGTGGACGAACTCGCGGTTCGTCAGCCCGAACCGGGTGCCGTCCGGGCGGGCCAGCCCGACCAGCAGGTTGTGCCGGAAGTGCGACGCCGGGTGCGTACTGGTCCACCAGTTGGCCAACTCGCGGTCGATGGCCGGCATCTCCTCCCCGGTGAACTCGTACACGTCCGCCCAGGCGTCGCCGAGTTTCACCTGGTGGAAATGCCGCGACCCGTGCGAACCGCTCTCGCTCACGATCCGCCGGGCATCGTAGGCGGTCGGCTGTTCGGTGTCGGAGACGTCCAGCCGCAGCGGGGCGGCAGGGGAGAACCCGCCGATGCCCACGTCGGCCAGCCACGGCACCCCGTCGATCGTCACCCGCAGGAGCAGGTGGGTGCGGGGCGGGGTGAACTCGCGGGGCTGGTTCAGCCGCACCCGTGCCGACAGCGGCGTCACCGCGAACCCGAGGGCGAGCAACGCCCGCATGAGCAGCGAGTTCTGTTCGAAGCAGTACCCGCCGCGGTTCTCCGCCACCAGCTTCCGCTCGACGTCCGCGTCGGCCAGCGAGACTCCCCGCCCCAGCAACACGTCCAGGTTCTCGAACGGGATGACGCAGGTGTGGCGGAACAGGATATCGTGCAGGACCGGCAGGGTCGGCACCCGCGGGCCGGCATACCGGATGCGGGCGAAGTAGGCGTCCAGGTTCATGGGCGGATCCGCCGGGCGACCCGGTGCATACCGTTTTGCCGCACCCCCCTTTCGCCCGCTGCCGATAAAATAGGTAGCTTGACTCTCCCTGTCTCTCCCAGGGGTTTCCGCCGATGAACGCTCCCGACACGCTCACCGAGTACGGGCAGACGATCGACGCCAACGCGATGGTGGTGCCGCCCGACGCCGACAAGTTCGTGCTCGAACTGCCGCACCCCGGCGAGGGGGACAGCGAATACATCGCCCGCCGCGAGTTCCTGTTCGACCTGACCCGCCGCCACCGGCTGGGAAATCTCGGCCCGCCGCTGGTGGATTACACCCCCGAGGAGACCCGCATCTGGCGGGAGGCGTCGTCGAAACTGGACGAGTTGCACGTGAAGTACGCCAGCGAGATCTACCTGAAGGCGAAGCGGGAGTTGGCCATCACCGCGGACGTGATCCCGCAACTCCGCACACTCAGCGAGCGGGTGCAGGCGACGACGAACGTGCACCTGGTGCCGGCCGAGGGGGCGCTCCCGTACCGCACCTTCTACGAGTACATCGCGAAGCGGGGGTTCCCGGTGACGCAGTTCATGCGGCACGGGTCGCACCCGGAGTTCACGCCCGAGCCGGACATGATCCACGACTGCCTGGGTCACGTCCCGCCGCTCATGAACCAGGACTACGCCGAACTGCTCACCCTCATCGGCAAGGCGGCGGCCACCACCCCGCGAGGGGACCAGGTGCTGGCCCTCAAGCGGTTCAGCTGGTTCAGCATCGAGTTCGGGCTGATCGAGGAGCACGGCGAGACGAAGGTGTTCGGGGCCGGCATCCTGAGCAGCTTCGGGGAGATCCCGCACTCGCTGTTCAGCCCGGACGCCCGCCGCCGCCCGTTCGTGACGGAAGACGTGATCAGCCAGGATTACGACCCGTCGCACATGCAGGTGGACTTCTTCATCGCCCCGAGCTTCAAGTTCCTACGGGCGGAGTTGGAAAAGCTGGTGAAGCGGTTCGGCATCAATGTCGGAATCTAACCACAGAGGCACAGGGACACAGAGAAAGCAGGGAGTGTGAAGACACCGAACTCTCCCTGCCTTCTCTGTGTCCCTGTGCCTCTGTGGTTAGCTCTTCTGTCTTTACTGCATTCCCCGCACCGCGAGGGCCACTCGTTCGCACTGCTCGCGGGTCACGTCCAGGTGCGTGACGGCCCGCACGGTGGTCTCGCCGAGAGCCGACACCAGCACCCCCTTCTCCCGCAGCTTGCGGGCGACGTCCTGCGGGCTGCCGTGCTTCGCCCGGTCCACCTCGAACCACACCAGGTTGGTTTCCACCACCGGCGGAACGAGTGTGAACCCCGGCACGGTTCGAACCGCGTCGGCGATCAGCTTGGCGTTGGCGTGGTCTTCCGCGAGCCGGTGAACGTGGTGCTCCATCGCGTACAGGCAGGCCGCCGCGAGGAGCCCTGCCTGCCGCATCCCCCCGCCGAACAGCTTGCGGAACCGTCGGGCCAGTTTGATCTGCTCCCGCGTGCCCGCTAGCGCCGACCCGACCGGCGCGCCCAGCCCCTTGCTGAAACAGACGCTCACCGTGTCGAACTGGGCGGCCCACACGTCGGCCGCGACGCCGGTCGCCACCACCGCGTTCCACAGTCGGGCGCCGTCCAGGTGGCGGGCCATCCCCTCGTCGCGTGCCCACCGGCACATCGCCCGCACGTCGTCGATGGCGTAGCAACTGCCGCCCCCGCGGTTGTGCGTGTTCTCCAGCCAGAGGAGCTTGCTCGGGGGCGTGTGAACGTCGTCGGGCCGGTGCAGGGCTTCGAGCTGTTGGAGTGACAGTTTGCCGAAGTGGCCGGGCAGCGGGCGGACCGTCACCCCGGACAGCGCCGCCGGCCCGCCGCCCTCCCACAGCACGACGTGGCTCGTCTCCTCGGTGATCAGTTCCTCGCCCGGCCGGCAGTGCAGCCGCACGGCGATCTGGTTGGCCATCGTGCCGCTCGGCACGAACACCGCCGCCTCCTTGCCCAACCGCACCGCGACGGCCTCCTCCAGGGCGTTCACGGTCGGGTCTTCGCCGTACACGTCGTCGCCCACCGGGGCGGCGAACATGGCGGCCGTCATCGCGGCGGTCGGCTTGGTGACGGTGTCGCTCCGCAGGTCGATCATCGCTGTCCGCTCCCGGTGGTGGTCGTGTTCTTCCCGAACCGCATCATCCCCCGCACCATCTGTGTCAGCCCCCGCCAACGCACCCCGAGGGTGCGGCCGTGGGCCATCCGCAGCATGCCGGTTGTCACCTCCCCGCCGGCGGGGTCGGCCCTCAGCACGCTCTCGACGTGCGGGCGGAAGGTGCCGGCGTGAACCGTCACCGTCTGCGGCACGGTCATTTGCAACAGGCCTTCGTCGCCCTGTGTGACGCCCCACCCGCTCGCCCCCCGCCCGCCGAACGGGGTGCCCGGATGGGCCGTCGGGGCGATCACGTCGTTGACGACGACCGCACCGACCGCCAGCCTCGCGGCGAGCGATCGGGCGTCGCCGATGTTGCGGGTGAAAATGCTGGCGGTCAGGCGGAACGGACTCTCGGCGTGCAAGGCGAGTGCTTCGTCCAACGTGTCGAACGGCAGCACGGCGAGTCGCGGGGTGAAGGTCGATTCGCGGCGGGCGGGGTGGTCGGGGGGTGGGGAAAATAAAACCTCACCACCCGGCCCCCTCTCCATCAATGGAGAGGGGGTGTTCAAGCCGGATGCGTGGCCGAGTTCTTCGCCACGAGCCGTAGCGCCGTCCGCTCGCACAGCTCGCTGCGAAGAAACAGAAACTGTGGCGGGTTGAACACCCCCCTCTCCATTCATGGAGAGGGGGGCCGGGGGGGTGAGGTTTCGAACCAGTTCCGAGAACTTCTCCCACACCCCCCGTTGCACGAACACCCGCCGGGTGGCCATGCACGTCCGCCCGTCGTTCAGCGTCGCCCCGTACCACGCCGCCCGCGCCGCCAGCTCCACGTTCGCGTCGTTCAGCACGAACATGGCATCGCACCCGCTCAACTCCAATGCCGACGGGATGAGCCGTTCGCCCAGTCGCTTCGCCAACTGCCGCCCCACGGGTTCGGAGCCGGTGAAATGCACGAAATCCACGTCCGCCTCGGCGACCAGCGGGCCGGCCTCGCGGGTGGCGGGGAGCCTGGTGAACGTTCCCGACGGGAACCCGGCATCCCTCACCAACTCGGCAAACAGCTCGGCGAACCGCGGGGCGTTCTCGCTCGGCTTCCACACCACCGCGTTGCCGGCAACGAGTGCATGGAGCACCGGTACGGCGTTCAGGAACAGCGGGTAGTTCCAGGTGCCGACGACCGCGACGACGCCCCACGGTCGGCGATGAACGACGTCCTTGCACCCCATGAGCCACATCGGGCGACCGCCCACCCGCCGCGGTCGCAGGATGCGGGCGGCGTGCTTTTCTAGCCACCTCGCCGCGTCCGCCACCGGCAGAACTTCGCTCGAGACGACCTGATCCGGCGGGCTGTTCACGTCCGCCCGGATCGCTGATGTGATGTCGTCCAGCCGTTCCGCCAGCCGCCGGCGGAACTCCGCCACCGGCCGCACGCGTGTCCTGACCGGCACGTTCGCCCAGGCCGCCTGGGCGGCACGGGCGGCGGCGGTTTCGGCGTGAAAGGGCAGACTCATCCGGCTATGGTAGGGCAGACGAGTGGTCTCACCCCGGCTTCGGGGAGGGCGCCTCGAACCTGAGACGGGGTCGGCACCTCCCTTCGGCGGGGGTCGGTTCGACCGAAGGTCCATCCGGCTGGGGTTACGGGTCGTCGCACACGAGAGGTCCGCCCGCCATGCCCGCCCGCGACGACCTGACCGCCTTCCGCTGGCACACGGGCGCCACCCTCCGCCCGCTGGCCGACGGCGAGGCGTGCCCGGTGCTGTTCCGCGATGTGGGGCCGGTGGCCCTGGCCATGTTCCTGCGGCGGTCACTGCCGCGGCTGGCCGGGCCGCTGTCGCCGATTGTGTACACCCGCACGGCCGAGTTCGTCGAACCGTACACCGACCACGAGCGGACCGGCCGGCTGGTCGTCCTCCGCGGGCGGGAGTTGGGCGTGTGGCACTCCGGCGTCCCGCACATCTACGTTGCGCGGGCGCGGTCGGGGGTGGACTTCGCCGCCGTCGGCTTCGTGCCCGGTGACATGCCGCTGTCAGTGGCCGCCCGACTGGCCGCCGGGGCGGGTGACGTGGGTGAACTGCGGGAAGCACTCGGCGGGCGGGCCTACGACGACGCGGCGGCGGAATCGCTGCTCCGACTGGACCGGTTGGCCGAGGAACTGGCCGCGACGGAACGGGCGGCCGACCCGCTCCGCAAGGCCCTGCAGTCCGGCGACCGCACCACCCGAGAGCGGGCGAAGGCGGACATGGCCCGCGTCGGGCTGAGCGAGAGCGACCTGTGTACCGCCTGGCACCACCTGCCCCGCGACCGCCGCGGGGAGATCGCCGAGGCGTTGCGGTCGCTTCCTGCCCGCGTTGGTGGGTTCAGTGGCACACCTCTCCCCGCTGGGGAGAGGTCGCCGACCGAGCGGAGCGAGGGCGGCGGGTGAGGGGCGCTTTGGGAAGCAGACCCCTCACCCGGAACGCTGCGCGTTCCGTCCTCTCGCCAGCGGGGAGAGGTGGGGGGTGGTTGCACCCCAGTTGTACGTAAACGAACCATCCGAGCGGGTGACACCGTGCTGACACTGCTCGAACCCGAAACCAGCAACGCTGCCGCGTGGGCGGAGTGCCGGTTCCTCACGTGCAGCGTGCTGCCGGTGCGGGTGGCGTGCAACCTCCGCTGCCCGTTCTGCTTCTCCAAGTCGTCGGTCAGCGCGTTGAAGCACGACCGCACCGACTGGCGGCGGGTGGACGTGGCCCGGTATTACGAGTTCGCCCGAGAGCGTGGGGCGACCCGACTGGTCGTCACCGGCGGGGGCGAACCGCTGCTACGGCCCGACGACGTGGTGTACCTGGTCGAACTCGGCCGGCGGTACTTCGACGAGGTGGCGTGCTTCACCAACGGCACACTGCTCACCCGCGAGTTGGCGAAGCGGCTGCACGACGCCGGGCTGTCGTACCTGTGCTACTCCCGGCACGCGGCGGCCGACGCCGACACCCGCGAACTGATGGGCGACGGCGCCCCGACGCTGGCCGAGTTCTTCGCCGCCGCCGGCCGGCTGACCGTTCGGGCGACGTGCGTGATGGCCCGCGGGTGGGTGGACTCGGCCGAACGGGTGTGGGAGTACATCGACACCCTGCGGCCGTTCGGCGTGACGCAGTTCACTTTCAAGCACACCTACGTCGCCTACGACGGCTCGCTGTTCCGCGGGTCGGGCGAAGACGACTGGGCGCGAGATCACCGGGTGGCGTTCGACCCGTTCGGCGACGAAGGCGAGGTGCTGGCGTCCCTCCCGTGGGGGCCGGTCATCCGCCGCATCAGGGGGGTTCAGGCGTGCTACTACCACGAACCGACGCCGGGGTGGGAACTCGCCCACCGCACCTGCCGGTCGAGCAACCTGCTGTCGGACGGGGCGGTGTACGCCTCGCTGGAGGACACGTCGAGCCGGCTGTTCCGGCTGACGCCCTCGTAGCCGCCGTCGGGCATCAGGTGGAGCACTTCCGCCCGCTGCTGCCGGTCGGGTACGCGGCCGGGGCGGAGGCGTACCGGGCCGCAGTTGCGGGTTTAACCGCGCACGACCTGTCCACCCACTACACCGCCGGCCTCGGCTGGTTCCGCGGGGAGTTCGTGCCGCGGTTGAAGCAGACGTTGTGCGACCTGAGTGGTGGGGCGTGGGACCTGTCCGAGTACGAGGCGTTCGCCGCCGGCAGCGATGTGGACTTCATGGCCCACCTGGTGGAAGCGGTGGCCGTGCGGGAGGGGGTGAGCGTGTTCCCCGGCGACTGGTACGGCTTCCGCGTCGGGTGTACTCACCCGGACAAGGTGCGGTGGGAGGCGGACGCAAACGGGCGGCTGGCGTGCCTGTGCGTGCCGTCGGTGCGGAACGGCCACCTGACCGCCGAGATGGTAGACTTCCTCGCTTCGGCCGACGCGTGCCTGCTCAACCTGAACCTGTACCCGACGATGGCACCCGGCGAACGGAAGGCGGTCGCGGAGGCACTCTCGCCAGTGCTCGGCAAGTCGGTGCTGTCGATCAGTTTCAGCCGCGGGTTCGGGCTGACGGCGTCGCAACTCGGGGTGGCGCTCGTCCACCGCGATCACCCGTACCGGAAACGGTTCGCCAGTTCCTGGGAATGGTTCACCTACTTCTTCAACGGCATCGCCGCGCAAGCGTTCCTGGCGCTCGACCTGACCGCGGTGCAAGCGGTGGATGCCGAACGGCGGGCGTGGGTGGGCGACTGGCTGCGGGCGCACGGCCTGCCGGCGGTAGACACCGGCAGCTACTACGTGAAGGCGTTCCGGCCGGCGGGCGAACTGCCGGACCAACTCGCCCCGCTCGGCCGAGATGGTCTCGTGCGGCTCTGCTTCAAGCCGTCGGTGTGAACGCGAGAGGGGGGCCGTGTCGGCCCGCTGTGGGCGGGCGGACGGTGCGGAGGAGGGACTGGAGGGCGGCCAGTTCGAGCGGCTTGACGAAGTGGTGGTCGAACCCGGCGTCGCGGGCGCGGGCCGTGTCCTGCTCCCGCCCGTACCCGCTAACCGCCGCCAGCACCAGCCCGCACGTCGCCGGGTCGGCCCTCAGCCGCCGGGCCACCTCGTACCCGTCCATCCCCGGCAGGCCGATGTCCAACAGGACGAGGTCGGGACGGGCGGTGCGGGCCGCCTCCAGCCCGGCCGGGCCGGTGTGTGCCACCACCGTCTGGTGGCCGAGCAGGCCGATGAGCGCGGCCAGACTCTCCGCCCCGTCCACGTTGTCGTCCACCACCACCACCCGCAGGGCGGCGGTCGGCGGGGACGGGGCGGGCGGGGTGTCGGCCGGCGGGACGGCCCCCTCCGGGGCGAGCGGCAGGGCGACGGTGAACTCGCTGCCGGTGCCCACCCCGCCGCTGTGGGCGGCCACCCGCCCGCCGTGCATCTCCACCAGCCGCTTGACAAGCGTCAGCCCGATGCCCAGCCCGCCCTGCGAGCGGTCGAGCGACTGGTCCACCTGGGTGAACAGGTCGAACACGGCGGCCAGCATGTCGCACGGGATGCCCACCCCGCTGTCCCGCACCCGCACCACCGCCTCCCCGGCGGTCGCCTCCACCGCCACCCGGATGCGGCCGCCGGGGTCGGTGTACTTGACCGCGTTGGCCAGCAGGTTGGACACCACCTGGGACAGGCGGGTGGGGTCGCCGGCCACCACCACCGGGCGGTCGGGCAGGGCGACTTCGAGGGCGTGCCGGCAGGCGTCGGCGGTCGGGCGGGCGGACTCGACCGCCTGGGCGACCAGGGCGACCAGGTCGAGCGGGTGGGACTGCAGCCGCACCGCCCCGCGGGTGATGCGGCCGACGTCGAGCAGGTCGTCCACCAGCCGGGCCAGGTGCGTCACCTGTCGGTCGATCAGCTCGCTCGCCCGCCGCACCTCCGTCGCGGTGTGGGTGTGTCGCAGGACGGCGGCGGCGTTCCGCAGCGGGGCGAGCGGGTTCCGCAGCTCGTGCGCGAGCATGGCCAGGAACTCGTTCTTCTGCCGGTCGGCCTTCTGCACGGCGTGGTGCAGGCGGGCGTTGTCCAGGGCGACGGCGGCGCGGGCGGCCAGGTCGCGGGCGAGGACGACGTCGGACGGGGCGAGGCGGGGCGGGCCGGCGAACGCCAGGGTGAGGGCGCCGAGCGAGCGGTCGCGGACGAGCAGGGGGAACACGGCGGCGGCCCGGAGGCGGCCGGCGGCCGGCCGCCCGTCGGCCGCCGGGAACGGCACGTCCAGCCCGTCGAGCTGTTCCGGCCGGCCGGTGGCCAGCGCCCGGTCGACCGCCTCGCGGAGCGGGTCCTGCGGGCCGTCGGCGGCGGTCAGCCGGCGGGTGCGGACGGTCGGGTCGTTCGGGCACACCCAGGCCAGGTCGGTCCGCCACCCGCCGGCGTCGTCGGCCACCGTCAACCCGGCCAGGTCCGCCAGGGCGGGCACCGGCAGGCGGGCGACGGCGTCGGCGACGGCCGCCGGGTCGAGCGACCCGGCCAGCACCCGGCTGGCTTCGGCCAGGAAGGCCAGCCGCCGGTTCTCCCCCTCGGCCGCCTCCCGCCGCGTCCGCTCCTCGGCCAAGGCCACCCGCTCCTCCCCCTGCCTCCGCACCTGCTGGGTCATGTGGTACAGGTCGACGAACACCCGCACCTTCGCCCGCAGCACCTCCGGCACCACCGGGGTGGTCATGTAGTCCACCGCCCCGGTGGCGTACCCCTCGGCCGCCCGCACCTCGTCGAACGCGGTCAGGAAAATGATCGGGGTGTGGGACGACCGCTTCCGCTTGCGGATGAGGGCGGCCGTCTCCAGCCCGTCCATGCCGGGCATCTGCACGTCCAGCAGGATGACCGCGAAGTGTGCCCCCAGGACGTGCGACAGCGCCTCCTCCCCGGACCGGGCGGTGACGATCGTCTGCCCCAGGTCGTCCAGGATGGAGCGGTATGCCAGGAGCTTGTCCTCCCGGTCGTCCACCACCAGGATGCGGGCCGTCCCGTCCGGTTCGAGCATGAATCCTCCGCGGGGAAAGGGCATCCGCCGGTCGTCGCGGTCGTGAACGGTCGCTACTTGAAGGCCCACTCTACACGCGGGCGGCGGCGGGGCTGTCCGGGATTCTCCTGACGCGCACCCCCGCGGTCACCGCCGGGTCCACGCCCGCAGGACGGCCAGCAGTTGCTCCGGCTCGACCGGCTTGGACAGGTAATCCCACGCCCCGGCCTCGATGCACTTCTCCCGGTCCCCCTTCATCGCCTTGGCCGTCACCGCCACGATCGGCACCCGCTTCAACTCCGGGATCTTGCGGACCTCTCGCATCGTCTCCATGCCGTCCATGCCGGGCATCATGATGTCCATCAGCACCACGTCCACCCGCGGGTCGGCGAGCAGCATGTTGATCGCCTTCCGCCCGTTGTCGGCGGAGGTGATGATCACGTCGTGCTCCTCCAGGACGGTGGTCAGGGCGAAGATGTTCCGCACGTCGTCGTCCACGATCAGCACCCGCTTGCCGGCCAGGGTGTGCTCCTCCTCCCCCCGCACCCGCAGCCGCGCCCGCTCGCCCTCGGGCAGGCCGGCGAGCGGGGCGTGCAGGTGGAAGGTGGCCAGGTCGAGCAGGGCGTCCGGCGAGTCGGCCACCCGCACCAGGTAGGCGTCGCCGAACCGCCGCCAGCCGGCGGCCGCCGCCTCCGCCTCGGCCGGCCCGGTCCGGTCGGCGTACACGATCACCGGCAGGCGGGTGTGCACCCCGTCTCCGGTCGCCGACGCCGGGGGGACCGCCGGCGGGTCGGCCCACGGCGGGCACAGGACGACGCAGTCGGCCGGCGTGCCGCCCAGATCGCCCACGTCGGTGGCGGTGGCCACCTCCACCGTCCGGCCGAACCGCTCGGCCGCGTCCGCCCACCGCTCGGCGTCCGGGTCGACCACCAGCAGCCGGCGGGCGGGGCGGGTGGTCAGGGCGGCCAGGTGGTCGAGCAGGCCGTCGAGCACCTCGCGGCTGGGCACCGGCTTGGCCACGAACGCCGCCGCCCCGGCGTCGATGGCCGCGTCGCGGGCGTCGTCGGTGGACACCACCGCCACCGGGATGTGGCGGGTGCCGGCGTCCCGCTTCAGCCGGTCGATCACCCGCCACCCGTCGATGTCCGGCAGGTGCAGGTCGAGGATGACCGCCGCCGGCTGGTACTCGCGGGCCAGGGCTAGCCCGGCCGCCCCGAGGGAGGTGACCAGCCCCTTGAACCCCTTCTCGCGGGCGGCGTCCAGCTCGAAGCGGGCGAACCCGACGTCGTTCTCGACGACCAGCAGCACCCGGTCGCCGGGGCGGATGTCGTTCCGGTCGTCCCCGTACTCGTTCACGCCCAAGTCGGCCGGCGGCTCGTCGGCCGGCGGCAGCGGGGCGGGGTGGGTGCCGTTCCGCTCCGCGGGGAGCGGCTGCGGGGAGGAGTCGGCCACCGCCTTCGGGCGGCCCGGACGGGGGGTGTACACGGTCGGCAGGAAGAGCTGGAACAGGCTGCCCCGGCCGGGGGTGGAGGTGAGGCGGATCTCCCCCCCGAGCAGCCGCGACAGCTCGCGGCTGATGGCCAGCCCGAGGCCGGTGCCGCCGTACTTGCGGCTGGTACTCCCGTCCGCCTGCTGGAACGCCTCGAAGATGATCTGCTGCTTGTCCGTCGGGATGCCGATGCCGGTGTCGGAGACGGCGAACGCCACCACCTCGGTCGCCCGGTTCAGCTCCTCGTGGTCGGGCGTCCACCCGCCGGTGACCGGCTCCACCGTCAGCGCCACCTGCCCGTGGTGGGTGAACTTGAACGCGTTCGACAGCAGGTTCTTGATGATCTGCTGCAGCCGCTTGGCGTCGGTGAACAGGGCCTTCGGCAGCCGCGGGTCGAACCGGGTGACGAACGACAGGCTCTTGCTCTCGGCCACGTGGCGGAAGGTCCGCTCGACGTACCCGTGCAGGTCGTTCAGCCGCACCTCGCCGGCGTCCACCTCGACCGTCCCGGACTCGATCTTGGACAGGTCGAGGATGTCGTTGATGAGCATCAGCAGGTCGTTGCCGGACGAGTGGATCGTCTTGGCGAACTCCATCTGCTTCGGGCTCAGGTTGCGGTCGGCGTTCTTGCTCAGCTGGTCGGACAGGATGAGCAGGCTGTTCAGCGGGGTGCGGAGCTCGTGGCTCATGTTCGCCAGGAACTCGGACTTGTACTTGGAGGTGAGGGCGAGCTGCTTGGCCTTCTCCTCCAGCGCCTGCCGGGCGTGCTCCACCTCGGCGTTCTTCCGCTCCACCTCCTGGTTCTGGTGCGCCAGCAGGCGGGCCTTCTCCTGCAACTCCTCGTTCGTGTTCTGCAACTGCTGCTGGCGGGTCTGCAGCTGCTGGGCGAGCGACTGGGACTGCTTGAGCAGCCCCTCCGTCCGCATGTTCGCCTCGATGGTGTTGAGGACGATGCCGATGGACTCGGTCAACTGTTCCAGGAACGCCTGGTGGGCCGGGTTGAACCCGCCGAGCGATGCCAGCTCGAGCACCCCCCGCACCTGCCCCTCGAAGATGAGCGGCAGCACCAGCACGCTCCGCGGGGAGGCCGACCCGAGGCCGGACGAGATGCGGATGTACTCGGGCGGCAGGTCGTCGATCAGGATCTTCTGCTTCTCCAGCGCGCACTGCCCGACCAGCCCCTGGCCGAGCGACACCCGCTTGCCCACCCCCTCCCGCCCGTCCGACGCGTACCCGGCCAGCAGGGTGAGGCGGCTCACCTTCGTCCCCTCGTCCGACTCGAACACGTAGAACTCGGCGTGCTGCGCCTCCACCACCGGGCACAGCTCGGACAGCACCATCCGCCCGACGTTCGTCAGGTCCCGCTGCCCCTGCAGCATGCGGCTGAACTTGGCCAGGTTGGTCTTCAGCCAGTCCTGCTCGGTGTTCTTGCGGGTGGTGTCCCGCAGGTTGCGGATCATCTCGTTGATGGTGTTCGACAGGGCGGCCACCTCCCCCTGCGCCTCCACCATGATGGACCGCGTCAGGTCCCCCTTGGTCACCGCCGTGGCCACCTCGGCGATGGCCCGCACCTGGGTGGTCAGGTTGGCCGCCAGTTGGTTCACGTTCTCGGTGAGCGCCTTCCAGATGCCGGCCGCGCCGGGCACCTTCGCCTGCCCGCCGAGTTGCCCCTCGACGCCCACCTCGCGGGCCACGTTCGTCACCTGGTCGGCGAACGTCGCGAGGGTGGCGATCATTTCGTTGATCGTCTCGGCCAGTTTGGCGATTTCCCCCTTCGCCTCCACGCTCAACTTCCGCTTCAGGTCGCCGGTGGCCACCGCCGTCACCACCTCGGCGATGTTCCGCACCTGGGCGGTCAGGTTGGCGGCCATGCCGTTCACGCTGTCCGTCAGGTCCTTCCACGTCCCGCTCACGCCCTCCACCCGGGCCTGCCCGCCGAGCTTCCCCTCCG
>CAYMHO010000061.1:0-26669 GCA_964390195.1 uncultured Fimbriiglobus sp. | reverse complement strand
GAACACCTCCCGCCCCTGTTCGGCCGCGTGGGTGGCGGTGATGAGCGCCCCGCTCCGCTCGCCCGCCTCCACGATCACCACCGCCCGGCTGAGGGCGGAGATGATGCGGTTGCGGGCCGGGAACATGCCCGGCTGCGGCTCGACCGTCATCGGCGTCTCGGTCAGGATCGCCCCGTTCTCGACCACCCGTTCGGCCAGGTCGGCGTGTTCGGGCGGGTAAATCCGCGACAGCCCGCCCGCCAGCACCGCGATCGTCCGCCCGCCGGCCTCCAGCGCAGCCCGGTGGGCCGCGCCGTCGATCCCGCGGGCCAGCCCGGAGATGACCGTGAACCCGGCCCGAACCAGCCCGGCCGCCAGCCGCTCGGCCATCCGCCGCCCGTAGCTGGTACACTGCCGCGAACCGACGATGCCGACCGCCTGCCGGTCGGCGGGGAGGATCTCGCCTCGCAGGTAGAGCAACGGCGGGGCGTCGTCGAAAGCGGCCAACTGCTCCGGGTAGTTCGGGTGGTCGACGGGCAACACACTCACCCCGTGCCGTTCGATCAGTTCCCACTCGGCCGCCACGTTCACCCCGCGCATCGCACTGGCGATTCGGCCGGCCACCTTGCTGCCGAACGCCGGCAGGTCGGCCAGTTGGTCGGCCGTGGCGGCGAGGGCGGCCGCCGGCGAGCCGAAGTGCCGGAGCACCGCCCGCGTCCGCTTCGGCCCGAGTTCGGGCACCAGGGCGAGGGCCAGGTGCTCGCGGACGGGCGACGGCGGCAACGGCTCGGGCATGGGCGGGAAACCTTGTCGGTCCGGGTCGGCGGGGGTAAGTTTACGAGTCTGGCATCGAAACCGACTTCAACCGCCGACAGTTGCGGCGAGGGGGGCGATATGGCCGGGCGACGTGCAGGCGGGGGCCGCAGCCGGATGGACCTGCGGCGGGAGGCGGAGGCGGCGGAAGCCCGCGACCGCGAGGCGACCACGGACGAGACGGCCGAGGAAACCGAGGACGAGGACGAGGACGAGGACGAGGACGAGGACGAGGAGGGCGAGGCCGAAGGGGAGGGGGAGGGCGAGGCCGAAGGGGAGGCCGACGAGAGCGACGAGGACGACGAGGACGCACCAAAGAAGAAGAAGAAAAAGAAGGCGGTCAAGGTGAAGGCGGCGAAGGCGCCGGCGAAGAAGCGGTCCACCCGCGCCGCCAAGGAGGAGCGGTTCCGGGCGGTGTGGAAGGTGTTCGACAACTCGGGCAAGGTGGCCGGCACCTTCCCGTACCCGCAGAAGAAGGAGGCCGAGAAGCTGCTCGCCGAGAAGGTGGAGGAGAAGAAGACGACGTTCTACATCCTGCTGGTGAAAGAGAAGATGGAGGCGTAGGCGGCCAATTCCGGGCGACCCGGCCCGCAAGGGCCGTGGGTGGCGACTCAGATGGCTGAGCACTCCACCCACGGCCCTTGCGGGCCGGGGTCGCCCGCAAACATTTTCACCCGCTGGGGGGTGGTCATGTCCGTCGACCGGGTTTCCTGCTCCCTGTGCGGCGAACAACTCCAGGTGCCGGACACCACCCGGTACGTCACCTGCGGGCAATGCCGCACCTCACTGGTCGTCCGCCGATCCGGCAGCAGCATCTACACCGAACCGGTGGCCGCGGCCTCAGCTGCCCCGCCGGCCTCCCGTACCACATCCCCCGACCTGCGAGACCTTCAGCGGCAGCAGGAGGTCAACCGCCTGGAGAACGAGCTGAACCGCCTGGACATCGACTGGGAGAAGGAGAAAGAGGAGTACAAGGTGAGCGGGCGGTACGGGCACCTCTACCTGCCAAAGAAGGGGACGAGTGCGGCCGGCGGGGTACTCGTTACGATGTTCGGTATCTTCTGGACCATATTCGCATTCGGCGTCACCACCAGGTTCACCTGGCAGTACGCCGAACGGGACCACGGTCCGCCGCTCATCTTCGACATGCTGTTCCCGCTGTTCGGCGTGGTGTTCGTCATCTCCGGGATCATGTGGAGCGTGAACGCCTACCGCAAGGCGGAGGCGTACGAACAGGCCGAGCAAAGGTACCTGGACCGGAAGGACCGGTTGCGAGAGCAACTCGCCGACCTGCGGCGGCACTGAGGACAACACCTACCGCACCACTTCCACCCGGCCGACCGCCACCCGCTCGACCGCCGGCCAGTTCCGCACCTGTTCGGCCAGCTCCCACGCCACCGCCTTGCTCTTCGCCCGCCCGCCGATCACCGCCGTCGCGTTCCGCACCTCCACCGTCAGCCCGGCGAACCGCGGGTCCCGCTTCCACGCGTCCGACTCGCGCTCCGCGTCTCGCGGCGGGGCCGCCCGCACGGGGGTCGCGTTGCTCGGCGGCTCGGCGATCGGCTCGGTCGGCAGGTTCGTCGCCGGGATGGGCGTGTACTCGGGCGGTTCGGCCCCCGGCGGGCGAGAGTGCGGGGCACGGGACGTCCGCTCGGCCGACGGCACCGGCGGTTGGAGGATGTTCGACGACGGGTCGGGGAGGTCCGGCTTGCGGCCGGTGACGCCGGCCGTCGGCCGCGGGTCGGTCGGCACGCTGAGGGTGACGGCGGGCGTGGTCGGCGGGGTCGGCTTCGGGTTCAGCTTCTCGTCGAACTTCATCGCCAGCGGGTCGGACCGCGGGGCGGCGAGTTGCCACACCGACACCTTCACCCGCGCCACCCCCTCGACCGCCTTCACCGCCCCTTCGACCGCCTCGGCCAGTTTCGCGTCCGGCACCGGCCCGCCGACCACCACCACCCCGTCGACCACGTTCACCAGCAAGTTCAGTTGGTACGGGCGGAGGGCCGGGTGGTCGTCCAGTGCCTGCCGCACCCGCAGGGCGAGGGTGGCGTCCGCCGACCGTGCCGCCGGCGGCTGGGCGGACGCCACCACCCCGGCGACGGCCACGGCGGTCACCAGCCCGAACTTGACGAAAAGCGGGCGGAGCGTGGGGCGGGGCGGGCGGGCGGGTGTCATGGTGCGTCTCGCGGGGCGAACCGTCACCGGCGGGAGAACAGTGCCAACACGCCGAGTTGGTGTCATTGAACCCGCCCGCCCGATGGGAGTACACAGCACCGGGCAGAATTTACAACCCGCCAGGGCTGTTGGGGTCGGGTGGTGCGGCGCACAAAAAGTTGCGCGGCCGGCGAAGGTTTTCCGGACAGTCTGATTGTGCCGTTACACGCGATTGCCAGTTGACCCGCGGGCGGCCGGTCTACAATCCCCATCGCCCGCGGTCGGCACCCCCGCCGGCCGGCACACCCTTCGGGAGGAAACTCCGATGCGTTACCTGTGTGCGATGGCGCTGTGTGGCCTGGCCGCGTTCGTGGCGGCGGCCGACGACAAGAAGGGCGACGAGACGAAGAAGGACGAGGCCGGGGTGCGGTTGATCGACCTGAAGGACGTGAAACTGCCCGAGGCGAAGGCGGACGCGAAGGTCACGGTGCCGACGAAGATCGCCACCCAGGAGGAACTGGTGAAGGTGTTCGGCGAGGACGGGGCGAAGGCCATCAAGGTGGACTTCACCAAGGAGTACCTGTTGCTGTTCCAGTGGAGCGGGTCGGGCGGCGACCGAATCGGCAGCAAGACCGAGATGCTGGAAGGCAAGTCGAACGTCATGTTCACCTACACCGCCGGTCTGACGAAGGACGTGAAGCAGCACACCGCCCTGTTCGGCATGCCGGCGGGGTCGACGTACAAGGTGCAGTGACCGGACGACGTCGCCGCGGGCGGTGGGGGACGCCCCGCCGCCCGCGGTCGTTTGGCGGCGGCGTACAATCCCCTGAGCTTGCGGCCGTCCGGCCGCGGCGGACTTCCCGAGGGCATCTCCGATGCGTTCCGTACTGGTGATGGCGTGTGTGGTGGCGGTGTGCGGTGTGACGACGGCGGCCGACGAGAAGAAGCCCGAAGCCGTCCGGGAGGTCGAACTGAAGGACGCGAAGCTGCCGGCCAAGGAGGGCGGCAAGTGGTCCGAGCCGACCAAGATCACCAGCGAAGACGAGCTGAAGAAGGCGGTCGGCGAGGACGCCGCCAAGGCGGTGAAGGCGGACTTCAAGAAGGAGAAGTTGCTGCTGTTCCGCTGGGCCGGGTCGGGGCAGGACAAACTGTCGCACACGACTGAAGCGAAGGAGGGCAAGAGCACCGTGTCGTTCACGCTCGCTCCCGGCCGGACGAAGGACCTGCGGCAGCACGCCCACCTGTTCGCCGTGCCGGCCGACGCCGAGGTGAAGTACGGCAAGTGACAATCGAACGACGGGGCGGATGGTACAATCTCCCCCGCCCTGTTGACGCCGTACTCCCTCCCGAGGGTCCTCCGATGCGCTTCACCGTTGCCGTCCTGCTCTTTGGACTCCTGTCCGCGTCCGCGTTCGGGCAGGCGGTCTCAACCGCCGCCGTCCGCCCGCCGGTGCCGAAGCCGGAGCCGAAGAAGGCGGAGGCCCGCGAGATCGACCTGGTCGAACACAAGGTGGAGTTCATCAAGGGGGCGGTGGTGGGCGAGCCGCTCAAGTTGACGACCGCCGCCGACCTGAAGTTGTCCCCGCTGGAGCCGCTCGGGTCGAACCTGAAGGTGGACTTCAAGAGCGAGTGCGTGCTGCTCTTCCAGTGGCAGGGGTCGGGCCAGGACAAGCTGGTGCCCGAGACGACGTCGAAGGACGGGAAGACGGTGTTCACCTTCACCCTGAAGGCGGGGGCGACCGACGACCTGAGACAGCACAGTCGGGCGTTCGTCCTGCCCGCGGGGGCGGAGTGGAAGGTGGCGAAGTGATCGCCCGTGGTCCGTTCGCCCCGCGAGCCGGATTCAGCACCCGCTCGCGGGGCGAACAGACGGCTTTCACATCCCTTGCGTCTCGCGGAAGCGGTAGCCCACCCCGCGAACGGTCTCGATCAGTTCGTCGCTGCTCCCGGCGGCCGCCTCCAGCTTCTTCCGCAGCGTCTTGACGTGAACGTCGATGGTCCGCTCGAGCACCACCTGCCCGACGCCGATGGCCGCGTCCATCAGCTGCTGGCGGGTGAACGCCCGGCCGGGCTTCCGCACCAGACACTCGAGCAGGCGGAACTCGGTCGGCGTCAGCTCCAACTGGCGGTCGGCCAGGCTGACGCGGTGCCGCACCAGGTCGATCTTCACCCCCAGGTGCTCGACCACCTCATCCGGCGTGCCCTGCCCCTCCACCCGCCGCAGCAGCGCCCGCACCCGCTGGAGCAGGATCTTGTTGTTGAACGGCTTGGTGACGTAGTCGTCCGCCCCTTTGGCGAACCCCTCGATCTGGTCGGCCTCCTCGCTCTTGGCCGTGATCATGATGATGGGGATGTCGCGGGTGCGGTCGCCGGCCCGCAACTCACGGCACACGGTCAGTCCGTCTGCCCCCGGCAGCATGACGTCCAGCAGGACGCAATCGGGCAGGTGCGTCTGGGCCTTCCGCAACCCGTCCGCCCCGTCGTGCGCGACGAGCGTCTCGTACCCCTCGCGGTTGAAGTACCAGCTGAGCGTCTGCACCAGCCCGCGCTCGTCTTCGACGATCAGGATGCGTGGGGTCGGCATGGGTGTGGGCCTCAAGGGTGTGGGACGTTCGTCGGGCGGGTCCGCACGGCTCAGCCGAACCGCCCGGTGATGTAATCCTCCGTCTGCTTCTTGTCCGGCTTGGTGAACAACTGGCGGGTCGGGTTGAACTCGACCACCGCCCCCTCGTAGAAGAAGGCGGTGAAGTCGGACACTCGGGCGGCCTGCTGCATGTTGTGCGTCACGATGACGATCGTGTACTGCTTCTTCAGGTCGTCGATCAGGTCCTCGATGGCGTTGGTGCTCTTCGGGTCGAGCGCGCTGGCCGGCTCGTCCATGAGCAGCACCTGCGGGTCGGTGGCCAGCGCCCGCGCGATGCACAGCCGCTGCTGCTGCCCGCCCGAAAGCGCCATCGCCGACGAGTTGAGACGGTCTTTCACCTCGTTCCAGAGGGCCGACTGCTTCAGACACCGCTCCACCAGGTAGTCCAGCCGCGCCTTGTCTCGCACCCCGGCGACCCGCGGGCCGAACACCACGTTCTCGTAGATGGACTTGGGGAACGGGTTCGACTTCTGGAACACCATTCCCACCCGCCGCCGCAGGTCCACCAGGTTCACCTCGGTGCTGTAGATGTCCTTCCCGTCGAGGGTGATGTTCCCCGTCCGTTTGCACCCGTCGATCAGGTCGTTCATGCGGTTGAGCAGCCGCAGCAGGGTGGACTTGCCGCACCCGCTCGGGCCGATGAACGCCACCACCGTCTGCTCGGGGACGGTGAGCGAGATGTCGAACAGGGCCTGCTTGCCGGGGTACCAGAAGTTGACGTCCCGGATCTGGAACTTCGGCCGGTGCCCGGCCGGGTCGACCGGCGGCTTGGTGGTGAAGATGTCCGAATAGATTCGGGACACGAAGCGGTCTCCGGCCGACCGGCCGTCGGGTGCGAGTGGTTCACCATTAGATTACGGACGATTTGCGAAGAGTGCGTGAAGACCGGCGGCGGAGCGGGTGAGGGTGTTCGGCACCGGTGGTGCAGGCGGTCCAACCCGCCCCCTCGGCTGATACAATGTCCCCCACGGGGCAAGGCTCGCCCGCGGCACGGACTCCCGTCACATGAACCGTCGGAAATACCTGTTCCCGAACGTCATCGAGTTGAATCTGGCGGCCGGTCGGCCGCTCGGGGTGAACGTCTACCTGATCGACGGCGGGGGCGAGTACGTGCTCCTCGACATCGGCGAGCAGGACACGCTCGACGAGGTTATCGACCTCATCCGGGCGATGGACTTCCCGCTCTCCAAGTGCAAGATGGTGATCGCCACCCACGCCGACGTGGACCACGTGCAGGCGCTGGCGGCGGCCCGCGAGCGGTTGCGGACCAAAACCGCCGCCCACCCGAAAGCGGCCACGCTGATCGAGACGGGCGAGCCGGTGGAGACCTACGCCCGCATCTCCGCGCAAGGGGTGAACCTGCCCATGCCCCCGTGCAAGATCGACAAGAAGCTGAAGGACGGGGACGAGGTGAAGGTGGGCGACCTCACCCTGGAGGTCTTGCACACGCCCGGCCACACGCCCGGGCAGCTCAGCTTTCGCCTGGGTAACCTGATCTTCAGCGGGGACAACATCTACAAGGACGGCGGGGTGGGGGTGATCGACGCCCACCACGGGTCGAACATTCCGGACTTCCTCGCCAGCCTGGGCCGCCTGCGGGACTCCGACGCCGAGTTCCTGCTGCCCAGCCACGGCCCGCCTTTCCGGCACGACAAGGCCCTGATCCAGGGCACCGTCGACCGGCTGACCGCCTACCTGCACATGTCCGACTTCGGCACCTGCGCAATCGACTGGCCGCTCCAGGAGCAGTGGAAGGCGGACATCCTGGCGGGGAAAATGCCGACGTTCAACGGGGAGGATAAAGTGGCACGCGGATGACGCGGATTCCAGCGCGGATGACGCGGATCAGCACAGATCAAATCGTGGCTCCAACTGTGTTCATCCACACAAGAATCCGTGTCATCCGCGTGCCCTCTTTTCCCATGTCTACCCAACAGTACCTCGAACTGGCCGAACTCGCCGGTGGGTTCATCCACGAGTTGAAGAACTACATCAACACGCTGTCGCTCAACCTGCAACTGCTCGGCGAAGACCTCGACCCGCCGGAGTCGGCCCGCGAGCGGCGGGCGGCCGGGCGGGTGGCCAAGCTGACCGAGGACTGCCGCCGGCTGGTCGATCTGTCGAACGACTTCCTGCGGTTCGCCCGCGTGGACACACCCAACCGCGGGCGGTGTGATCTGGCCGAGTTGGTCGGCCGAATGGTCGATTTCCTGACGCCGACGGCGAAGATGCAGAACGTGGACATCGTCTGCCACGCGGCCCCGGACGTGCCGGCGGTGGACCTGGACGCCGAGTTGTTCGAGAAGGCGTTGCTCAACCTGATGCTGAACGCCCAGGACGCTATGCCCGACGGCGGGATGTTGACTGTGCAGGTGCGGCCGGACGGCGGGATGGTGCTGCTGGCGGTCATCGACACCGGCGTCGGGGTGCCGGCCGACCTGCTGCCGCAGGTGTTCCGCCCGTTCTTCACCACCAAACCGGGCGGCCATGGGCTAGGGCTGGCCACCGCCCGGCGGATCGTGCAGGCGCACGGTGGGGACATCACCTGCCACAGTGAGCCGGGGTGTGGGACGCAGTTCACGGTGCGGTTGCCGACAGATTCTTGTTCCCCTCTCCCTCGCGGGGAGAGGGGTTAAGGGTGAGGGGGACGGGGAACACAACTACCAATGTCCCCTTCCCACCCCCCTCCCGCGTTTGCTACCATCTCCCCCCTTATGAGTTGCATTGTCACAGGATGTGCCGGGTTCATCGGGTCGCACCTCGCCGAGCGGTTGCTCGCCGACGGGCATTCGGTCGTCGGCATCGACTGCTTCACGGACTACTACGCCCGGCCGATCAAGGAGCGAAACCTGAGCGGGGCGAAGGCTCATCCGAAGTTTCGGTTCGTGGAAACGGACTTGGCGGACGGGAACATCGCCGATGCGGTGGCCGGGGCGGAGTACGTCTTCCACCTCGCGGCGATGCCCGGCCTGACACGCAGTTGGATCGACTTCGACGTGTACAACCGCTGTAATCTGGTCGCCACGCACCGACTGCTCGAAGCACTGAAGGCGGTGCCGACGCTGAAGAAGTTCGTGTACGCCAGCACGAGCAGCGTGTACGGCCGGTACGCCAGCGGCGACGAGACGTTGCCGACGAAACCGAGTTCGCCCTACGGCATCACGAAGTTAGCCGGCGAACACCTCACGCGGGTGTACCAGGAGGAGTTCGGCATCCCGGCGGTGGTGCTGCGGTTCTTCAGCGTCTACGGTCCCCGTCAGCGGCCGGAGATGGGGCTGCACCTGTTCATCAAGTGGGTGCTGAGCGGCACGCCGATCCAACTGACCGGCGACGGGTTGCAGGTGCGGGGGGCGACGTACATCGACGACTGCGTGGAAGCGACCGTGCGGGCCGGCCTGAACTCGATGCCGGGCGAGACGTTCAACCTGGGCGGCGGGGAGATCGCCACCGTACTGGACATGATCCGCAAGATCGAGCGGCTGAGCGGCAAGACGGCGACTATCGAGCGAAAGCCCGACCGCAAGGGCGACCAGTTGGCAACGGCGGCGGATGTCGGGAAGCTCTGGCGACACCTGGGCTGGAAGCCGACGACCGGCCTGGATGCGGGGCTAGCGAAACAGATCGAGTGGCAGCGATCGATCTTGTAGGGTGGGCCATGCGAAACCGTTGGAGCAGATTGCTGTCGTTCGTCGTGGTAGCCGTCCTGCTGGTCGGTGTGGCGTTGGCATTAGCGGCATGGTCCAACCGGCCAGGCGTCGTGTCGTGGGCGAATTACGAACGCATCCGACCGGGGATGACGGTGGAAAAAGTCGAGCGGTTGTTGGGCGGACCAGGACGCGAAGTGTCTGAGACCGATGGCTTGCCCGGAGTGGTCGATCACGACGTTCCGCTCGATCATCCCAAGCGGGTCAGACCGGTGGTTAACGGCGAACGGTACTTGAAGTGGAACGTGAGGGAAAACGACCGCACGGTCATCGTCAGTCTGAGAGCTGGGGTGGTCGCAGAGAAGTGGTTTAGTGAGCTGAGCTTGTGACGGGGACGCGATGTTGGGTCGACCACCGATTGGCCCGACGCGCGAGCGAGGGCCAAACCACCTGTCCACGATGGTAGATCGGCCCTCGCTCGCGCGTCGGGCTAACAAGACAGACCACCACGAAGGGGCACGGATGCTCGACACCTTGAACCGCCATTTCGTGCAGCCGCTGATCGCGGCCAAGCGGCGGAGCCGCCACCTGCGGCACTACCGCCACCTGAGCAAGACGCAGTTCGATTCGCCCGAAGTGGTGCGGGCGCGTCAGCTTGCCATGCTGATGGCACAACTCCGGCACGCCTACGCCACCGTGCCCTTCTACCGCCGCACCTGGGCCGCCGCCGGCGTTCACCCGGACGACGTGAAATCGTTCGACGACTTCCGCCACTTCCCGATCGTGACGAAGACCGACATCCGTAAGCACGCCGCGGAGATGCTGTCGGAACTGTATCGGGGAAAGAAGCTCCGCACCAAGACCACCAGCGGTAGCACCGGCGTGCCGCTCGTCATCAAACTCGACGAACGTGGCGCCCAGTGGAAGGCGGGGTGCGTACTGCGGGCCGACGAGTGGAGCGGGTGGCGGCTCGGCCAGCGGGTGGCGAAGGTGTGGGGCAACCCGGAGTACCGGCACTTCGGCCTCCGCGGGCGGATCACGAACCACTTCGTCGATCGGGCGATCTACCTCGACACCATCGGCCTGACGGAAGGTCGCATCCGCGAGTTCGTGGCGGCGGTGCGGCGGCACCGGCCGGGGCTGGTGTTCGGCCACGCCCACTCGCTGTACATGCTAGCGTGCGTGCTGAACAAGTCGGGGATTGATGACATCCGCCCGAACGGGTGCATCTCCACCGCAATGCCGCTACACGACTACCAGCGGAAGGCGATCGAGCAGGCGCTCGGCGTGCCGGTGACCAACCGCTACGGGTGCGAAGAGGTAAGCCTGATCGCCTGCCAGTGTGAACGGCACAACGGGCTGCACGTCGCGGCGGAGTCGGTTTATGTGGAGGTGAAGGGGGCGGGGCCAACGGGGCCGCTGCTCGTCACCGATCTGTCGAACTTCGCCATGCCGTTCATCCGCTACCAGATCGGCGACGTGGCGACGCTCAGCGACACGCCGTGCCCGTGCGGTCGCGGGCTGCCGGTGTTGGAGAAAGTCGAAGGACGCGATGCCGATTACGTCGTCACGCCGAGCGGCTCACTCATCAGCGGGATTTCGCTCACCGAAAACTTCGCCGTACTCATCAAGGGTGCGGCGCAGGTGCAGATCATTCAGGAAACGGTGACTCACCTGCGTGTGCGGATGGTCCGCGACCCGATCTGGGACGCAGAGAGCGAGCGACAAATCCGCGACCTGGTGCTGAAGACCTTCGGCCCGACGATGACCTACGACCTGGAGTTCGTGGACCTGATCCCGCAAGAGCCGAGCGGGAAGTACCGCTTCTGCGTGTCGAAGGTGTCCGCCGAGTACCTGAAGGGGCTGAGCGCATGAGGCCGACCGTGTCCGTGGTCATGGCGGCGAAGAACTACGCCCGGTTCATCAGCCAGGCGGTGCGGTCGGTGTTCGCGCAGACGTTCGTCGATTGGGAGTTGGTCATCATCGACGACGGCAGCACCGATGACACCCCGGTGTCAGTGAAACCCTTCCTCGGTGACGCGCGAGTGAAGTACGTGCGGTCGGACCGACTCGGCCAATCGCGGGCAAAGAACCTCGGCCTGCGGCTCAGCCGCGGGGAGTTCGTGGCGTACCTGGACGCCGACGACGCGTGGGAGCCGACCAAACTGGAAAAGCAGTTGGCGGTGTTGAACGAGCGGCCGGAGGTGGGCGTGTGCCACACCGGGCGGTTGTTGCTGGATGAGGAGGGGCGAATCCAGACGAGCCGCGACCGCGAGGGAGCGGGGGTGGAATCACCCGCTCCCTCGCGGTCGCGGCTCGTAGACGTGTTCCTCAACAACAGCGTTTGCTTCTCGTCGGTCATGGTCCGTCGCGCCGTGTTCGATCAGGTCGCCGCGTTCGACCCCGAGTTCGATTTGGCCATCGACTACGACCTGTGGCTGCGGGTGGCTCGGCACTGGCAGTTCGCCAACGTCCCCGAACCGCTCGTGCTGTACCGCACCGGGCACGGCAACCTGTCGAAGAAGCTGTCCGACCGCGTGGCGACGGCCATTTCCATCATGACCCGACACGCCCACCGCCGCGGGCTGGCCGACGAACTGCCGGCCGAAGTGATCGCCGAAGGGTTCTCGTCCACCTGCAACACGTTGGGCTATGTGATGCGGCCGAGCGAGCCGCAGACGGCGGCACGGTGGTACGCCCGCGGGCTGGCGTGGGGCGGGCGGCGAAAGGAATCGCTCAAGGGGATCGCGGCCGCGGCGCTCAGATGGCTGAGCGGGAGGCGGGAGGAGGGGTCGGCCGAGAACGCGGCGGCGAACCGTTAGCCTTCGTCCGACGCCAACTCCAACACCGGCAGGACGAGGGCTGTCAGCTCTTCCGCGGCCGCGAGGGCGGCGGCGATCACGTCCGGGTCGAACGCCGTTCCCGCTTGCCGTTTCAGCTCCTTCAGTGCCGCCTCGGGGTCAGCCGTCGTGTGCGTCAGCCGCTCGAAGGCGTCCGCCACGGCGATCACCCGGGCGACCGGCGGGATGGCCGTGCCCTTCAGCCCGGCGGGGTAGCCGGTGCCGTCCCACTGCTCGTGGTGGTGTCGGGCCGCGTCGCGGGCGGCCCGCAGGAAGGGCAGGGGGGTGGGCAGGTCGGCCAGCTTGTCGAACACGGCGGCGGTGCGGGCGGGGTGCTCCCGGTCGGCGCCGGTTTCCCCCAGATCGACTGTCGCGGCGATGGCCGCCAGTTCCATGCGGGCTTGCGGCAACTGGTAGCCCGACCAGATGGGGTTCCGACTCAGGTGCTTGGCGATGACGGCGGTGTAGGTGCCCACCCGCTCGGCCCGCTCGAAGGCGGTGCCGGTGCGGACGCCGGTGGCCGCGTGCAGGGCCTTCAGGATGGCCCGCCGGGCGTCGTCGCGGTGCTTGCGGGCGTCGGCCAGGTCTCGTTCCAGTTGGCCGACGGCAGCCCGGAGTGATGCCGTTTCGTCGTCCTCTTCGGTCAACCGCCCGGCCACCTCGGGCACGCCGGTCGGGGCGGCGAACCGGGCGAACACGGCCATCGCGTCCGGGAGGGTCGGTCGGGCGGCCGGGTTGCGGGCGAGCATGCGGGCGAGCAGGTCGTCGAGCCCCTCGGGTGCGTCGGGCAGCACGCCCCGCAGCCGGGCGGCGTCCTGCGTCCGCAGGTGAACGGTCAGTTCGCTCGGCAGGCCGTCCGGCCGCGGCAGCCGCCCGCTCATCAGCCAGAACAGGCTGGCACCCAGGCCGTACACGTCGGCCGCCGGGCCGACCGTGGTCGGGTCGTTCAACTGCTCCGGGGCGAGGAACTGGAGCGAGCCGACGACGCTGTCCACCGGGGTGCGATCGACCGCCGGGTGCTTCACCAGCCCGAAGTCGGCCACCTTCACCCGCCCGGCGGCGTCGAGCAGCAGGTTGCTCGGCTTCACGTCGCGGTGGACCAGACCGGCCTGGTGGGCGGCGTGCAGCCCGGCGGCCGCCTGGTGCCCCCACCGGCACCCCTCGCCCACGCCGGCCGGTCCGTGGTCGTACACCGCCTGCTCCAGGTCGCCGCCGGCCGCCCACTCCAGCGCCAGGAAGCAGAACTCCTCCCCGCCGTCCCACACGCACCCGGCGTCGTAGGCCCGCACCACGTGCGGGTGGTCGACGGCCGCCAGGGTGCGGGCCTCGGTCAGAAACCGCTCGCGGGTGAGGGCGTCCCCGACCACCGCCCCGGTCAGCACCTTCAGCCCCACCCGCCTGCGGAGGACGGTGTGTTCGCCCAGGAACACCACCCCGATGGTGCCGGCCCCCGCCCGGTCGAGCACCCGGTACGGGCCGAACGTCAGCCCGGACACGTGCCCGGCCAGCGCCCGCCCGCGGACGTACTGGGTGATGTGCCCGAAGTGAACCAGGGCGTCGGCCGCCCGCTCGCGGGTGGTGATCGCCCGCACCTGGTCGCCCAGTTGGGTGACGAACCGGCTCAACTCGGCGTCGGTCACCAGGCCGTGCGCGTGCAACAGGGTGAGCAGCCCGCGGGCGGGAAGGGGCACGCGGGACAGGTCGACCGCCGTCTCGGCCCGCGGCGGGCCACCCCCGCCCGCCCGCGGCGGCGTGTCCGGCGAGTGTGCCGACACCGTCTCGCCGGTCGGGCGGGTGTGGACGGTTCGCAGTCGCGGCATCGGGTTCATGCGGGGGCGGAGGATTGAGGTGAGGCGACTGCGGGGCGAAAACCGCCGCCGAACCTTAGTCCGCGTTCGCGCGGCGGGCAACCGCCGCCGGGGCGAGCGGGATTCGGACCAATATCGGGCGATCGCCGGCGAACACGCGCATAGAACACCCCCGTTCGACCCCTCGCCCGGAGTTCGACATGGCCCGCGACTACGACGACGACGACCGCCCCCGCCGCCGGAGGAACGAAGAGGACGACGACAGACCCCGCCGCCGGTACGACCGCCCCCCGCCCAGCAGTGGCACCGGCACGGTCCTCCTGATCGTCGGGCTGGTGGTGGGCATCCCGATGGTGCTCGGGGTGATCGGGCTGGTCTGCGTCGGCATGTTCGGGTTCATGGCGGCCCGGGCACCGATGGGGAACATGAACGCGACGATGACCTCCATCGAGGTGGAAATGGAGGCGGAGGGTTTCCTGAGCGAACTGGAAGCGGGCGACACGACCGGGGCGTACCTGTCCACTACTCCGCGGTACCAGGCCGGCACCACGCAGATGCAGTTCGACCGGCTGGTGAAGGCGAACCCGGTGCTCACGTCGCCGCACACGGCCAGCCAGATCGGCACGACGAGCGTCGTCGGCACCAGCCCGAGCCGCTCGGCCACGCTCACCTACAACGTGGCGCCGTTCGCCGCGGGGGCGGGTCCGCCGCGGGCCGTCACGTGTACGGTGAAGGTGGCCGAGCAACCGGACGGGACGTGGAAGGTGGACGGGTTCAGCGTGCCGTGAGCCGCGTCGGGCTTACACCCCGAAGCCCGCGATCTGGCAGGAAATGATCGAAAAACATCCGCCCAGGCTGCCCCGTCCGGGGCCGCTGTCGGGTGACACCTGACAGTGCCGCCGGGACCGACCGGTGGCGTCTTTTTCGCCCCCGATTCGCTGTCCGCTCGTGGGGCCGTTTCCGGATTCTCCCACCACGGGCAAACCAGTCCAGTTGACAACGACCGACGGGACGCGGTCGGGTGGTTGGCGTGATAACCGCCAGCCGACCCCCGACCGCACCCGAGGTGCTGCGTCCGCGGTGCGCCCTCTCACTCGTCCGACCGGAGAACCGCGATGGGCCTGCACGACCCCGAACTGCTGAGCGAAGCCGAGTCCCTGTTCGTCCCGAAAATGGGCGGTGAAGGCTTCACCCACCCGTCTCTGTTCGGCCACCGCGTCGGGCCGGGCGACCGAGTCACCGCCATCGACGGCGGCGAGCGGCTGATCCACGCCACCGTCGGCACCGTGGAATACGGACACGTCTGGTACTCGTTGACCGTGCCCCCGTCGGGCAAAGAGTACCTCCGCGGCCGGTTTTTCCTTCAGACCAAGCCCGGGTTCATCGGCGACATCGGGGTGGGCGGAGTGGCCGGCGGGGTGATCAAGCGGACGACCGGCACGAAGGAGGTGATCAAGAACTTCCTGGACGTGTACCTGGGGGCGCTGGCGTGTGCCGGCGGGCCGCTGGCGTGGGCCATCACGGGCATGAACGTGCTGGTCACCACCGGCAACGTGATCCGCGATTACCGCACCTACGAGGACGCGCTGGTGGCCGTCCTGGCTTCCCGCAAGGAGTTGAAGGAGCACCTGCCCACCCTGTACGACGAGGTCTTCTACACGCTGCTGATCGGCACCATCGAGCAGAAGCTGAAGGCGAAGGGGAAGGAGGCGCTGGCCGACGCGGTGAAGGGCCCGAAACTGGCCGGCAAGCTGGTCGGGGTGCTGCTGGGGGCGGTCGGCGAAGACCTCATGAAGCAGCGGTTCGCGGCGGTCAAGGAGTTGTGCACGGAGGTGTTCGCCAAGGTGGCCCAGCACTCGATGGACAAGGGCGGCAAACTGGGCAGCGTGGCCATCAGCGAGGACCAGGTGCGGCAACTGGCCCAACACCACGTCCTACGGATCTTCAACAAGACGTCTCTCGCGCCGATGGGCCTGTCCACCGCCGAGGAGATCGTCCGCGAGGTGAGCGGCCGCTGGAACGTGCGGTCCACGTACGTGAAAGTGGCCGCCGCCCTGGAAAAAATGGGGTGAGTGGCGTCCCGGTCAAGGAGCCGGCGACGCCAGTCGCCGGTTGACCCCTGCCCGACCCCTGGTGGTGTCGGCTCCCGGTCTCTTCACAGGCCGGCCGCGGTGACGGTCGGGTCGACGGGCGAAGCGTCGGCCACTCCGACTCTCGCCCACCACTCGGCCGCGTGGGCGTCGGTCCAGTCGCCGGCCGCCGCACACCCGGCCAACGCCGTTTCCGCCTCGGCGGCCGATCCGTACCGCTCGGTCGGCTCTTTTGCCAGCAGCCTCAGCACCACCGCTTCCACGTCCGCCGGCACGCCGGGCCGCACGGTCGAGGGCGGCGGCGGCGGTTCCGTCTGGTGGGCGTGCAGCAGGGCGAACACGTTGTCGCCGACGAACGGCGGGCGGCCGGTGAGCAGGTAGTACGCGGTCGCCCCGAGGGAGTACAGGTCGCTCGCCGGGCCGACCGCCTGCCCGCGGGCCAGTTCCGGGCTGAGGTAGTGTGGGGTGCCGAGGATGCTGCCGTCCTTGGTCAGTTGGTCTTCGCTCCGCACGTCGGACACCAGGCCGAAGTCGAGGATCTTGGCCGTTTCCCGCCCGCCGAGGCGACAGGCCATCACGTTCGCCGGCTTGATGTCGCGGTGGACCAGCCCCAGCCCGTGCGCCTCGGACAGCGCCCCGCACACCTGCCGCAGCACCGCCACCACCCGCCCGGCCGGGAGCGGGCCGGCCCTCTTCACCACCTCACTCAGCGTCAGCCCCGGCAGGTACTCCATCACGTAGTAGAAGGTGCCATCCGCCTCGCGGCCGTAGTCGTACACGTGGACGGCTGCCGGGTGAGTGAGGCGGGCGGCCGCCTCCACCTCCCGCTCGAACCGCCGCACGGTGGCCGCGTGCCCGGCCTTCTCCGGGCGGATCAGCTTGACCGCGCACGGCCGCTTCAGCAATCGGTGCTGGGCCAGGTGGACTTCGCCCATCCCGCCCCGGCCGAGCACCCGCACCAGGGTGTACGGGCCGAGCTGCCGGGCGGCGACGGCCGCCCGCCGGAGGGTCTCGATGCGGCTGGAGGCGAACACCGCCAGCCCGGCCAACGACGCCAGCGTCGATCCCATCACCAGGTAGTAGTTGACCTCCGGGTGGCGGCCGGTCGCCTCCGCCGACATCCCGTTCAGCTTGCTCACCACCAGCGGGGTGACGGCCATCACCCCGACCACCGCCACGCACCGCCGCCAGGTGTTCGGGATGAGCACCCCGTACGCGACGATCAGACACGCCCACGGCAGGCTGACCGCGTACCCGAGGATGATGCCGAACCAGATGGGCGGGTCGGGCAGCCGGCAGACGGGGTAGTAGAAGGCGTGGACCAGCGCCCACATGGTGGACATCGCCCCGAATATGACCAGTTCAATCAGTCGCAGCACCCGGACGGACAGCCGCGGCCTCGCCCACAGCAGGGCGCCGCACACCGGCCCGACGGCGAACGAGCAAGCGGTATACACCTCCCACCCGCCGGCCGGCAGGGTGGTCAGGCCGAGTACCAACAGGTTGGCCACGAGCAACACGCTCATCAGCACGGCGCAGACCAGCAGCCGCTTGCGTAGTAGGACACGCAGTTCGTCCGTCGCCGGCGACGGGTCGGGTGACGGGGAGGCGATGGCGACCGTGTCGTCGCCGGCCGGGCGGGGGAGTGGTCGGGTCTCGTCGGCGGCGGTCATGCCTTGATTTTACTCGGCCACAGGGTCACAGGTTCCGGCCGACACCCACCCCCTCGCTGGAATAATCCCCATTCGACCGAAAGAAATACTGTTAGACTGTGGCCGGCCCGCCGCGAATGGTCGCTTCAACCTGTCGGATGGCACCCGCTTCTCTCACCCGTGGTGCGGCGACATGAAACGGCGACACCTGGTGGAACTCGAAGACTTGTCGTGGTGGCCGCGGACGTTTCGCGACGCCGCCACCGACTACCTCGTCACCGCCATCCGCCACGCGAAGGTGTACGACGGGTTCGCCGCCCGCCTCGCCGCGGCTGTCAAACGGAGCGGGGCGACCCGGATCACCGACCTGTGCTCCGGCGGCGGGGGGCCGTGGCCGACGCTCCTTCCCGCCCTGCGTGCCGCCGGGGTGGACGTGCCCGTGTGCCTGACGGACAAGTTCCCGAACACGCCCGCCTTGAGCCGGCTGGTGGCGACGACCCCCGGCGTGCGTTTCGAGCCGGAATCGATCAGCGCCACCGACGTGCCGGCCCGGCTGGCCGGGTTCCGCACGGTGTTCACCGCCTTTCACCACTTCCGTCCGACCGACGCGAAGGCCATTCTGGCGGCGGCCGTGCGGGACCGGCAGGGGATTGCCGTCGCCGAGGCCAGCTCGCGGACCTGGGCGGCGCTCGCCCTCCAGGCGCTCGTCCCGCTGGCCGTGCTGGTGCTCACGCCGGCCGTCCGGCCGTTCCGCTGGTCCCGCCTGTTCTGGACGTATCTGGTGCCGGTGCTGCCGCCGTCCATCTGGTTCGACGGGGTCGTCTCGACCCTGCGGGTGTACACCCCGGAGGAGATGCTGGCGATGGGGCGGGAGGTGGGCGGGGACGACTACGAGTGGGAGGCCGGCACCGAGCGGCCGACCGGATCGCCGCTCTCGATCCCGTACCTGATCGGCATCCCACGGGGGTCGTAGGTGGACCGTTCGAGGTGATGCACAGCCGGCCGGGCAACCGTGTTGGAGTTCATGCTACAGCGTGAGTCAGGGCAACGGTCACGCTGAAGCGTGAACTCCAACACATACTCACAACGTGATGAGGGCGCTGCTCCAGGTGAGGCCGCCGCCGAAGGCGACGAGCAGGATGGTGTCGCCCGGTCCGCACCGGCCGGTGCGGACGCCTTCATCGAGCGCGATGGGCACGCTGGCGGCTGAGGTGTTCCCGTACTTGTCCAGGTTCACCACCACCCGGTCGGCCGGGAAGTTCATGTCCTCCAGGGCGGCGTCGATGATCCGCACGTTCACCTGGTGGGGGACGATCAGCTTCAACTCCTTGCCGACCGCCGCACAGTCGACCTGCGCCTGAGCCACCAGCTCCTTCAGCTTGGTGACGGCGAACTTGAACACCTCCCGCCCGTTCATCCGCAGGTAGTTCAGGTTGGGCAGCACCCCGTTGCCCGGCGGCGGGTTGGGCGACACCTTGCTCGGCACCTGGATGAACTCCTGCCGCCCGCCGTCGGCGAACAGGCGGATCTTGTGGATTTGCCCGCCCGCCCCGTCGGCCGGCCCGAGCACCACCGCCCCGGCCCCGTCGCCGAACAGGATGCAAGTGTTGCGGTCGGTGAAGTCGCTCACCCGGCTGAGCACGTCTGCCCCGACTACCAGCACAGTCTTCGCGTCCCCGGTGCGGACGTACTGCTCGGCCACGCTCAGGGCGTACACGAACCCGCTGCACGCGGCCGTCACGTCGAACGCCGGCACGGTGCCGCACTCCAGGTAGCTCTGGATGAGGCAGGCGGTGCTCGGGCACATTAGGTCCGGGGTGACGGTGGCGCACACGATCAGGTCGACGTCGGCCGGCTGCTTGTTGGCGGCGACCAGTGCCTCGCGGGCGGCCAGGGTGCCCATGGTGGCGGACGTGTCACCGGCGGCGGCGTACCGCCGCTCGCGGATGCCGGTGCGGGTGCGGATCCACTCGTCGGACGTTTCCAGCGTCTGGGCGAACTCGTCGTTCGGCACCACGCGGGAGGGGACGAAACTGCCGGTGCCGAGGACGCGAGAGGACAAGCGGTGCATGGCGCGATCACCCGCGGGAGACGTCGAGCGGTACTTGCGGAGGACACGAGATGGTTTACTTCTCGCCGCCCTCAGATGACAACCCGAAAAATGCCCTGCCCGCCCGGATCGTTGTCCGCAAACGAGTCGGGGCGGCGGACCCGAACGGTCTGCCGCCCCGCGGAATGGGGTTGAGAGGGGTCAGTCGCGGCCGCCGGAACCTTTGCCGCCGACGCCGCCAGGCCCCTCACCGGTGACGGTTAGGGTGGACTGCTTCCGCACGCCGGTGATCCACTCCGTCCAGGTCTTGTCGCGGGCCACCCGTTCCTGGGAGGTGGTGTCGGCCGCCTCCTTTCGCACCTCGAGCTTGCCGTCGTCCCGCAGGATGAGCAACTCGGCGGCGGCCTCGTCGTTCACCGTGGTCAGCCCGTTGGTCGTCTCCACCTTCGCCTGCACCCGCCCGCCCTCGAAGTCCATGAGCATGTGCCGGGTGCGGAAATCGACCGGCCGGCCGACCGGCTGGTTGGCCACGTCCTTCGGCCAGTCCTTCACCAGCGTCTTGGTGGTGGGGGTGAGCAGGTACTTGCCCTGGGCGGCCTTCCACAGGGGCAGTTCGACCAGCGTCCGCCGGCCGATGAACTCGCCCCGGCCGACCGGCACGTCCGCCTGCACCCACGCCCCGATCCGCTCCTCCTCCCCGCTGAACGTGACCGACTGGAGCCACCGCTGCATCTGCACGATCACCCGGTCGCCGGCCTTCACCTCCCGCATCTCGAACAGCTTGTTCAGCCGGTCCGGGGCGATCATCCCCACCCGGTCGTTGTTCCGCCGCTTCACGTCGTCCTGCAGGTCGGCCACCTTCTTCTCGTACTCCTTGATCGACCCGGCGTACAGGTGGAACTCGGCCGGCACCTTGAGCGTCTGCCGGCACTGGAAGTACTGGCTCTGGACGAACTCCACCTTCGCCTGCGCCTCGTCCCCGACCTCCTTCGGCTTGTTGAAGTTCGGGTTCCGCACCTTCACCGCCACCCGGTACTGGTACGACACGCCGGGCACCAGGTCGGTGTCGATGAACCGGATGAGCATGTGCTTGACGGCCAGCGGGGACTTGCCGAACTCGGTCCCGCCCTGGGGCGGGTTGGCCGGGCCGGTGCCGCCGAACGAGCCGAGGACGCCGGTGCTGGAGCCGGTGTCGTCTTCCCCGCCGGGCACGCCGGGGATGCCGCCGCCGATCCCCCCGGAGGTGCGGGAGCCGCCGGCCGAGTACGGGTTGTTCGGGTTCTTCCGGTACTGGTTCAGGGCGTCCTTCTTCTTCACCGGCGAGAGCACCTTCTGCAGCGCCTCGTAGTCGGCCGCGATCGACGGCATCCGCACCTCTTCGGGGTAGAACGGCTTGCCCTCCTTGTTCAGCCGGGGCTTGGCCTCGCCGTCGGCCAGCATGGCCACGCTGGTGTACCCGGGGGCGATGACCGGCATCGGGGCGGCCATACCCTGGTCGAGCCGCAGAAAGTACGGCAGGTAGCCGGTGTCCGGTTTGACGGGCGCGTCGTACAGGGTGAAGTCGTTGTAGTAGCGGTCGGCGTGGTCGAAGTCCTGCCACTCGCCCATCCCGTCCGGCAGGATGAGCCGCCGCTGGACGACGAACCCGGCGAACACCGGCGCGGCCAGGGTGTTGGCCGTGAGGGTGCCGGAACCGGTACCGCCCTCGCCCATCGTCGGGCCGCCGCGCGGGCCGCCCGGACCGGGAACGCCAGGCCCAGGGACACCCGGACCGGGCACGCCGGGGCCGGGAACGCCGGGCCCAGGGACACCCGGACCGGGGACACCCGGGCCGCCGGGCATCCCGCCCCCGCCCACACCGCTGCCGGTGAACAAGGAGGTGTACGGGACGATCTTGCCGGAGTCCGGGTCGGTGGCGAACAGCTTCTCGGGGGCCGATTCGGCGATCGCCTGCCGCATCGTCGGCAACCGCAGTGCCCGCTGGATCTCCTTCAGTTGTTCTTCGAGCGGGTAGGACAGTTGCACCACGGCCATCCGCGTCGGGAACACGCCGTAGGCGGGCACCGCCGGCTTGCCGTCCGCCAGCACCGCACTGAACTTCCGCCACTCGACCACGTCTTCGGACGTCTTCTGGCCGGCCACCGGGCCGCCGGGGTAGAACCCGCCGGGGAACCCGTCGCCCTCACCAAACCCGCCCGGCATACCGGGGCCGCCGGGGCCGCCACCAGGCCCACCGGGCATGCCAGGGCCGCCGGGACCGCCACCCGGGCCGCCGGGCCCGGGGAAGCCGCCGGGGCCGGGGAAGCCGCCGGGGCCGCCCGGCTGACCGCTGCCGCGGGCCGGACCGCCCTTCTTCTTGTTGCTCTTGTTGTTGATGGAGTCCTTGAGCTCTTTGCTCAACTGCTTGTTGTCCACCTTCACGTCGAGTTGCTTGGTGATCCACTGGGCGTCGAAGTCGGTAATGTTCCCGTCCTCGTCCTTGACGAAGTTGTCGCGGAAGTGCTTGCGGACACTGCACTGGTACAGGTCGATCTGCGAGTCAATCGGCATCAGGGCTTCGGGCAGCTTGCGGAAGCGGTCCGGCCAGGTGGTCTCGTCGAACGGCCGGCTGACCGCGGCGAAGTCCTTGGCGGTGACCGGGGTGATCTCCGGCAGGGGAGGCCGGATGCTTGTCGGCGGGGCGTCGTCCTTGTTCAGGTTGCTCCGCATGTTGGACGCGTCACGTTTCAGGTCGGCCGTTCCCTTGGTCGGGTCGATTTTGGAGACGGCACTCACCCCGCCCCACAGGAGCAGCAGGGCGGCGATGACGATCGCCCCGATGAGGAGGAACTTCTCCCCCTGGGCCATCATCAGCCCTTTGAAGTCGGTCTTGGCGGCCATTGGGTTCGTCCCCGGAGGGGAAGGGTGATTCGGGATGGGAGGGCGGGCGTCACCGCCCGCCGGGTCTGACTACTCGGACGGCTACTTGTTCGCCGGCGTTGGCGCGGGCGGGTCTTTCTTCCCGTCGTCCGGCTTCGGCGGGGCGGGCGGCGTCGGCTCCTTCTTGCCGTCCTCCGGCTTGGTGCCCATCGGGTCCGCAGGTTTCATGGGGTCCGCGGGCTTCATCGGGTCGGCCGGTTTCGTCGGATCGGCCGGCTTCATCGGGTCCGGCTTGGGGTCCATCGGGTCGGTCGGCTTCATCGGGTCGGGGGTGCCCATGTTCATCGGGTCGGGCTGGGTGCCGTCGGCCGCCTTCGGCTCCGCCGGCGGCACCTTCTCGTACAGGGAGACGATGCCGAACAGGGCGAACTCGCACAGGTTGGCGCTGGCCTCGCCGGGCAGCATGCCGGACGAACCGGTCATCGTCCCGCCGGGGTAACCGGGGCCGCCGGGCGTGCCCGGCCCGCCGGGGCCAGGGTAGCCGGGACCGCCGCCAGGGCCGGGCGGGCTGGGAGGGGCGGGCGGGCCACCGGGGCCGGGGCCGCCGGGGCCGGGAATGCCGCCCGGACGACCGCCGCCTTCGCCCTGCCCTTCACCGAAGACGGGGCCGGTGGGCGGGAGGGAGCCGCCCGCCCCGCCGACCGCGGGCAGCGTGCCCTTGTACCGCGCCCACTGCGTCTGGGTGATCTGGAAGTGGAGCGGGGAGTTGGTGTACTCCACCATCAGGTCGTTGATGTAGTCGTTGTCGATGACGACCGACAAGCCGACTGGCATGCGGCGGACGTCGTCGGTCCGCTTGACGTACCGTTTCTTGTTCCCGGTCAGCACCGCCCGGATGGTACCGGTCTTGCGGCCGGTCTGGGCCGACGCACCGCCGCCGAAGCCGGGCGGGCCACCGGGCGGGCCACCGGGGCCGCCCCCCTCGCCGCCGCCGATCCCGGCCCCGAGCATCCCGCCGGGCGGTCCGCCCGGACCGGGACTGCCGCCCTCGCCCATCGGGGCCGCGGTCT
Source organism: uncultured Fimbriiglobus sp. (assembly GCA_964390195.1). Taxonomy (GTDB): domain Bacteria; phylum Planctomycetota; class Planctomycetia; order Gemmatales; family Gemmataceae; genus JALHQU01. The sequence goes on along the minus strand of CAYMHO010000061.1, from coordinate 3,066 downwards.
CCGGCGGGTTGGCCGCCTCGTCCGCCTCGATGTGCTTGGGCATGGTCAGTTCGGTCGTCTTGTTGCGGTGGTCGAGCATGCCCAGTTCGACGGTGTTCACCAGCCGCACCGGCACCGTCGCCTCGTCGAACACCTGCACCACCCGGCTCAGGCGGGTGATCCGGTTGGTGGTGATGTCCTGCGGGGTGCAGGCGATCGACCCCTTACCGGGGACGCTCTCCCCGCGGATCTCGAACACCATGTCGGGCGAGGGCAGGTCGGCCGGGAGCGGGTCCGTTTCGATCTCCGGCGGCAGGTCCCGCAGCCACACGTTCACCTTCATCGCCTTGTTCACCCCGAGCGGCTGCAGGCGGGTGGTCAGGTTCCGCAGTTGCCCCTGGAGCACCTGCTTGTTCCCCTTCGTTGCCACTTCCAGTTCCAGTTCCCAGGTGCGGGTGCGGAAGGTCTGCTTCAGGTCGGCGTCCTTGGCGTCTTTCGGGGTGACGTTGGTGAACAGGGCGGCGGTGGCGTTCAGCCGGGTGATCGGCTGGAGCAGCCCCCGCTGCACCCAGTAGTCTTCCAGGGCGAGCCAGAACGGGGCGGGCTCGACCGGCTTCCCGCCCCAGTCGGTGACGGTGCGGAGGGTGGTCAGGTAGTTGCCGGTGGCGAACCGGGTGGGGGCGATGGACTCGCCCAGCTTGGTGTACCCCTTCTCGAACGTCTCCTTCAGAACCGGCGGGGCGGTGACTTGATCGACCAGCAGGAAGGCGTCGCCGAACTTCAGCTTCGGGTCGGTCGCGTCCCGCTTGGCGAGGGCGTTGAACGACGCGCGCCGGCTCTCCGGCCAGGCGAACACCCCGGCCTTCCGCTGCTCCTCGTAACTGCGGCCCCACAGTTCCTTGCGGTTCTCTTCGAGCAGGCCGACCTTGCGATCCAGAACGGTCAACTCGGTCTTCGGCTTGGCGGGCGCTTTGACCGCCTTGGAGGCGGATTCGAACTCGTCGTTGGCCGCCTTGATGGCCCCGCCCACCATCAGCAGCATGATGAGGAAGGCCAGCCCGATGAACAGCGGGGCGGCGGCGAACAGGATCCAGAAGTGGTGCTTCACCGCGGGACTTTGCTTCGCCATGTGTGAATCGCCCGGGGAGTGAGGGTGTGTTGGGGAGGTACGGGGTTACTTCGGGGCGTCTGTGCTGGTGCCGCCGGTCGGCTCCATCCAGATGAAGTAGACCACGAACTCGGTCAGTTGCTTGTCCTTGTTCTTGGACCCGCCGGGGGCCGGGCCGGCGGGACCGCCCGGGCCACCCGGACCGGGGCCGCCGGGGGCCGGCGGGAAGCCGGGGCCGCCGGGGAACCCGCCTTCGCCACCATCCTCGCCGAACCCGCCGGGCGGGCCGCCGAAGAACCCGCCGAACCCACCGCCCAACGAACCGGAAGACGAGTTGCTTCGGATCAGCCCGGTCCAGCCGGATGTGGCACCGCCGTAGCCGGGACCTCCTGGCGGGCCGCCGGGGCCGCCGCCTTCGCCCCCGCCGATGCCCGCACCGAGGCCGCCGGGAGCGCCCGGCCCGCCGCCGGTGTCACTGCCACCTGGCGGGCCGGCCGCCGCCGGGGCGGCGCCGATCAGCTTGTCGATGTGGCTCTTGTTGGCCAGGTCCAGCGTGACGGCTTTGTCCTTCGTCAGGTCGCCCGCCTTGATCGGCTTCTGGGCGTACAGGAAGGCGTGGCTCACCTTGCCGTACACCGGGTCCTTCTTCGGGTCGTCCTTGGCGTCCGGCAGGTATTTGGCCAGTTTGGTCGGGTCGGTGTCCTGGGCCAGTTTCACCCCCGCCTCCTGCAGGTTCCGCACCAGGGTGTGGCGGACGAAGTCGTACCCGTCGGTGTGGTAGGTGTACCCGCGGACCTCGACCACCCAGCCGGCGCCGGCGGGGGCTTTCGGGTTGAACTTGTGCCACGGGTTGCTGCCACGCACGTTCGGCGTCTCGGCCGCCTCCCGCTCGGCCGGCAGTTTCCACTCCTCCTCCTTCAGTTCCTCTTTGCCCTCGGCGTCCTTCACTTTCGTCTTCAGTTTGATCGTCCGCTCGTCGAGCAGGTCGCCGACGATCCGCAGGCCGTAGTCCCGGTCGGCCTGCTTGTTGGCGTTATCCAGGAACTGCTGCAGGTTGTCGGTGTACCGGCAGTCGATGGCCTCGATGTTCAGCAGCGGGAGGAGTTCGACGCGGGTGTTCTCGAACAGGCGGTCGGCCGGCACACCGGCCCGCGCCCGCTGGGAGTACCGGGCGATGGCGTCGGCGGCCCCGTCCAGGGCCAGGTAGTCGGCCTGGGCCGGCCAGCGGTCGCCGGCGGACACCTTCGCGGGGAGCACCAGGTTGCCGGCGTCCACCGGCTTGCCGTCCGGGCCGGCCAGCCAATCGATCTTGCCGTCCTTGACGGCGTACAGCGGCGGGCGGGGGAGGGCGGTGGCGACCACCTCGTGCATCCGCACCCAGTTCAGCCGCTCGTCGTTCCCGGCCACCAGCGCCTTCACCTCGGCGTTCTTGGTGTCCACCTCGGTCTGTTTCGTCTTGACGTCACTCTCCCGCTTGCTCGCCTCGCCGGCCGCCCCCTTGGCGTCGGCGACGGCTTTCGTCAGGTTCGCGTCGGTGGCGGCCGAGTACTTGCACCCCTCGCCCAGGCCGAGCGCGCCGACGCCGAGGAGCAGGCAGGCGGCGGTGGCCGCCGCCCACGGCTTCTTCGCCCGGATCATGCGGTCGGTGTGGATCTCCTGCGGCAGCAGGTTGGTCCGCAGCAGGGCGTACTTCTTCTGCTCGTCCTCGGCCTCCAGCAGGGCCAGCCCCTGGAGGGCTAGCCCGTAAGCGACCGGGAAGGTGAGGGCGTTCTCCTGGAACACGGCGTCGGTCAGCACCGCCTCGCCCTGCACCCCGGAGATGGTGCTCGGCTTCTTCACCTCCAGGCTGAGCTTCTCGGACAGGTACTTCTGCAGGCCCGGCAGCTTGAACGCGCTGCCCAGCCCGACCATGTACGCCACGTGCGCGTCGCGGTGGGTGTTGGTGAAGTACCCGAGCGACCGTTGCACCTCGCCGACGA
>CAYMHO010000060.1:0-26819 GCA_964390195.1 uncultured Fimbriiglobus sp. | reverse complement strand
AACCACCTTCTTCCGCCGGGGTTATCCCTCGGGGGGGGGGTGGGCCGGGGGGGCCGTGGGCCGGCGCGTGCCGGCCGACGGCTGGGCCTGCGACTACGGCAGGTTGGCCACTTCACCGCCGACGCGGGTGGACAGGGCCGGCAGGATGTTGTTGTTCGTGTAGGCGACCATGCGGGCCGACCCGTCGCCCATCAGGAACAGCGACCCGCCACTGTGGAAGCTCCAGAAGTGGGCGGCGTCGCACCCGACGGTCGGCTTGCCCGGTTGCAGGCCGATCTTCAACGCCATGTTGGTGGTGTCGCACCCGTACGAGCTGTTGAAGTAGTTGGCGATGGCCAGGTCGTTGGTGGTCATCACGCAGTCGCCGTTCCCGCGGCCGTCGTACCCGTAGGCGGCGAACCACCAGCCGAACTCCAGGTTCGAGTTCGGCGGCCGCTCGCCCACCATCAGGGTGTTGCTGGTGCCGTCGGTGATCTGCACCAGCACCACCTTCGACCCGGTGTGCAGGATGCCGTCGCGGGCGGTGGAGGTGGTGCCGGACACGCCCAGGTAGCCGGTCAGGGCTTGGTCGACCGACGGGGCGCCCCAGTTCGGGTACGACACCGGCCCGCGGGAGTCGGCCGGGCAGGTGTAGATCTTCATCTTCACCGCCGCCGCCGGGTTGTTCCACGAGTAGTAGTTCGGCCACGCCGGCCCGGCGAACGCCTTGGCCATGCGGTACACGTTCTCCTGCTCGATGTACGGCAGGATCTGCGCCTGCCACGACCACGACCCCTCGTACGGCGGGGTGGTGACGCCGGGGTTGGCCCACGGCACCTGCCCTTGCGGCAGGGCGCCGTACACGTCGTGGTACCCGTGGAGGGCGAGGCCCATCTGCTTCAGGTTGTTGACGCACTGGGTGCGGGCGGCGGCGTCGCGCACCTTCTGCACGGCGGGCAGCAGTAGCCCGATGAGGATGGCGATGATGGCGATCACCACCAGCAGCTCGATCAGCGTGAACGCCGACCGGCCGCGGAGCCGGAACTGGGACATGCGAGTCTCCCCGGAGCGGATGATGGGGGCGTGAAGCCCCGTCCGCCAGCCACATTGGCTGGCGGAAAAGGAGAGTGGACGCTCGCGGCCCCGGCGGTCCGGGGTGGATGCGGCAAAAGCGCAGACGATGCCCAGCCGGCGTTTCGGTTGCGAGTCGACGCGCCGGCTGTGGAGGAACCCCGGTGTGCGAGTGCGGGGTCGCGAGTTGTGGAAATGGTGATGGTTCGGAGTGCGGCTGTCAATGGATTACAATTCGGAATTCGGAACTTTCCGAAGGCGTGCGCCAAACTCCGGCGCCCGAGGCGGCCAATTTACGCCGCCCGATCTGCCACCGGCACCCCGGCAACCACTGGAATTTCTACCACGCCGTCCCGACCGCCTTCCCGACCAGGTCGTACCCGTCGGCGGCGGTGACCTTGGCTGTCACGAAGTCGCCCGGTTGAAGGTTCTTCCCCTTCACCCGCACCTCGCAGTCGATGTCCGGGCTGTCGGCAGTGGTCCGCCCACGGAAGTGGTTGGCGAACTCCGGGTCCGGCCCGTCGATGAGGACCGTCTGCTCGGTGCCGATCTGTGCCTGGGCGAAGTCGAACGCGATCTTCTGCTGCACTTCCATGACCCCGGCCACGCGGGCCTGCTTCACTTCTTCGGGCAGGTGCCCCTCCATCTTCTCCGCCGGCGTGCCCGGTTCGAGCGAGTACGGGAACACGCCCACCCGCTCGAACTTCTGGTCGGCCACGAACTGCTTCAGTTCCTCGTACTCGGCCTCCGTCTCGCCGGGGAAGCCGACGATGAACGTGGTCCGCATGGCGAGGTTCGGCCACGCCTTCCGCAGCTTCGCCAATAGCGTCTCGGTGGCCTTCCGGTCCACGCGGCGGATCATCCGCCGCAGCATCCGGTCGTTGATGTGCTGGAGCGGCATGTCGAGGTATGGGATGATCTTTTTCGACGCGGCGAGTGTGGCCAGCAGGTCGTCGCCGATGTGTTCCGGGTAGGCGTACAGGATGCGAATCCACTCGATGCCGTCGAGCTGATCCATCTCGCGGAGGAGTTCGGCCAACCGCACCTTGCCGTACAGGTCCATGCCGTAATAGGTGGTGTCCTGGGCGACGATGATGAGTTCCCGCACGCCGTCGGCGGCCAACTCGCGGGCCTCTTTCAGCACCTCTTCGATCGGCTTGGTGACGTGCTTCCCACGCATCTTCGGGATGGCACAGTAGGTACACAGGCGGTCGCACCCCTCGCTGATCTTCAGGTAGGCGTAGTGCCGCGGGGTGATCCGCAACCGGGCCGTATCTTCGAGTGCCCGGACCGGGGCCGGCCGGAACACGCTCCGCTGCTCGGTGATGTGCGCCACCGCCCGGTCCACCACTTCCGTGATCTCTTCCCGCCCGAACACGCCGACGATCTGGTCCACCTCCGGCACCTGCTCCAGCAGCACCTCCCGCTGCCGCTCGGCCATGCACCCGGCCACCACCACGCTGCCCACCCGTCCGGCCGCCTTGAGCGCCAGCATCTCCCGAATCACCCCCAGACTCTCTTGCCGGGCCGGCTCGATGAACCCGCAGGTGTTCACCACCACCACGTCGGCCCCGTCGGCGTCGGGCTGCAGCGCGTACCCGTCCTGGGCCAGCTTGCCGAGCATCCGCTCGCTGTCCACCAGGTTCTTCGGGCAGCCGAGGCTGATGAAGGCGTAGCTGCCTTTGCCTGCGGGGGCGGCGACTTCGGTGGTGAGCGGCAGACTCTTCGGCTTCGGCTTGCTCTTGGCGGCCATCGTGCGGGGTACCCGAAATGCGAACCGGCCCGAGGTCGGGCCGGCGGTAGCAACTGCTAGTGTAGTCGGCGGGGGGAGCGGCGGAAGGGGAAACGTCGGCCGGGTGCCGGTCACGTGTCCTTGTCGAGCACCTCTCGCACCCTCTTGGCCAGGGCGAGCGGGGTGAACGGCTTCTGGAGGAACGCCTCGGCGGCCGATCGCACCCCGTGCCGCAACACCGCGTCGTCGGTGTACCCGCTGACGAACAGCACCCGTAACCCAGGGCGGGCGGCCCGAGCGGCGTCGGCCAAGTGCCGCCCGCCCATGCGGGGCATGACCACGTCGGTGACGAGCAGGTGGACCGGGCCGGGGTGGGCGGCCAGCACCTGCAGCGCGTCCTCCCCGTCGGTCGCCTCCAGCACCTCGTACCCCTGGGCCTGAAGGGAGATGCGGGCGATCCGCCGCACCGCCCCCTCGTCCTCGACGAGCAGCACCGTCTCCGACCCGCCGAGCGGGCGGGTGAGGTGGCTATCCCCTTTGCCGGCCGGGGCGGCGGCGGCGGCCGGCAGCAGCACGGTGAAGGTGGTGCCCACCCCCACCGCGCTGGCCACCGCCACGTGCCCGGAGTGCTGCTTCACCACCCCGTGGACGGTGGCCAGCCCCAGACCGGTCCCCTGGCCCACCCCTTTGGTGGTGAAGAACGGCTCGAAGATCTGGGCGAGCACGTCCGCCGGCATGCCGTGCCCGGTGTCGGTGACGGTCAGGCGGGCGTACCGCCCGGGGGCCAACTCGGGGGCGGCCGGCGGGGGGGCGGCGAACTCCACCCCCCGCGTCTCGACGGTCAGCCGCCCGCCGGTGGGCATGGCGTCGCGGGCGTTCACGCACAGGTTCATCACCACCTGGTCGATCTGCCCGGGGTCGGCCGACACGGCCGGCAGGTGCGGGTCGAGGACGGTGTCGAACACCACGTCCTCGCCGATCAGCCGGCCGAGCATCCGCTCCGCCTGGGCGACCACCCCGTTCAGGTCGAGGGCGACCGGGCGGGTGACCTCCCGCCGGCTGAACGAGAGCAGTTGGCGGGTGAGGGCGGCCGCCCTCTCCCCGGCCTGGCGGATCTGCAGCACCCCGTCCCGCCGGCGGTCGCCCGACGGGGTGTCGAGCAGCAGCAGGTCGGAGAACCCGCCGATGACGGTGAGCAGGTTGTTGAAGTCATGCGCCACCCCGCCGGCCAACCGCCCGACCGCCTCCATCTTGGCCGCCTGCCGGAGCGCCTGTTCCATCCGCCGGCGGTCGGTCACGTCCGCCTGCACCCCGATGAAGTGGGTCACCCGCCCGCCGGCGTCCCGCACCGGGGTGACCGACACGGCGTTCCAGAACGGGGTGCCGTCCTTGCGGTAGTTGAGCACCTCGACCGCACACCCCTTCCCGTCCCGGACGGCCGCCCGCAGTTCGCCCACCGTCGCCGGGTCGGTGCCCTTGCCCTGGAGGAACCGGCAGTTGCGGCCGACGAACTCGTCCGGGCGGTACCCGGTCAACACCTCCAGGCTGGGGCTGGCGTACACCACCGGGTTGTCCGGGCGGTTCGGGTCGGTGATGAGGATCCCCTGGGACACCGCCTGCAGTGCCCGGTCCCGCATCCGCATCCCTTCCTCCGCCCGCACCCGCTCGGTGGCGTCCACACACACACCCACCCACTCGCGGACGGCCCCGTCCGCCGCCCGCACCGGCACCCCGCGGACGGCGAAGTGCCGCCACTCCCCGTCCGCCCGCCTCACCCGGTACCCCAGCTCGCACGGCTCGCCGGTGGCCAGCGAGTGCCGCCAGCGGCTCGCCGCCTGCTCCCGGTCGTCCGGGTGGACCGCCTCCACCCACCCCCACCCGGTGGCCATCTCCTCCGGCTGACCGGTGAAATCCGCCCACGACGGGGTGGACACGATGTTCTCCCCGGCCGGGTCGGTCGTCCAGACGATGTTGGCGGTGGCCGACACCAGGGTGCGGAACCGCTCCTCGGCCGCCCGCAGTTCGTCCTCCGCCCGCCGCTGCTCGGTCTCGTCCACCGCCACCCCTCCGATCAGCGTCCCGCCGGCGGTCGGGATGGGGAACTTGAACACCCGGAACACCCCCGCCGACCCGTCCGCCCGCACCCCCGGTTCGACCGCCCCGACCGGCCCGTCGGCCGCCTTGCGGATGTTCGTCAGGTACTCGGCGGCGATCGCCGGCGGGTACACGTCGGCCACCGCCCGCCCGACCAGTTCGCCGGCCGGCAGTCGGAACATCCGCTTGTACGGCTCGCTCACGAACACGAACCGCCCGTCCAGGTCGGTGATCCAGGCGGCCGCCGGGCTGTGGTCCATGAACGCCCGGAAGCGGGCGTCGGTGGCGAACAGGTCGGCCTCCGACCGCTTCACCTGGGTGATGTCGAGCAGGTAGCCGTCCGCCGCCACCCGGCGGTCGCCGTCGAACACGCCGACGGTGAAGTCGTACACCCAGCGGACGGTGCCGTCCTTCCCGACCACCCGGTAGGTGGTCCCCGTGTGCCGCGGCCCGCCGACCGTCTGGGCGGCGGCGACCTCCGCGTGGGTCCGCTCCCGGTCGTCCGGGTGGATGATCTCGTGCCAGCCCATCCCACCGGACAGCAGGGCGTCGGCCTCCCACCCGAACTGCCGCACGTTGTCGGTCACGGAGTGTACCGGGTACGGCGGTTCGCACCCCCAGCGGATGAACACCAGCGGGCCGGACTGGCGGAGCGCGTCGAACTCGTGGATCTGTTTCAGCGCCAGGCGGTGTGCCTCAGCCCCGGCGCGCGCCACCTCTTCCGCCCGGCTCCACTCGCTGGTCGCCCGGACCACCACCCCGTACCCGACGTGCCGCCCGGCGTCGAAAAGGGCGGTGACGGTACACACGGCCGGGAATGTGGACCCGTCCTTCCGCCGCCGCAGGTGTTCCCGCTCGACCCGCCCGCCGTCGCGGGCGGCGGCCAGATCGCGGGCCGGTTCGCCGGCCGCCGCCGCTTCGGGGGTGGACAACAGGTCGAACGGTCGGCCGATCACCTCGGCGGCGGTGTACCCGGTGTCCCGCTCCGCCCCGCGGTTCCAACTGACGATCCGCCCTCCCACGTCGAGCAGACAGATGCCGTACTCCTGCACGCTCTCGACCAGCAGGCTGAACAGGTCGGTAGGGACGAGGTGGTTCGCGGTCACGGTGCCATGTCGGGGGTGAGGCGGGGCGGGGCCGGGCGGTGCTGTATTACACAACCGAGCATCGGATCCGTCAGTCAGGTTATATGCGGAACGACTCAACCCCGACCCCCGAACGTGGTTCACCGCCCCAACGGGCGGGCGGTGCGGCGAGCTGGTGGGTGTCGTCGGCGGGGGTGGCTCTCGGGTTCGGAACGGGGGGGGCGGGCCGATCGCCCCGCCCCGGACGGTGTCGGGTGGCTGCGGTCAGACGACCGGCAGGCCTCGCACAACCGCCACGGTCGGGATCGGGGTGCCGCCGTGGTGGACGCGGTTGCGGCCGGCCAGTTTGGAGGCGTACAGCGCCCGGTCGGCCTCCTGCACCAGGGCGTCGGCGTCGGGCGTGTGCGGGCCGAGGGTGGCCACCCCGACGCTGACGGTGACCGGCCGCTTCTCCCAACGGCCGCCGGCCACCGCTTGCCGCAACCGCTCGGCCAGCACCATTGCCCCCGCGTGGTCGGTGTCCGGCAGTACCACCGCGAACTCCTCCCCGCCGTACCGGGCGAGGAAGTCGGTGCCGCGGACGGTCCCGCCCAGGTGGTCCGCCACCGCCCGCAACACGCCGTCCCCGGCCGGGTGGCCGAAGGTGTCGTTGAACGGCTTGAAGTGGTCCACGTCCAGCATCACCACGCTCAGCGGGTGATCGTACCGCACCGCCCGGTCGTACTCCTCGCCCAGCCGGGCGTCGAACGCCGCCCGGTTGTTCACCCCGGTCAGCCCGTCGGTGGCGGCCAGCCGCCGCAGGCGGGCGTTCGCCCGCTCCAACTCCCGCTGCGAGTCGATCAGCCGCTGCTCGTTCCGCCGCAACTCCTCCTCCGCCCGCTTGCGGTCGGTCACATCGATCATCACCCCGTCCCACAGGGTGCCGCCGTCCGCCAGGCGGCGGGGGGCCGCGCGGATGTGCATCCAGCGGAGGTTCCCGTTCAGGTGGCGGTACCTCGTCTCCAGGTCGAACTCGGTCAGATCGCTCATCGACCGGACGACCGCGGCCATCAGCGGGGGCATGTCGTCCGGCTGAACCAGCCCGAACATCAGCCGCGCGTCGGCCCGTACCTGGGCCGGCTGGAGGCCGGTCAGCCGTTCGATCCCGCGGCTCATGTACGGGAAGTGGTCCCGCCCGTCGGCCCCGATGACGTACTGGTACACCACCCCGTCGGGCAGGTTATCGCCCAGGGTGCGGATTTGCTCCTCGCTCGCCCTCAGGCCGATCTCCGCCCGCTTGCGGGCGGTCACGTCCTGGCTGGTGATGACCACCCCGTCGCCCACCCGCACCACCTGGTGGTGCAGCCAGGAGGCGGCGATGCCGTCGGCCGCGATCGGGAACTCCTCCTCCAGCGGCTCGCCCGTCTCGACCACCCGCGCGTACTTGTCGAAGAACCCGGCGGTGCGGTTGACCGGCAGCAGCTCACACAGCCGTTGCCCGATCACCTCCTCCCGCCGGCGGGAGACGAGCGCCGCCCCGCGGCCGTTCAGGTCGGTGAACCGGAAGTCGGTGATCGTGCCCCTGTCGTCTCGCTCGGCGGTCAGGAAGAACACCGCGTCCAGGCTGCCCTCCATCGCCGCACGGAATCGCTCCTCGCCCTCCCGCAGCCGGTCCTCCGCTTGCCGCCGGTCGGTGGCGTCGCGGAACACGGTGAGCAAGTGGGTCGGTTGGCCGGGCAGGTCCAGGTAGGCGTCACCCACCTCGAACCACCGCCGCCGCCCGTCCCACAGTGTCACCTCCGACAGTCCCATCCGGCGGGCCTCGCGGGCGGCGAACCGGCGGACGTACTTGGCCAACACCCCCGCCTGCTCGTGGGCGGCGAACGCCGCCGTCATCGGCCGCCCGACCAGCTCGCCCGCCGCCCGCCCGATCAGCCGGCAGTACGCCGGGTTGACCGCCTTCACCAGCCCGTCCGCGTCGGTCAGCCGCATGCCGTCCGCCGACCCCTCCCACACCAGCCGGAACAACTCGGCCGCCCGTCGGGCGGTGTCCTCCGCCCGCTTGCGGTCGCTCACGTCGACCGTCACGCCCAGCCCGTACTTGTACTGCCCGCAGGCCGAGTGGATGGCGGCGAACGACAGCTCCGTCCACACGGGCGTGCCGTCCGGCCGCACGTACCGCTTGGCCACCGTGTACTGAGCCGCCCCGCCGGCCCGTGCCGCCTCGAACTGGTGCCGCTGGTCGGCCCAGTCGTCCGGGTGGGTGACGTCGGCCGGGGTGAGGCCGATCACCTGTTCCACCGTCCGCCCGATGGTGGCCGCGAACGCCGGGTTGCACGCCACGAACCGGCCGTCCGCGTCGGTCAACGAGATGCCGGCCGAGGTGTGCTCGAAGATGGCGCGGAACAGGGACTCGCCGTCGTCGGGTGGGGCGAGCAGGCGGGCCAACTGTTCAGGGGCGAGGGCTGCTGGGGGCATCAGCAAACTCGAAGCGTCCTTCACCCGCACCCCGCGAAGGGGCGTGGCCGACTCCGACGCCACGCGAACTGTAGAACGAATTCGGCTGGCACGCAACTCTCGCCCGCCCTCAGCACGTCTCACGGGGTGGCCGCTCACCCGCCCGCGGGGGTGCGGGCGGTGGCCAACTGGGGGACGACACTGCTGCCGTGGTGGACGCGGTTGCGGCCGGCCTGTTTCGATCGGTACAGGGCCTGGTCGGCCTCCTTCACCAGAGCGGCGGCGGCGGCCGTGTCCGGGGTGAGGGTGGCCACCCCGACGCTGACGGTGACCGGCCGCTTCTCCCAACCGCCGCCCGCCACCGCCCGCCGCAACCGCTCGGCCAGCACCATCGCGCCGGCGTAATCGGTGTCCGGTAGCAGGAGGGCGAACTCCTCCCCGCCGTACCGGGCGACCGTGTCCGTCCCGCGGGCGGTGTGCTGCAACAGCCCGGCCACCCGCTGCAGGACGGCGTCCCCGGCCGGGTGGCCGAAGGCGTCGTTGAACTGCTTGAAGTGGTCCACGTCGAGCAGCACCACACTCAGCGGGTGGGTGTACCGCACCGCCCGGTCGTACTCCTCGGTCAGCTTGTCGTTGAACGCCCCGCGGTTGGCCACCCCGGTCAGCCGGTCGGTGGTGGCCAGGGCGTGCAGGCGGGCGTTCGCACGCTCCAACTCCTGCTGGTACGCCAGCAGTTGCCGCTCGTGGGCCACCTCGGCCGACATGTCCCGCACCACCAGGCTGAGGACCGTCCGCCCGTTCAGCTCCAGCCGGCTGCCGTTCACCGACACGTCTAGGAACTGCCCGTCCCTTCGTCGGTACTTGCGGAACCCCAGGTCGTGCCGACCGTCCCGCACCACCGCCGCCATCTGGTGGTCGATGTCCGCCCGGTCGTGGGCGACGAAATCGTACTGGGTGAGTGCGGCCACCTCGCCGGGCGTGTACCCGATCAGGTCGAGGAAGGCGCGGTTCGCCTGGAGCACCGCCCGCGTCTGGTAGTCGAGCAGCACCACCCCCTCGGCCAGTTCGTCCACCACGCTGCGGAAGCGGGTCTCGCTCGCCTTCAGTTCGGCCTCCGCCCGCACCCGTTCGGTGGCGTCGATGGCGATCCCGCCGACCATCGGCACCCCGGCTGGCGTGGGCAGGGGGAACTTGTACGCCAGGTAGTGGGCGACCGACCCGTCCGGCAGGACGGCCCGCTCGACGGTGTGCAACGGCCGCCCGGTGTCGAGTACCGCCCGGTTGTTCGCTAGGTACTCGGCCACCAGCTCGGGCGGGAACACCTCCCCCAGGGGGGTGCCGGCCAGCCCGTCGGCCGACCGCCCGATGAGGGCAGCGAAGTGGTCGTTGGCGTACTCCAGGGTGCCGTCGGCGGTGACGACCCACGCCACCAGCGGCCCCATCCGCATGAACGCCTGGAACCGCTCCTCACTCTCCCGCAACGCCAGTTCGGTCCGCCGCTTCTCGGACACGTCCTCGATCGTCCCTTCGTAGTACACCGACCCGTCCGGGTTGCGGATCAGCCGGGCGTTCTCCCGCACGAACACCCGCCGCCCGTCCTCGCCGACCCACTCCGATTCCAGCCCGCGAACCTCGCCGTGCTCCTCGAGGGTCCGCTTGAACGTCGCCCGCGAGTAGCTGCTGTGCGACCCGTCCTGTTCCAGGTTGCGACGGGACAGGTCCTCGAACGAGGCCGCGCTGGTCAGCCGCACCGCCGCCGGGTTGGCGAGCAGGATGCGGCCGTCCGGGGTGGTGCGGTAAATGCCGATCGGGCTGTCGTCCACCACCCGCCGGAACTGCTCCTCGCTCGCCCGCAACTCCATCACGGCCCGCTTGCGGCCGGTGATGTCCTTCACGTGCGAGACGTAGTACATCGGCCGGCCGTCGTCGTCCCGCACCAGTGACACCGCCAGCAGGGCGAACACCACCGCCCCGCTCTTGTGCAGGTACCGCTTCTCCAGTTGGTACGTGGAGATCGCGCCGGCCAGGAGTTCTTCGGCCAGTTGCAGGTCGGCGGCCAGGTCGTCCGGGTGGGTGAGAGTCTGGAAGTCGGTGGCCAGCAGTTCGTCGGCGGTGTACCCGAGGATGTCGCACACCCCCCGGTTCACCTTCAGCCACCGCCCGTCCAGGGCGACCAGGGCCATGCCGATGGGGGCGTAGTCGAACGCCCCGCGGAACCGCCCCTCGCTTACCCGTACGGCGTCTTCGGCCCGCTTCCGCTCGGTCAGGTCGTGCCACACCACCAGCAGCACGCTCCGCCCGTGCAGGTTCACCGGGGTGAGCGTCACCTCGCACGGGAACTCCTCCCCGTCCGCCCGCCGGTGCGTCCAGTCGAACCGGTGGTACCCGTCCCGCCGGGCGGTGGCGTCCATGTCCAGGCACTTGTCCAGCGACCGCCGCCCGCACGGCTGGTACTCCGGGGAGAGGACCGCCGGGTGCAGGGCCAGCACTTCCTCCTTGCTCGCCAGCCGGAGCATGGCGACGGTCGCTTGGTTGCAGTCGATGATCCCGTCCCGCTCGTCGAACAGCAGGTGCGCGTCCGACGACTGCTCGAACAGCACCCGGAACGTCTCGTGATCCTTCGCCTGTTGGGCCACCTGTTGGCGGAGTTGCAGTTGGGCGACCACCTGCCGGGCGAGTGCGCGGAGGGCGTCCGTTTGGGCCGGGGTGAGGGTGCGGGGGGTGTAGTCGATAACGCACAGGGTGCCGACCGCGTGCCCGCCCGGGATGACCAGCGGCATGCCGGCGTAGAAGCGGATGTGCGGTTCGCCGGTCACAATCGGGTTGTCGGCGAACCGCTCGTCGGCGGTCGCGTCCGGCACCACCAGTAACTCAGGGCGGCAGATGGCGTGGGCGCAGAAGGCGACGTCGCGGGGGGTCTCGGTGGCGTCCAGGCCGACACACGACTTGAACCACTGGCGGTCGGCGTCCACCAGGCTGACGACCGCTACCGGGGTGCCGCAGATGGTCGCGGCCAGCCGGGTGAGGTCGTCGAACCCCGCCTCCGGCGGGGTGTCGAGGACGTTCAGCCGACGCAGGGCGGCCAGCCGGGCGGGTTCGTCGGGTGTCAACGGGGCAGCGGGCATGGTCCTGGCCGTGCGGTCACGGGTGGTCGGCTGACGGTCGGGGTGTTCGGTGGACACGCGGACGAGGGGCGACCCTCCGAACACCGCCATGTGATTGCGGAAAGGTAGTTCACACCACTCACGGCGGGGCGGAATTACGCCCACGGCGAACGACGCCACTTCCACCTCCACCTGAATAATCGCGCCGCCGCCGGAGACGCCGTCGTGGACTCTCGCGGCACCTAAACGCGGGCGTACAACACCCACATGACCATCCGCCCGGCGACCGAAACCGACTGGCCCGCCATCTGGGGGCTGTTCCGCCGGGTGTGCGCCGCCGGCGACAGTTTCGCGTACCCCGCTGACGTGCTCGAAGAGACGGCCCGCAAGTTGTGGTTCGACCCGCCGGCGGCGGCGTTCGTGGCGGAGGACGCCGGCGGGTTCCTGGGCACGTGCTACCTGCGGCCGAACCAGCCGGGGCGGGGGAACCATGTGGCCAACGGCGGGTACATGGTGGCCGAGGCGGCCCGCGGGCGGGGGCTGGCGGAGGTGATGTGCCGGCACTCGATCGAAACGGCGAAGGGGTTGGGCTACCGGGCGATGCAGTTCAACTACGTGGTGAGTACGAACACCGCCGCGGTGCGAACGTGGGAGCGGTGCGGGTTCGCGGTGGTGGCCACCCTGCCGGGGGCGTTCCGCCACGCCGACGGGCGGTTCGTGGACGTGTTCGTCATGTGGCGTGATTTGTAGCCGCGAGCCGCAGGCGAGCGCGTCCGACCTCCGACGCGCTCGCCGGCGGCTCGCGGCCACCATCACCCCAAATTGCTCGTCAGCGCTTCCACCGTCGTTTCGAGAGCCGCCTGGTACGCCGGGGTGGTCACGTCGATCCCAGCCGCCCACTGGGCCAGAACCAGCGACTCCACCCCGTCGATGGCGGCGTTGTAGATGGCCGTCGCCGGGTCGTCGTCCTCCTCGTACTTCAGCCCGTCGCTCTCCAGGTCGTTCTGCCCCTTGCCGTCCGAGGTGAGGGTGATGCTCGCCTCGTCGGGCAGGTGGATGGTGTGTTTGCCGGCCGGACGCGGTTTGGCCATCACTTCTCCTCCGCCTTCAACTCGGGGAACAACTCGACCGGCGGGTCGCGGTCGAATTGGGTCTTCCAGGTGTCCCGGTCGAACCCGCCGCCGGCCAGCTTGGTGGTGATCACCCGCTTGCCGTCGAGGAAGTTGGCCACCTCCCGCCCGAGCCTCGGCGTCCAACTCACGTCGTCCAGGAACTTCGTCAGTTCCTTGTCGGTCGGCGGTTTGGCGAAGTGCTGACAGCCGAAGTGGAAGGCGTCGCCGGCGTACACGACCTTCTCACCGGGGAGGGCCGGCGGGATGGCGATGAACCGGTGCTGCCAGTCGGTGTCGTCCGGCTTGCGGTAGACGAGCGTTAACGAGTAGCGGTTGCCCCTCCTGTCGGCCTTGTCGAACTTCTTGACCAGCAGCGCGTGGGTGACGATGTGCGGGCGGTCGTCCTCGATCGTCTCCCACGCCAGCAGGCCGACGGCCCCCTTCTCCCCGCGAGGGACGGCGGCGTCCTCCAAGTCGGCGGACTTGAACACTTTCGGCAGAGGGTCGGTGCGAAGCGGAAACGGGGTGGCCTTGGGCACCGGGGCGGCGAGCGTGAGGGCCAGGGCCAGGGTGGGGAGCATGGTGCGGCACCTACTGCGGCGGGGGCGGCGGAACGGGCCGCTCCCACTTCTCGACGGGCGGGCACTGGATGGGGTTGGCGATCACCGCCCGGCGGTTGCGGATGAGCGGGTCGTTGGCGTACGGCTTGTTCGCCCACGAACAGCCACACGCCGCGACCGCCAGCAGCAGGGTACCAAGTTTCAGTGCCCGGAACCGCATTGGCTTCCCGACTTGGAACCTGGGACTCACCCGCGGACGTGGCCGTCGCCGGTGACCACGTACTTGTAGGTGGTGAGTTCGCGGAGGCCGCACGGCCCGCGGGCGTGGAACTTGTCGGTGCTGATGCCGATCTCCGCCCCGAGGCCCAGCTCGCCGCCGTCGTTGAACCGGGTGCTGGCGTTCACACACACGGCCGACGAGTCCACCCGCGCCACGAAGCGGCGGGCGGCGGCGGTGCTCTGCGTGACGATGGCGTCGGTGTGGCCGGAGCCGTACCGGGCGATGTGCCCGACCGCGGTATCCAGGTCTGATACCACCTTCACCGCCAGTATCAAGTCGAGAAACTCGGCCCCGAAGTCGGCGTCGGTGGCGGGTGTCACGGCGAACATGTGGTTCACCGACTCCGGGCAGCCGCGGATTTCCACGTTCAGTTTCGACATGGCCAAACCGATCCGCGGGAGGAACGCGGGAGCGATGGCGGAATGTACGAGCAGTGTCTCGACCGCGTTGCACGCCGACGGGCGGCGGACTTTCGCGTCGATCACGATCCGCTCGGCGATGTCCGGGTCGGCGAACTCGTCGACGTACACGTGGCACACGCCGAGGTAGTGCTTGAGCACCGGCATGGTCGCTTCGGCGGTCACCCGGCGGATGAGACTTTCCCCGCCCCGCGGGATGGCCAGGTCGATGAACTGGTTCAGCTTGAGGAAGTGCCCGACGGCGTCGCGGTCGGCCGTCGGCACCAGTTGCACCGCGTCCGCCGGCAGGCCGTGCTTCGGCAGTTCGTCCGCGAGGATGGCGTACACCGCGGCGTTCGTGTGGGCCGCTTCCTTCCCGCCGCGAAGGATGACGGCGTTCCCACTCTTCACGCACAGGGCGGCGGCGTCGATCGTCACGTTCGGCCGGGACTCGTACAGGAAGAACACGACCCCGAGCGGCACGCCCACCTTCAGCACTTGGAGGCCGTTCGGCCGCGTGCCGCCCTCCCGGACTTCGCCCACCGGGTCGGGCAACGCTGCCACCTGCTTCATCCCTTCCGCGGCCGATTTCAACCGGGCCGGGGTGAGCGTGAGGCGATCGATCGAAGCCGCGTTCAGCCCGAAGCCGGGAGCGGCGGCCACGTCCTCCGCGTTCGCGGCGAAGATGCCGTCGGCCTCACGCATCAGCCGATCCGCGGACGCCAGCAGCCAGTCGTTCTTTTCGATGGTGCGAACGGCGGCCAGTTCGGCGGACGCGGCTTTCGCCCGCCGGGCGATGGACTGGCACAGGTCGGAAAGAGCAGCAGACATCGCAGACCTTAGGGTAATTTCGAGTGCGTCCCACCTGTTAGCCCGAAGCGCGAGCGAGGGGCCAGCCACGAATGCGAAGCGGTCCAGGGCTACGCACCCCACACCGCCACGATGACGGTCACAAAACCGGCGAAAAGCCACGCCACAAGGCCGGCAACCGTGACCACGCCTGTTACCCAGTGCGGGCGGACAGGGTGAGCGAAGGCCATCAGAAAGCCCAACCAGCCGAAGCCGATTACAGGGTGATGCTCCGCCATTCCCCAGGTCGTGCCCACGACCGGGCCACCAATCACTGTGACCCACGCGAGCGATCGGTTCCCGAGGTCCATCCCCGAGGGCATGAGTGCGACGGCAACCCAGAGCGCGAACAACGCCCCGCCCGCGAGGCCGACACCGACCACTTTGAGCCTCCGCCCCATGGTTCCGGCCCCGTCGAACAAGTTACTCGTGTGTCACGTCGGTGAGAAGGCTGATCGCCACCACCTCCGCGCGGAAGATGATGACCCGCTTGCGGTTCCGCTTGATGCCCGTTGCCACGCTGGCGGCGGTGTAGTTCTCGCGGCTGGTGTCGGTGTCGCGGAGGTCGTGCAGGTCGGCGTTCCGCAGCTCGAAGTAGTGCTCTTCCACCCGCTTCAGCGTGCCCAGGCAGACGTATTCTCCTCGCAGGTCGATCACCACCTTCTCGTTCAGGAACTCGTCGAGCATGGCAGGCTCCGCGGACACCTGGAACCGGGAACGCAGTGACCGGGTGGGTTGCACGTCACCCGGTCACTGCGTTCCCGGTTCCACTATCTTAGCCGCACACTCCCCACCGACCCACCCCATGAACGTCACCCTCGATTACGGCAAGACCGGCCTGTCCGTCACCCTCCCCGACGACCGGCTGATCGCCCCGCCGCTGGCCATCCGCGACGCCGCCCCGCTCGCCGACCCCGCCGCGTCGCTCGAAGCGGCCCTCGCGTCGCCCGTCGGCACCCCCCCGCTCACCGAACTGGCGAAGGGGAAGAAGTCGGCGTGCGTCGTCGTGTGCGACATCACCCGCCCGGTGCCCAACAGCTTCCTCCTGCCGCCGATCCTTCGCACTCTGGAAAGCTCCGGCGTCCCACGCTCGGGCATCACCATCCTGGTGGCGACCGGTCTTCACCGGCCGAACGTGGGCGACGAGTTGGTCGAGCTGGTCGGCGAGTTCGTGGCGACGAACTACCAATGCGAGAACCACCACGGCAAGGCGACCGACGAACACGAGTACCTCGGCACGTCGCCCCGCGGGGTGCCCATGTGGATCGACAGGCGGTACACGCAGGCCGAACTGAAGATCACCACCGGGCTGATCGAGCCGCACCTGATGGCGGGCTACAGCGGCGGGCGGAAGCTCATTTGCCCTGGAATCGCAGGCCTGGAAACGGTGAGCGTGTGGCACGGCCCGCGGTTCCTCGAACACCCGCTGGCCGACTGCGGCATTCTGGATGGCAACCCGGTGCACGAAGAGAACACGTTCATCGCCCAGCAGGCCGGGTGCGACTTCATCGTGAACGTGTGCATCGACGGCAAGCGGCGGATCACCTGGCTCGGCGCCGGGCACATGATCGAGGCGTGGAAAGAGGGGGTGCAGTTCTGCCGCGAGGTGGTGAAGGCACCGGTGCCCGCGGCGGCCGACGTGGTGGTGACGAGCTGCGCCGGCTACCCGCTCGACACGACGTGGTATCAAGCGGTGAAGGGGCTGACCGGCGCGCTGCCGATCGTCAAGCGGGGCGGCACCATCGTGCTGGCGGCGAGTTTGACTGAAGGACTGGGCAGCCCGGAGTTCCAGCACCTGCTCGACGAATACAGCCGCGGCATGCGGTACGCCACACTGGGCGGGAAGAACTCGGCCGGGCGGAGCATCGACCCGAACACCTGCCGCATGGACGAGTGGCAACTGGTGATGCTGCAAAAAGTGCTGGAGCAAAGCCGGGTGAAGGTGGTGAGCGGCGGGCTGGACGCGGCCACCCTGCGGCGGTGCAACGTGGAGCCGGCAACCAGCGTCGAGCAGGCGGTCGCGGAAAGCCTGGCGGAATACGGACCGCAGGCGAAGGTGGCGGTCATCCCGAAAGGGCCGTATGTGCTGCCGGTGGTCGGCAGTTGAAGATACCTCACCTCCCGTCCCCCTCTCCCCAGGAGGAGCGGGGGTGTTCAAGATTGATACCCTTCCGTCACGTTCGCAGAAGTTCGGAAACCTCCGCAGGTTGAACACCCCCGCTCCTCCTGGGGAGAGGGGGCTGGGGGGTGAGGTCTTCTCCCCGACTTCCCCTTGCCCTCGGCCGCCGATCCGGGGTAGTGTCCGCCTCGATTCGTCGAACGCAAGGACGCGTTCATGGCTGTTGACGACGGCAAGAACACTCCCGACACCGGCTTCCGCCACCGCCCGCAGTGGCTGCTGGCCGTCGCCGCGCTGGCGGCCGCACAGCTCGGGTTCGCGGTCCAACTGTTCGGCGGGTGGGCCGGGGCGTCCGACGACCGCCCGGTGCTGACCGGCCGGCACCCGCTCCACCAGTACCACGCCGGCATCGGCGCCGGGGCCATCCGCGACAACGGCACCGCCTCCGCCTACGACCCGCACTTCCAGGCCGGCTACCCGAAGACCCCCGTCTTCGACGCCCCCGCCCGCATCGCCGAGCCGGTCTACCTGCTGCTCGGGCGGGTCGATCACTGCCCCGCCGCGTACAAGACGGCCCTGCTGGTGCTGTGCGGGCTGGTGCCGCTGGTGTTCGCCGCGGCCGGCCGCGGGTTCGGCATCCACGCCGGCGGCACCGTGTGGGCGGCGGCCGGCGGGTGCCTGGTGTGGTGGAGTCCGCCGGTGCGAGAGGTGTTCGACGCCGGCCACCTCGACCTGCTGGCCGTCGGGCTGGCGTTCGTCCTGTTCCTCGGCGGCATGGCCCGGTACGCCAGACGGCCGGGGCCGAGCGGGTGGGCGACCATGGCCGCCGCGTCGGTGGTCGGCTGGTACGTCCACCCGGTGGCGTGGTTCGGCTTGTTCCCCGCGGTCGCCGTCTTCTACCTGGTATCCGCCCCGCGGCACGGGCTGGCGTGGCACCTCGGGGCGATCGCCGTGCCGGTCGTCGGGCTGGTCGCCAACCTGTGGTGGCTGGCCGACTGGGCCGCCTTCTGGTGGGTGCGGTGCGAGCCGACCGACGGCACCCCGGCGGACACGGCCAGTGGGATGTGGCAGGCGGGCGAGTTGCTGCGGCTCGTGTCCGCCGCCGGGTGGCCGACGCTGGTGCTGGCGGCGGTCGGGCTGGGGTGCATGGTGCGAAAGGAGCGGTGCGGGTCGGCCGGCGGGGTGCTGGCGTCGGTGCTGGTCGCCCTGTTCACGGCCCGCTGGGGCGAGGTGGGCGGCACGGACGCGAGGCACGCGGTCACAGGCATTCCGGCGCTCCTGGTGCTGCCGGCGGCGTTCGCGGCGGCCGAGTTCTTCAAGCGGATGAAGATCGGGCCGGTGATCGGGGCCGGGGTGGTGGCGGGGATGCTGGCGGCGGCCTACCACCCGCCGACCGCTTCCTTCGTCAGCGGTGTCGTGCCGCCGGTCGAACCGCTGGCCGTCGGGCTGGACGATTCCCAGGCAGAGCTGGTCGAAACCCTGAAGTCGCACACCACCACCGACGCCCGCATCCTGATCGAAGAGACGGCCGACGAGTGGCACTGGTCGCCGCTCCTCGCCCCGCTCACCGGCCGGCACTTCATCGGCGGGCTGGACGCCGACGGCGGGCTGGAGCACTCGGGTATCGAGCTGCGAAACGGCAAGCTGGCCGGCCGACTGCTCGCGGAGTGGTCGGCCGCCGACCGGGCCGAGTACTGTCGCCGGTACAACGTCGGCTGGGCGCTGTGCCGCACGGACGACACGGCGAAGTGGTGGGCGGCCGACCCGACGGCGAAAGAGGTCGCCCGGTTCACCCACCCGTCCGGCCCGGTGGTGCTGTTCGAGTTGAACCGCCCGCGGTCGTTCGTCCTGAGTGGGAAGGCCGTCGTCGAGCGGATGGACCGGGGGAAGGTCGTGCTGCGGGACGTGGTGCCGGACGAGAACGGGAAGGTGCGGTTGAGCCTGCACTTCCAGAAGGAGTTGAAGACCTCCCCGTTCCCCCTGGCGATGACGCTGGCCGAGAAAGACCCGCACGACCCGATCCCGTTCCTGACGCTCGACGTGCGGGCGCCGCTCTCGCGGGTGACGCTGGCGTGGAAGCGCTAGGTTTTTCCCCTCGCCCCTGGGGGGGAGGGGAACCGGATTACCCCCGCCTCACATGGCACTCCACGTCCCACTCAGCCACCGCCGCGTTCAGCCGCTCGCCGACCGCGTCGAACTTCGCCCCGCTCATCACCAGCACCACCTCCACGCGGTCGGCCTCAACGACCGCCGCCAACTGGCCGTCCGGTTCGTACTGCAGCGACCGCAGCACGCCCGCGTCGAACCCGGTGTCGGCGAACTCGGGCAACTCTTTCAGCTCTTCCAACAGCACGCTCAGCTTGCCGACGTCGAACCGCCCCTGGGCCTCGCGGTTGTTCAGCACCAAGTTCAGTGCCCGCTCCTCCGTCTCGGACAGCCGCACCACCGACACCGGCACCTCCGTCACCCCCAGTTCCTTCAGGATGCTCAGCCGCAGGTGCCCGCCCACCACCCGCCCGCCCGCTCAGTTCGTTCCACACCAGCGGTTCGACCAGCCCGAACCGCTCCAGACTCCGCTTCAGCTTGCGGTACTTCTTGTCGGTCGGGGCGAGTGCCGTCCGCGGGTTGTACTCGGCGGGGATCAGTCGCCCGACCGGTAGCGTCCGCACTTCGATCGCGTGCACGGCGAACCTCCTGAGCGGGGGCCCGGGGAATGAAGTGTTGATCCCGGACAGGCCAGCCGTCAAAGTGGGTTGCCCGGAAGGTGTGCTTGTGGGTTCGGAGGCCGGCCGGCGGTGCGGACAAGCCGACGACTGTGGCCAGACGTGCCACCTGTTAGCCCGACGCGCGAGCGAGGGACCAGCCACCTGCCCGAATAAGGAAGAAGCGAGCGGTGCGGGGGTGCGAACCTTCCGCCGTCTTCCGCCGAGGAATTGGCCCCTCGCTCGCGCGTCGGGCTAACAGTTGGTCGAGTGGGCGACGCCCGCCCCGCATTCGATTCACCTCAGGACCCCCCATGCCCGCGTCGCTCGTCATGCTGCTCGCCCTCGCCCCGTTCGCCGAGGCGCCGTCCGGCGACGCCGTCGTCCGCGGGAAGGCGGGCAAGTCCGAGATCGTCGTCACCACCACCAAACGGCTGGCCGGGGCGGTCCACTCGCTCACCTGGGATGGGGTGGAGTTCATCGACAGCGCCGACCACGGCCGGCAGTTGCAGTCCGCCGCGGCGTTCGACTGCGGCAAACCGGGGTTCCATGCGGAGTGTTTTAACCCGACCGAGGCCGGGTCGCGGCACGACGGGGCGGGCGACACTTCCACCAGCCGGCTGACGTGGATGCGGGCGGGCGGGAACGAACTGTCCACGATCACGCGGATGGCGTTCTGGCTGCGGCCGGGGGAGAAGTCGGACGGGAAGCCGGCGCTGAACGCCGCCGCCCTGTCGGACCACTTCGTCTCGAAGCGGGTCGCCGTCGGGTACAAGACGTGGCCGCACGCCGTCGACTACCGGGTGACGTTCCGCGTGCCACCCGGCGAGCCGCACACGTACGCCCAGTTCGAGGCGCTCACCGGGTACATGCCGCCGGCCTTCAGCAAGTTCCACACGCTGAATGTGACGACCGGCGAACTGACGGAGTTGAGCGACGGCCCCGGCGAGCAGGCGAGGCCGGTGGTGTTCGCCACCGCCGACGGCAAGCACGCGATGGGCGTGTGGTCGCCGGACCAGCCGAGCAAGGGGTACGAGCGGGCCGGGTACGGGCGGTTCCGGTTCGCGGCCGAGAAGGTGGTGAAGTGGAACTGCGTGTTCCGGGTGAAGGAGCCGAAGGGGGTGCCGGCCGGCGAGTCCGCGTTCCGCATGATCGTGGCGGTGGGCACGACCGACGACGTGCGGACGACGCTGAGCGAAATTGCACGGGAGAAGTAGGGTGGCCGGGCGAGCCGTGCCCCGTGAGGGGCCGGGTGTGTTCAGAACACGGCCCCTCACGGGGCACGGCTCGCCGGTCGGCTTATTTCATCCTTCCGAGTGCCGCGACGGCCGGGTCGAGGTACTCCGGGCCGTACTCGCCGTCGCTCATCTTCTTCAGCAGGTCTTTCGCCTCCTGGGTGTTCGCCCGCTCCAGGATGCGGACCATCCGCCCGGCCACCTTCATGGCCAGCGCGGCCTCGCTCTCTTCCCCCTTCAGCCGCTTCATCAGCCGGCCGGCGCGGTACCGCACCTCGGGGTCGGCGGAGGTGAGGGCGGTGCGGATGGCCGGCTCGGCCGCCGGGCCGAGTTTGTCCAGTGCCTCCTCGGCCGCCAGGCGGGTGTCGAAGTCGGTCTCGCTGCTCAGTTGGGAGATGTAGGCGCTGATCCTCTTCGCCCGGTTCTTCACCTCGTCGGCCGACTGGGTGGTCTTGGGCAGGCGGTCGGCCACCATCGGCACCACCTCGGGGGCGCCGGCGAGCAGCCCGCGGATGGCCGGCCCGGACTTCGCCCGCTCGCGGTCGAACAGGTCTTCCCACAGGGCCTCGCGGTACTTCGGCTCCAGGGTGCCGCCCGGCTTCGCCGTGCCCACGGCGGCGGCGGTGGCGGCGTCCAGTTCGGCGATCGAGCGGCCGAACATGACCTGGTCGAACAGGGCGTGCTGGCCGTCGAACGCGGTGAACGAGATGCCGCTGACGGTCATCCCGCCGTACTGCTTGGCGACGTCCGCCCACAGGTCGCGGGTGACGACCGTCCACTCCTTCGGCACGTCCGGCGACACGCTGACGGCCGGCTGCCAGCCCTGTACGTTCTTGCCGGCGTAGTACCGGGCGATCCACGAGCGGCTCGGGTCGTGCAGTTGGATCATGATGCCGTCCCCGCCCACCTTCTTCCACGCGAACCGGACGTACCGGAACTCGTTGTCGGCGACCGGCTTCTCCTTGATCACGAACGCCCACCCCTGGAGCTGCCGGCTGTGCCGCTGCAGGTTGGTCACCCGGATGCACGACGCGCCGGCGTACACGTCCACGTCCTCGCTGGCCACGTTCGCCGTCTGCTGGGTGCCGTCGAAGTCGTTGTTCAGGTGCTGCAGCAGGATGTGTGCGTCGTCGTCCAGCACGACGGCCAGCTTCTTGTCGTACTTGGGCAGTTGGGGCAGTTGAACCTGGGCGAACGCCCCGGCCGCCGCCGCCGCCGCGACCGCCACCACCGCCAGCCCGAACGCACGACGCATGGCCTGCCCTCCGCGAAGAAGCCCGACCGACATGATACCCGCCCGCCGGGCGAACGGATGCGCCGCGGGTGTAACAGCCCGACGAGCCGCGACCGCGAGGGGGCGGGTGATTGAACCCCCGCTCCCTCGCGGTCGCGGCTCGTCACACACGAGGCGGCAGCGCCGGCGGTTCGCCCAGCGGCCCCACCTGACTGACGAACGCCAGGAACTGATCCAACAGCCCGCCGCTCGTCCCCGCCCGCCCGCGGATGGTCAGGGCCGTCCGCTCCACCCGCACCGCCCCGGCGAACCCGGCCAGGGTGATCTCGCACGCGCTGCCGTCGCTCTCGATGTTCACCTTCCGCCCGCTCGCCGGCGTGTCCTCCAGCCGGTCCACCAGGTCGCCCACGTCCACCGGCACGGCGAACTCGAACGCCAACTGGTCGAACAGCTTGCCGAATGCCGCCTCGAACTCGTCCCCCCGCACCACGTCCACGTCCGTCACCTGCCCCACCTCCCGCTTCCAGACGACGTCCGTCGGGCTGTCCGGGTCCTGGGCGACGCTCACCGTGTACTCGAAGTCGGGGGTGCGGAGGCTGCCGTACCCGTCCAGCCCGGCCGAGGTGTCCACGTCCCGCCGCTTGTACCCGAACTTCTCCCGCACCACCTCGTACACGGCATCCAGGTCGGCCCGCAGGTCGTCGGCGGCGCATTTCGCCACGAACTTCCGGGTGCTCGGGCCGGTGCCGTCGGGCAGGCGGAAGTTCTTCCGAAACCCGCTCAGGTCCTTCACCCTCCCGCGGCTCTCGGCGCGGAACACGATCCGCCGCAGGCGGGCCGGGTCGAGCAGCCCGCCGCCGGTGCGGGCGGCCAGCAGTTCGCTCAGGTCGGCCACCACCGCCCCGCCGTTCTGGTCCCCGAACAGCCGCGGGGACTGCCCCGGCGATCCGCTGAAGTGCCGCCGCACCACCCGCGGCAGTTCGTCCTCCAGGAAGCGTTGCAGGGACGCGGCCGTCACCGTCCCGTCGGCGGTCACCGCCTTCGCCGCCCGCCCGCTCAGGGCTTCCAGCACCAGGTGCGTCCACACGCTCGCCTTCAGTGGGGCGGCCATCAGGGACTCTTGCTCTCCGACGGTGGCGGTCAGGCACACCCCTTTGGGCGAGACGTCGAAGAGGGCCGAGAGTTGGTCGAAGTCGAGCCACGGGGTGGCGTCGGCGGGGAACGCCATGCTCGGCTTCGGCCCGGCCCCGACGTCGAACAGGAAGACGATCTGCGACGCCTTCGACGCGGTCAGATCCTTCACCAGCCCGCCGACCGACACCCCACTCTCGACGAGATCATCCGGCAGGGTGTCCCACGCCACCAGCACCCCGTCGCCCTTGTGGCTGAACCCGTGGGCGTCCACCCACACCAGCAGCTCGTCCCCCTTCTTCATCTGCCTCTTCAGCTTCCGCACCCGCGACAGGATGGCCCCCTGGGTGGCCTGCGAGCCGACCAGAAGGGTCTGGTTCTTCTTCGCGTACCCGACGGCGGCCAGGGCCTCGGCGGCGGCCTTCGCCCCGGCCTCGGCGTACGGCACCGCCCCGAGGGTGGGGTCCTGGTGGGTGTCGATGGCGACGAGCAACGCCCAGCGGTCGGACACGGCGGCACTCCGGCAGGGGGGAGGGAATTGTAAAGCGGCCGCGGGGGCGGGTGTAGGTGAGTGGGTGGGGGCGGGGGGCGGGGTCGTCCGAATTCACACGCGGCGGGTGTTCGGGGCCGGCAAAAGGGCGATAATTCCGCCCATGCTCTCCGCCCTGCGACGACTCGCCTCCCGCGCCCGTGCGGCCGTCCGCCGGCGGCTCAACCGCCCCGAACCGGAACGCGGGATGAGCTTGCAGGACCTCGCCCACGTGAACGCCATCCTGGCCGCCGGCGGGCACCCCCCGCTCGCCGCCCCGCCCCATCCGGACTTGGTCCGTGGGGAGCGGGCGCTGCGGGTGTACGAGCTGTCCGCCGAACTGCGGGAGGCGATCCCCCTGGCCCTCACCCCGGCCGGGCGGGAGGCGTTCTTCGGCTGGGCGGTGCTGCACTCGGCCGGCGAGATGACGGTGACGCCCGCCGAGGCGCTCGCCCTGCTCGCCCACACCGACCGCCTGCCCGACCGCGGGCTGGAACTGACCTACCGGCTGAACCCGGTCTGGCAGCAGGCGGTGCCCGACGCGTTGACGACCGGCGGGTGGGCGCGACTGAAGGAGCACGTCCGCACCGCCCACGGGCTGGAGGAGGAGTGGGTGCGGCGGGCGGTCCTCACCCGCCGGTACCCGCCGGCCCGCGGCCGCGGGGTGAACGTGCTCGGCCACTTCGACTACCCGAGCGGGCTGCAACAGGTGGCCGAGGGGCTGGTGGACGCCCTCCACCGGGCGGGGGTGCAGACGTCCACCCGCGACCTGCCGTTCGGCTTCCGCCCGGACGCGAAGGCCGCCCGCAAACTCGGGACGGAGCGGTTCGACACGAGTGTGCTGGTGGTCGCGGCCGACTCGTTCGCCCCGGACTGGTACCGGAAGGCCGGCCTGTGGGTGCGGCCGGGGGTGCGGCGGGTGGCCGTGTGGTTCTGGGAATTAGAACAGGTGCCGGCCGACTGGCGGCCGCGGCTGGCCTGGCCGGACGAGGTGTGGGCGCCCACCCGGTTCGTCGCCGACGCCTTCCGCCCGGCCACCCCCGCCCCAGTGCGGGTGGTGCTGCCCGGCGTGCCGCTGCCCCGCTTCCGCCACCTGCCGCGGTCACACTTCGGCCTGCCGGACAAGCGGCCGCTCTTCCTGTTCGCCTTCGACATGGCCAGCCGCATGGCCCGCAAGAACCCGCTCGGGCTGATCGCCGCGTTCCGCCGGGCGTTCCGCCCGGACGAGCCGGCCGAGCTGGTCATCAAGACGTCCCGCGGGGACAAACACCCCGAGGAGTTCGACCAACTGCGGCGGGCGTGCGACGCGAACCGGGTGAAACTGATCGACGGGGTGATGCCGCGGGCGGAACTGCTGGCGCTGATGCACTGCTGCGACTGCTTCGCCTCGTTGCACCGCTCCGAGGGGCTGGGCCTGGGCATGGCCGAGGCGATGCTGATGGGCAAGCCGGTGGTGGCGACGGCGTACTCGGGCAACCTGGACTTCATGACCGACGACACCGCCTACCTGGTGCGGGCGGGGCGGGTGGCGTGCGGGTCGGGGGCCGACCCGTACCCGCCGGACATGCTGTGGGCCGACCCGGACCTGGGCCACGCGGCCGAACTGCTGCGGCGGGTGGTCGATCGCCCGGACGAGGCGCGACAGGTGGGCGAGCGTGCCGCCCGCCACGCCAAACGATTGCTCTCGGCCGACGCCTATGCCAAGCGGTTGGCCGAGGCGCTCGGCGGGCCGAGGCAGTAAGACCTCACCCCCCAACCCCCTCTCCACGGCATGGGGAGGGTGTGTTCAACCTGCGAAGGTTTTCGAGCGTCTGCGAACGAGTCCTCACCGCCTCCCCCTTGAACACCCCCTCTCCATGGCATGGAGAGGGGGTCGGGGGGTGAGGTCCGATCCACCCCACCGGAGTCCCTCCCGTGCTCATCTTCGACGCCCACCTGGACCTCGCCCTGAACGGGGTGGACTGGAACCGCGACCTGCGGATGGACCTGGAAGACATCCGCGTGCAGGAGAAGGTGTACCACATGACCGACCCCGGCCGGCAGACGTGTACCGTCAGCCTGCCGGAACTGAAGCGGGCCGGGGTGCACGTGGGGGTGGCGACCGTCCTCGCCCGCCAGGAGTTGGCCATCAACCACCCGTTCGGGTGGACCACCCCGGAGGCGTGCTACGCCATGTGCCACGCCCACCTGGCGTACTACCGGGCGCTGGAGAAGGGCGGGTGGGTGAAGATGCTCCGCACCAAACGGGAGTTGGCCGCCCACACCGCCGCGGCCATGAAGTCGCCGGCCACCACCCCGTTCGGGTTCGTGCTGAGCATGGAGTGCGCCGACGCCGTCCTCGACCCGGAGAACATCCACGAGTGGCACGCCAACGGGCTGCGGGCGATCGGCATCACCCACTACGGGGCGAACCGCTACGGCGGCGGCACCCGGTGTGAGGTGGGGCTGGCGGCCGACGCCCTGCCGCTGCTCGACCACATCGAGAAGCTCGGCATCGCCCTGGACATGACGCACCTGTCGGACAAGGCGTTCTGGCAGGTGGCCGACCGGTACGGCGGGCGGGTGCTGGCCAGCCACCAGAATGCGAGGAAGTTCTGCGACTGGCAGCGGCAGTTCAGCGACGAGCAGTTGAAGCACGTCATCGCCCGCGACGGGGTCATCGGGGTGGCGTTCGACGCCATCATGCTGCAGCCCGGCTGGGTGCGGGGGACGACGAAGCCGGAGGTGACCATGGAGCGGGCGGTGGAGAACATCGACCACGTGTGCCAGTTGGCGGGCGACTGCCGGCACAGCGGCATCGGCTCCGACCTGGACGGCGGGTACGGGCACGAGCAGACCCCGCTCGACCTGAAGTCGATCGCCGACCTGCAACGCATCCCCGAGTTGCTCGACCGCCGCGGGTACAAGGCCGAAGACGTGGAGGCCATCATGCACGGCAACTGGCTGCGGTTCTTCGCCCAGACGCTGCCGGAGTGACCCCCACGAGCCGCGACCGCCAGGGAGCGGGGGTTTCAATCACCCCGCTCCCTGGCGGTCGCGGCTCGTAAGAAATATCGCATGAACTGGACGACCACCCTGTACGCCGCCCTGGCGGCGGCCGCCGGCAGTTGCATCGCCCTCCAGGCGTCGGCCAACGGCAAGTTCCGCCAGAACCTGGGCGACGCGGCCG
>CAYMHO010000059.1:0-27031 GCA_964390195.1 uncultured Fimbriiglobus sp. | reverse complement strand
CGAGCAACCCCGAACTGCTCGACGCCCTGACCAAAGACCTGACCGACAACAAGTTCAGCCTGAAGGCGCTCGTCCGCACCATCTGCAAGAGCCGCACGTACCAGCTCTCGGCCGTGCCGAACGAGTTCAACAAGGCGGACAAGCAGAGCTACGCCCGGTACTACCCGAAGCGGCTGCAGGCCGAGGTGGTGTTCGACGCGGTGTGCGCCATCACCGAAAGCCCGTCCGACTTCCCCGGCCTGCCGAAGGACAGCCACGCCCCGAAGCGGGCCATCCAACTGCCGGACGAGTCGTTCCAGTCGTACTTCCTGGACGTGTTCGGCCGCCCGCAGCGGATCAGCGCGTGCGAGTGCGAGCGGGTGAACGAGGCCAGCCTGGCGATGGTGCTGCACCTGCTGAACAGTGACGAGGTGCAGGGCAAGCTGGCCCGCGGCGGCGGGCGGGCGGACAAACTGGCGAAGGACTCCCGCCCGGACCAGGAGAAGGTCACCGAACTGTTCCTGCTGACCCAGGCGAAGAAGCCGACGGCCGAGCAGATGACCGCCGCGATGGAGCACATCGCCAAGAACGAGAAGAACAAGAAGCTGGCCTACGAGAACATCCTGTGGGCGCTCATCAACAGCAAGGCGTTCCTGTTTAACCAGTGAGGTGGGTCTGAGCGGTCGGCTGCCGGGTGCCGGACCGGAGTGGAGCACCCAGCCCAATCTGGCGGGTTCAGAAAGTCGCCGCACGCCCCGCGGGTGGAACTTGACCGCCCGGAGGCGTGCGGCGACTTTATTCTGCCGGGTGCGACCGCACCCGGTCGACCTCGGCCTTCGCCCCGCTCAGCCAGCCCCGCGCCCGCGCCTCCGTCGGGAGCCGCACGACCTGGAACAGGATCATCCCGCCGACGAACAGCAGCATCACCCAGTCGGCCGACAGGTGGAACAGCACGGCGGTGACGACCGCCGCCCCCTCCGCCAGCCCGTACTCGACGAACTTGCCCTGCGCGTACACCCGCCACAGGCGGTCCAGTTCGGTGTCCGGTTCGACCCCCTCCTCCGGCGGGACGGGCGGCTCGGTGGCCACCTTCCGCAGCCCGCCTTTCGTCAGCACCGGCACCAGCAGCACGGCCAGAGCGACGGCGGTGAGGGTGAGCACCGCCCCGACGCCGGTGAGCACCTGCGTCCCGCCGATCTTCACCAGCGACCGCCCGCCCAGCCCGAACCACACCACCGACGACACCATCGCCAGCATCACGAACCCGAACAGGATCAGCCCCAGGCACATCACCCGCAACCCGCGGAGCTTGTCGGCCAGGTCGTCGCCGTCGGCCGGCGGGGGCGGCTCGTCGGGCGGCAGGAAGTCGGTCACGCGGTTGGTCATAGGAAGTTACCGGCAGCGGATGTCGTGGTATTCGAGCGGGAACTCGTAGTCCTTGCGGAGCGGGTGGCCGGTCCAGTCGTCGCTCATCAGGATGCGGCGCGGGTCGGGGTGGCCGACGAACCGCACGCCGACCAGGTCGAACGCCTCCCGCTCGTGCCAGTCGGCCGCCGGCCACACCCCGCACAGCGTCGGCACCTCGGGCAACTCACCGGGGACGTCGTTCTTCCACCGCGGCAGGGTCACTTTGAGGGTGAACCGCGAGCCGGGGAAGGTGAAACTGCTCAGGTGGTACACCACCTCGACGTGCGGGTCGAACCCGGCTTTGGCCGCCTTCTTCGCGTCCGGTTCCAGGTAATCGACGCCGGACACGTCGTTCAGCATCTCGAACCGCAGCCGTGAATCGTCGCGGAGGAAGGTACACACCTCCACCAGTTTCGCCGGATCGACCGTAACGAACGGGTCGAGGGCGGCGGCCGGGCCGGGGGTGACGGCTTGGCCGAAGGTGGACTGTAGCAGGGTGATGGTTTCGGCAGGGGTCATGGGGGTTGCGGTGGGCAAGGGGATCAAGGGGATCAAGGGGATCACCACACCCAGGCGCAGTAACGTCCACTTCCGCGGCCGGTCGATGGGTGATTCTGTCCACTTACCCGCCGGCTGCTGACTTCGTGAACGCGATCACCAGGGGGTGGCCGTCGATCTTCGTTTCGCTCCGGTGTCCGCCGTCCGGTGCCGTGTCGCTCCACGCGGTCGCCTGGCTTTCGCCGGCGATGGTGTCACGGTGGGCGGCGATGGCCTTCGCCAGCGGCTCGGCGGCGGTGTGCAGGTGCAGCACGATGCTGTCGGCGATGTCCAGGTTGGCGTCCTTGCGAGCGATGTTCACCTGTCGGACGACGTTCCGGGCCAGCCCCTCCAGTTTCAGTTCTTCCGTGATGGTGGTGGACACCACGCCATCCCGCCCGCGGTTGTCGGCTGTGCCAGCGAACCCAATCTGAGCGGCGGCGTACTCGATCACCACATCCGCCGCATCGAGCGCGACGCCGGCGAACTCGACCGGCCCGGCCCGGAGCTGCTTGGCCAGCTCGCGGGCGTCGTGCTTCGCCAACTCCGCCTCGGCGTCCTTCCGCTTCGCCCCCAGTTTGGCGTTGGCAGTCTTGGCGTTGAACTTCGCTGTGGCGGAGAGCAGCGATGGAGCCGTCGGCGGGAGTACCGTCACCTTCTTCACGTTCAACTCGTCGCGGATCAGTTGATCGAACCGCTTCACGGTGGCGACTTCGTCGTCCGACAACACCCGCACAGCCAACTCCGCGAGCGGCTGGCGAACGTTGATCTTGGCCACGTTCCGCGCCGCCCCGCCGAGGGTGATGACATCGCGGAGCGTGTCCATCTGCGACACCAGCGCTTCGTCGGAGGGCAGTTCCTCCGCCTTCGGGTAATCGGTCAGGTGAACCGACTCGGCACCACCACCGAGGTTCTTCCACATCACTTCCGTGATGAACGGGATGCACGGGGCGAGCAGTCGGCAGAGCGTCGTCAGCACCGTGTGCAGTGTCTGGTATGCTGCCCACTTGTCTTTCAGACCGGCGGCGTCCAGGTCCGCCACCTTGCTGTTCAGCCGCGGCTTCACCCGCCGGACGTACCAGTTGGACAAGTCCTCATCGACGAACTTCTCGGCGGCGAGGGCGAAGGTCATGGTGTCGTACTTCGGCTTTCCGAGGCTCTCGTTCGCCGCCTTCGTCAACTCGTGCAGGCACGACAGCACCCAGCGGTCGAGGTCCGGCCGTTCCGAAACCGGCACCTGCTGTGCCGGTTTCGTCGGGTCGAAGCCGTCGCCGGCGGCACAGTTGCAGAAGAAGGCGTAGCTGTTCCACAGCTTGAAGATGAACTTCGACCGCACCTCGTCGGCCGGGCCGGGGCCGAAGTTCAGGTTCGTCGCCGGGTTCTGTCGGCAGTACAGCCACCGCATCACGTCCGCGCCGATGGCGGTGAACGGCACGCTCTGCCCTTTCGGGTCCTTGAGCGAGCCACCGGTGTCGGCAGCGGCCACGAACTCGATGCTGTTCCCCGCGCTCTTGTGCATCTCGTGGCCGAACTGGTCGCGGACCAGACCGTGCCCGAGGAGTGTTTTGAACGGCGGTTCGCCGTCGCTCATCATGGTGCTGAGCGCGAGCAGAGCGTAGAACCAGTTGCGGAACTGGCCGGGGAAGCTCTCGGTGATGAAGTCGGCCGGGTACCACTTCCGCCAGTAGTCGCGGTTCTGGTTGTACTTCATCGTGCTGAAGGCCACGATGCCGGCGTCGAGCCACGGGTTGCCCACGTCCGGAACGCGGGACATGAGGTTGCCCGTCTTTGGATTGCGGATCTTCACCTTGTCCACGAACGGCCGGTGCGGGCTGTGCCCGTCGAACTCCTGCCAACCTTCGACCGCCCGTTCCTTCAACTCCGTGTAACTGCCGATCACCTCGAAATCGCCGCTCTGCTCGTCCACCCAGATGGGAAGGGCGAGCCCCCAAAAGCGTTTCTTCGAGATCATCCAGTCGCCCATGTTCCACAGCCAGTCGTACTCGCGAGCGCGGCCGTTGAGCGACTCCGGCAGGAACGTCACCTGCTTCACCACCTTCATCACGTCGCCGCGGAAGCCCTCTTCGGTGTTCCGCTTGCCCATGCCGATGAACCACTCGTCCACCAGCCGGTACAGCAGTTCCGTCTTGCACCGCCAGCAGTGCGGGTAGCGGTGGACGTACCGTTCGGTGGCGAACAGCAGGTTCTTCGCCTTCAGTTGCTCGAACACGGCGTCGGCGGTGGCGGGATCTGCCGCGTTCTTACCGGCAAGCGGGCCGAAGCCGTCGAGGAAGTTGCCGGCTTCGTCCAGCGGGGCGACCGGCGGTAGACCGTTCTCTTTGCCCCAGGTGAAGTCGATGGCCCCGCAACCGGGGGCGGTGTGGACGATGCCGGTCCCCTCGGTGTCGGTCACGTCCTTGCCGCCACTGACAACGCGGTGACACTCGCGCGCTGCCTTCGCCGGTGCCCACCCGCGAGCCTTCACCACCCGCGCCACCTCGGCCGGGTAGCCTGATTCGGCCTGCTGTGCGGGCACGTCGTCGAACGGGCCGTCGTACTCCCAGCCGAGCAGTTCCTCGCCTTTCACCTCGCCGGCGATGGTGAACCCGTCCTTGCCCGCCTTCTCCTTGAACATCTGCTCGATGCTCTTGAGGTGCGGCACGCCGTCGAGCCAGGCTTTCTTGCCCTTCTTGGCGGTCGCCTCCTCGCCGTCTTCTTCACCCTCACCACCGCCACCGCTACCGGCCATGCGGTCAAGTTTGAACGCACCTTTGGAGACGTAGAACAGCTCCCCCTTCAGTTGCACCTTCAGGTACACAAGCTCCGGGTTGACCGCCGCACCGACGTTGCTGGTGAGTGTCCACGGGGTCGTCGTCCACACCAGCAGGCTCTCATTCGGTCGGCCGCGCAGTGGGAACTTCACGAACGCGGCCCGGTGCTCGACCAGCTTGTACCCCTCCTTCATCTCCTGCTCGGAGAGGCCCACGCCGCACCGACCGCACCAGGGCATGGCGTCGTACCCGCGGTAGATCAGCCCCTTCCCGTGGCACTTCTTCAGGAAGCTCCAGATCGTGTAGTTGTTCTCGTTCGACATCGTGAAGTACGACTTCCGCTCGTCCACCGGCTTCGCCCAGTCCGCGTCGGTGCGGTCCCAGTCCATCCACATGCCCAGCCGCACGCTCTGCTCGGTCTGCACGCGGGCGAACTTGTCCACGCGGTCCTTGCAGAGTTGCACGAACTTGGCGACGCTCGCCTCGCGGTCGCCCGGCACCAGGTTCTCGATGTCGCGCTTGCTCTTCAGGCCGAGTTCCTTCTCCACCTCCACTTCCACCCACAGCCCCTGGCAGTCGAACCCGTTCTGGTACCGCAGTTCGTGCCCGGTCATGGCGAAGAAGCGGTTGAACACGTCCTTGTACGTCCGCCCCCAGGCGTGGTGGACGCCCATCGGGTTGTTCGCCGTGATCGGCCCGTCGAGGAAGCTCCACGTCGGCTTGCCGATGTTCATGTCCCGTCGCTTCTGGAAGATGCCGCGGTCGGCCCAGAACTGAAGCACCTCCCGCTCCAGGGCGGGGAAATCGGCCTGCGGATCGACCTTCGAGAAGCTCATCGGCGAACAACCTCGGTGCGAGAGCGGTTATTCTAGGAGTGGAGGCGAGAGGCCGACATGCGGTTCGGGGGAGGGGACCAAGTGCAACTTGATCGCGGCACGCAACGCTGGCTTGCTGTCATCCTCATCGGTCTCGGTTGCCTGAACGGCCTTCTGGTCAACGCAGGCGGCTTGTTGATGCTCTTTTCGCCCTCACTGTCTGTGTCGTCTTCCCCGATCGGTGCGGGCATCCTCGTTCTGACCTCAAACCTGTTCCTGATCGCGTTCTTCTGGGGTGTCTGGTGGATGTTCGTCCGCCGACGGCAGTTCGACCCCGCCTACCGCGGAACCATCGAGACAACGCCCACCGGCACTCGCGCCCGCCTTCATGTCATGGTTCGGATGGGGGTGGTCTGGGTGGGTCTCATTACCACACTCACCTTCACCCCTGTTATCTGTGGGGCAACTTGGCGTGACAGTCTCGATTTCCCTGAACGACACGGCATGTTCCCGACGTGGGCGGTAGCGGCTTACTGCCTGGTGATAGGGTTGGGTCTGACGTTCCGAGCGTGGCGGAGCGCCGTTCCGACCGGCTACGTACTGGACGACGAATCGGGCGGCACGGTGAGTTGGGCGTACTGGCATCCGAAATGGCGTGAGCGTTCAGTCAGCCGGGTCGCCATTGTCAGCTTGAGTGTGCGGGAGGGGAAACTACCCCCGTTCGGAGTGCGGTTGTATGAGGTTGTCATGCACTGGAAGCTGCCCCAGAGAGAGCCTGAGTCCGAAGTGGTGGTGGGGTTCAGTGACCTCGTCGACGCCGAGGCGCTGGCGGATTGGATTCGCGGGCGGCTGGGATTGGCGGAGGAACCTCACCCCCCCGTCCCCCTCTCCATGAATGGAGATGGGGTGTTCAAGACCGACACCTCACTGGCACCTGCGCGAGCGGCGAACAACGTCCGCAGGTTGAACACCCCCTCTCCATTCATGGAGAGGGGGACGGGGGGTGAGGTCTCTTCACTTCACCCATTCCCACCTGCCGACTTTCGCACTTTCGCTCCTGTTGAATAAACTCCCTCCACCCCGTCAGGTCCGCACGCTCTAACCCCCCCCGAGGTTCGCAATGGCGAAGCAACCGGCCAAGAAGACTGCCGCCAAGAAGCCCGCTGCGAAACCTGCCAAACCTGCCAAGCCTGCCCCGAAGAAAGCCGCTCCCAAAAAGCCCGCCGCCAAGAAGCCCACTCCGGCCGCCAAGAAGGCCGTCAGCAAAGCCCCCGCCACCCGCAAGCCGGTCGCCCCGAAGGTGAAGTTGATCGCCGCCGGTGCCCTCACCGCCCCCGAAGGGAAGAGTAAGTTCACCCTGTTCAATTTGCTCGGCAAGCCGCGGGCGTACTACATCGCTGAGCGGGTGGAGTTGGAGCGGCCGAAGGTCGATCCGAAGGCGAAGACCATCGCCCACAGCATCATCGTGGTGGACCGCTCGGGCAGCATGTACGGCCAGATGCGGGACGTGCGGGACACCCTGCTCAAGCTGCTCACCCTCGACGAGTACAAGCAGTTCAGCCTGGTGGTGACGCTCATCTCGTACAGCGGGGTGGGGGACGTGACCGTCCACTTCCAGCGGGTGTCGATCGCCGACATCATGAAGCCCGGCAGCAAGGAACAGCAGCAGATCAAGCGGCTGGAGGCCACCTGTTTGACGTGCATCTCCGGCGGGTTGCAACTGGCGTCCGATCTGGTGAAGGACGGCGAACTGACCAGCATCACCCTGCACACCGACGGGTACGCCAACGACCCGTCCACCAACGCCGAAGTGGCCAAACTGCAAGACCTGTGCAAGAAGTTGCAGGGGAAGGACGTGTTCCTGAACACGATCGCGTACACGGACTACTCCGACTTCCGGCTGCTGTCGCGGCTGGCGAACAGCGTGAGCGGGTCGTGCGTGAAGGCCGGCAACATCAAGATCATGTACGACACGCTGTACGAGAACACCAAGACGCTCGGCTCGTCGCTCGTCCCGCCGGTCGAGATCCCGCTGCCGAAGGGGTGCGACTTCCAGGTGTTCGTCAGCCGCGGGGCGGGGCGGGTGAACGGGGCGGCGGGCGACCTGAGGGTGGTGGGGGTGAAGCCGGAGCACGACGCGGCGGTGTACCAGTACCGCCGGGTGGACGAGAAGGAGTACAAGGCGGCGAAGGACGTGCCGGAGGTGCAGACGAGCGAGGCGGTGTACGCCTTCGCCAAGGGGCAACTGGCCGAGGGGAACATCAACACCGCCAAGTACGCGGTGGCCAGTGCCTTCGACGCCACCATGATCATGGCCCACGGCAAAGCCCTCACGAACCTGCAAGTGGCGGCACTCGCCCTGGATTTGGACAAGCTGCTCTGCCAGCCGGGTGAGCTGGAGAGCCACCAGATCCTGAGCGAGGTGCCGGTGAACAAGCGGCTGCCGCTCGTCGGCGTGATCGGGCTGCTGGAGGAGCACGCCGACGACTACCTGATCAACCTGCCGTACCTGCAACAGCACTACGTCCGCCGTGGGGTGAAGCGACTGCAGGGCACCCGCGACGACGCCGGCAACCTGCTCGAACCGTGGCTGAAGACGGAGTACGTGGACGACGACGAGTACGTCCGCGTCAGCAGCTACGACGTGAACCGCAACGCGGCGACCATGAACCTGCTCATCAGCCGGCGGGTGAAACTGGTGAAGACGAAGGGCGGCGACACCGTTTCCGAAGTGGCGGGGGTGAAACTCGACCAGCTCCGCACGTTCAACAACTACACGGTGGTCGGCGACGGCGAGCTGAACATCGACAGGTTCAAGATGCGGATCAGCGGGAAGAAGCTGTTCGACGCCCTGGTGAAGGAGGGCATCCTGGAGAACGAGGACGGCACGCCGGCCGGCAAGTTCGACGCGAAGGCGGCGTACTTCCTGCGGCTGGATTTGCTCCCGCTGGTGCCGCCGTTCGACGGCAAGGTGGACCTGACCGGCGTGTTCGACCAACTGTGCGGGCTGAAGATCCTGGCCAGCCTGTGCGGGGCGCACCTGAAGGA
This sequence comes from uncultured Fimbriiglobus sp., assembly GCA_964390195.1. Lineage (GTDB taxonomy): Bacteria > Planctomycetota > Planctomycetia > Gemmatales > Gemmataceae > JALHQU01. Next base: position 18,474 of record CAYMHO010000059.1, on the reverse strand, counting down.
GGCGTCCGAGGACTTCACCCCGGAGCAGGTGGAGGACCTGAAGAAGCACTACCTGAGCAAGAGCCTGTTCCTCAACTTCCCGACCACCAACCCGTACAAGGACCGGCTGACGGCGCTCAGCCAGGGCCTCCTCGACACCCGCACCAGCTACAAGATCGACATCGGTAACAGGCACATCCTGAACCTGAGCAAGCTGCACAGCGCGAACAAGTTCCTGGAGCGGATGTACGAGATGAAGGTGAACGGCCAGCCGGTCGAGAAGCCGAAGTTCGAGGACGCGCTCGACGGCAACTGGACCTACGGGTTCAAGACCCTGTCCGCCCGCATCAAGGTGACGAAGGTGGACGAGCTGATGAAGGAGTACTTCGACGAGTTCCTCGGGCTGAAGCCGACCACGCTGACGGTGAAGACGCTGCAGGCGGTCGGGGCGAACGACCTGGCGAAGATCGTGCAAGCCCGGCTGCGGGGCGACCAGCCCGAACGCAAGGCGTTCGTGGCCGCCCTGACGGACGCCCGCAAGAAGCTGGAGGCGAAGCAGGAGGAACTGTTCCGCGACAAGCTGACGCAGCTGGTGTTCTACATCGGCAGCACCGGCCTGCTGCCCGAAGAGATCGACGTGAAGGCCCAGACCGCCGACCAGATTTCGAACAAGTACCCGGAGCTGGCTCTGAGCAAGGACGAACGCGAGGGCACCTTCTTCGAGATCGGCGACGTGCTGCTGACGGTGTACGCCAAGACGGAAGACTTCAGCCGCGAGCCGGCGAAATAAGACGATTCACCGCAGAGGGCGCGAGAGGGCGCGGAGAAAGGCTCAAGAGCGTTCTGTATAACAGCATTACTCCTCTGTTTTCTCCGCGCCCTCTCGCGCCCTCTGCGGTGAAATCTGATGTCAATCATCCTCGCGATCGATCAGGGCACCACCTCCTCACGGGCGGTGGTGTTCGACCCCGTCACCTTCGCCGTCCTCGGCAGCGCTCAGCAGGAGATCGAACAGCATTACCCGGCCGACGGGTGGGTCGAACACGAACCCGAAGACATCTGGTACTCGGTCGCCCGCACGGTGCGGGAGGCCTTGGCGAACGCCGGTGTGAGTGGGAGCGATGTCGCCGCCATCGGCATCACCAACCAGCGGGAGACGGTGCTGGTGTGGGAGCGGGCGAGCGGCCGGCCGGTGGGTCGGGCGATCGTGTGGCAGGACCGTCGCACGTCCGCGTTCTGCCGCGAGCGGAAGGCCGACGAGCCAATGCTGAAGGCGAAGACGGGGCTGGTGCTCGACCCGTACTTCAGCGGGACGAAACTGCGGTGGATGTTGGAGGCGAACGCGACCACGAAAGCGGCGGCGGAGCGCGGTGAACTGGCGGCCGGCACGGTCGATGCGTTCCTCATCTGGCGGTTGACCGGCGGGCAGGTCCACGCCACCGACACGACCAACGCCAGCCGCACGCTCCTGTTCAACATTCACAACTTGAACTGGGACGACGAACTGCTCGCCTACTTCGGCGTGCCGCGGCAACTGCTGCCCGAGGTGAAGCCGTCCGCGGCCGACTTCGGCGTCACGAAGGGGCTGGACTTCCTACCCGACGGCGTGCCGATCCGCGGGGTGGCCGGCGACCAGCAGGCGGCTCTCTTCGGGCAAGGCTGCTTCGCCCCCGGCGATGCGAAATGCACCTACGGCACCGGCGCGTTCTACCTGCGGCACACCGGTGACACCGCGGTGTCATCGCCCGGGGGATTGCTCACCACCGTGGCCGCCATGCCGACCGCCAAGCCGCAGTACGCCCTCGAAGGGGCGGTGTTCGTGGCCGGGGCCGCCGTACAGTGGCTCCGCGACGGGCTGCACCTGTTCAAGTCGGCCGCCGAGTCCGAGCAATTGGCGAAGGAGTCGAACCCGGCCGAGCCGGTGCTGTTCGTGCCGGGGTTCGTGGGGTTGGGTGCCCCGCACTGGGTGCCCGAAGCCCGCGGGGCGATCTTCGGCCTGACCCGTGCGACCTCCGCGGCGGATTTGGCGAGAGCGGCGCTCGAGGGCGTGGCGTATCAGGTGGCGGATCTTGTCGGCGACGACGGGCGTTCGGCGGCGCTCCGAGTGGACGGCGGCATGGCCCGGAACGACTGGTTCGTGCAGTTCCAATCCGACGTGCTCGGCGTGCCGGTGCTGCGGGCGTCGCAGAGCGAATCGACCGCGCTCGGGGCGGCGTTCCTGGCCGGGGTGGGGTGCGGGGTGGTGCCGCACGAAGGGGTGTTGAAGGCGGTGCTGGGGTCGGCGGCGCGGTTCGAGCCGCGGATGGGCGAGGCGGATCGGGGTGCGAAACTGGTCGCGTGGCGGAAGGCGGTGGCAGCGGTGGTGGGGTACGCCGGAAAATGACGAACCCGGCCCGCGAGGGCCGGGTTCGTTTGGATTCTCCGCTCACCGGGTTAGTGGTTGAGCATGAACTCCGTGGTGTTCAGCAGCGCCCAGAACACGTCCTGGTAGAACTTCTTGTCGGCCGCGGTGGTGCCCATGATGACCGTCGGCGGGGCCTTCGGGTCGGGCTTCTTCGGATCTTTCTTCGGGTCCTTCTTCGGATCCTTCTTGTCGTCCTTGTCGTCCTTGTCGTCGCGGCCGGACACCACCGCCCCGTTCTGGATGTCCTTCAGGGCGGCCAGTTCGGACGGGGTGGCGTGCCGGTTGAGGGCGGTCAGGAACAGCTCGTCGATCACCCCGTTCACGTTCACCACCCCGTTGCGGGCGTGCTTCTGGACGGCCTGGTCGACCACCCCGCCGGCGCGGGTCACCTCGCGGTTCAGGTCGCGGCCGTTCATCATCAGGAGGGCCTGGATGACGGTGCCGTTGAACGTCCCCTCGTTCCCCTCGTCGTCGCCGAAGTTCCGCACCAGCTTGCTCATCCAGTCGTCCCGCCGGGTGGCCCGCTCGTTCTTGTCCGCCGGCACCGACTTGGTGGCCAGGGTGAGCGACTCGTACAGCACCTCCGGGGACATGGCCTTGAGCGGCATGCGGGCGAAGAAGGCGTCGAACTTGGCGTCCTCGTACCCCTTGCTGGCCACGTGGCTGAGGCCGTACACGTCGGACGTGCACACCACCTCGAGCAGCAGCTTGGTGTCGAAGTTGTACTTCTTGAAGTCGCCGGCCAGGCGGGTCATCAGCTCGGGGTGGATGACCTCGTTGTTGCTGCCGAAGTCGTCCACCCCGGGGTCCTTGTTCAGCCCGCGGCCGAACAGGTGGCCCCACACCCGGTTGACCATCGCCGGGGCGAAGTTGTCGTGCGTGACCAGGAAGTCGGCGAGCACCTGGCGGCGGGTCTTGTTCCCCTCGGCGGTACTCAGCTTCTTGTCCGACTTCAGCCCGTCCATGGCCGCCTTGTAGTCCTTCAGGAACACCGGGCGGATGCTCGCCGGGGTGCCGTTCCGCTGCTCGAACTGCACCTTCGCCCCGCCGTTCAGGCTGGCGTCGTCGGTCAGCTCGATCTTGTCCTGCAGCATCATGTTGTTGTTGTTGCCGGTGTTCCGCGGGGTGGGCGTGGCCGACCGCTTGGTCTGGCGGAAGAAGGCGTTCACCCCCCAGAAGTCGGCCTGCACCCACTCCTTGTTGAACGGGTGGTCGTGGCACTGGGTGCACTGCGTCTGCAGGCCGAGGAACAGGCGGGTGACGCGGCTGGTGACGGGCACCGCGTCGTGCACCCCGTACTCCTTCTGCTGGGCCTGCGGCACCGGGTCGCCCAGGTGGGCGACGATGAAGTTGGTCGCCCCGTTGCGGTTGGTGCTGCCGGTGGCGGTGATCAGCTCGCGGACGATCTCGTGGTACGGGCGGTTCTCGTAGAACTGCTGCCACAGCCACGCCTGCATGTACCCGCGGTACGACGGGTGGCCGGTGCGGCTCATCAGCCACACCGTCCACATGTTCGCCCAGTGCTCGGCGAACTCGGCCGGGTAGTCGAACGTCACGTCCTTCCCGTCCGCCCCCTTCACCGCCTTGCCGTCCACCTTCGGGGTGTACGGGCCGGCCACCGGCTTGCCCTCCTTGTCCAGCACCGGCTTGCCGTCCTTCACCTCCGGCACCCCGTACAGCAGCCGCTTGATCAGCTTCGCCCGCTTGTCCCGGCTCTTGTCCTGCTCGAAGTCGAGCACCTCCTCCACCGTGGCGATCCGCCCGAGCAGGTCGAGGCAGGCGCGGCGGAGGAACTCGGCGTCGGTGCACCTGTCGGCCGGCTTCTTGATGCCCGCCTTCTCCCACCCGGCGGCGACGTAGTAGTTGATCGCCTGGGTGGTGCCCAGTTGGTCCGGGTTGACGTCCGGCTTGGGCGGGTCGGCGGCGACGGCCGCGGCGGCGAACAGGGCGGCGGCCAGGGCTGTGACGAGCAGGCGGGACATCGGGCGCCCTCTCCGGGGAGGTCGGGTGGGTGTGTCGCGAATGGAACCCCGGCACGCGACCGACGGACCGGGGGAGGTTCGGGTTGTTGCGCTATTGTAAAACACGACCGGGCCGGAGGGCCACGCATTCCGCCCGGTGTATCATGTGCGACGAATCGGCGAAGTTCCGAGTTCCGGGTTCCGGGTGCCGAGTTGACCGCCCGGACCCCCGACCCGCACCCGGCGGCCTGAAACTATGACGTTCGACCTGAAAACCGTCTCCGAATTCATCCGCAAGGCGGACACGGAGGACCTGCTCGACCGGGTGACGGTGTTCCGCGAGTCAATGGAACCGGCGGCGGTCGATCTGATGGAGGATGAACTTTGGCGGCGGGGCATCACCCCGGAGATGGTGGCCAACCACGCGGCCAACCGCGGGGACGTGGTGCGGCGGGCGGACGGGTCGGCGGTGCGGTGCTCGCACCGTGATCGCAGCCGGGGGTATTCGTGCGATCGCCCGGCGGCGAGCGTCCGCTGGCGGCTGTTCCGCCTGTGGGGCAGGGTGCCCCTGTTCCCGTGGCCGCTGGCGCGGTGCCGGGAACACGGCGGCTAGAAAGGACTCCGCACCCGGAAGGTGGGAGTACTTTACTGAGCCAGTTCCTTCGCTTCCGCTTCCGTCACCTGGGTGAACGGCTTGCCCAGTTGCTCGCTCACCCAGCTCTGAACGGCCGGGGTGTACGGGAACGGGCCTTTCTTGATCAGCTCGGCCATCTTCTTGGCCCGGTTGGCCTGCTCCTTCCGCTTCAGGTGCCCGTTGGCGATGCGGCTCAACTTGCCGTTCGCCCGGGCGCGGTCCATGCGGGTGGCGGTGGACATGCGCTCGGCCATGACTCTTCTCGCGGCGGTGCCGTTCGGGAAAAATGTGTTTGTAGCCGTCGGAACACCCACCGACAAGCGAACTTCGACAGTTTCACCCCGCCTGCGGCCCGGTGGCCGGTCACCGGGTCAGCCGGTCCAGCGCCTCGCGGTACTTGGCGGCGGTGGCGTCCACCACGTCGGGCGGCAGCGGCGGCGGGGGGCTGGCCTTGTCCCACGAGGTCGTCTCCAGCCAGTCGCGGAGGTACTGCTTGTCGAACGACGGGGGCGAACCGCCGGGCCGGTACCCCTCCACCGGCCAGTAGCGGGAACTGTCAGGCGTCAGCACCTCGTCAATCAGGATGACCTCGCCGTCCGGCAGGGTGCCCCATTCCAGTTTGGTGTCGGCCAGGATGATGCCGCGGGAGTGGGCGAAGGCCGCTGCCCGGGTGTACACGTCGAGCGTGCGGTACCGGAGGTCGCCGGCCAGCCCCCGGCCCACCGCGTTCGCCATCACCTCGAAGCTCACGTTCTCGTCGTGCCCGCTCTCGGCCTTGGTCGCCGGGGTGAAGATCGGCTCCGGCAGCCTGCCGCTGGCCACCAGCCCCGGCGGGAGTGAGATGCCGCACACCGTGCCGCCGTTCCTGTACTCCTTCCACCCGCTGCCGGCCAGGTACCCGCGGGCGACGCACTCGAACGGCACCACCTTCGCCTTGCGGACGAGCATGGTGCGCGCGGCGAGCGGGCGGAACGCCTCGGGCAGCAGTTCGGCCTCGTTCGGGAGGAGGTGGTTCGGCACGCCCAACTTGGCGAACCAGAACCGGCTCATGGCGGTGAGCAGTTCGCCCTTGCCGGGGATGGGGGTGGGCATCACCCAGTCGAACGCGGAGATGCGGTCGGTGGCGACGACGGCGAGCTTGTCGCCCAGGTCGTACACGTCCCGCACCTTGCCACGGCGGACGGGGAAACCGGGGACGTTCGATTCGAGGAGTGCGGACATGGGGGCATCTTAGTGGAACCGGGAACGCGGTGACCGGGTGTGGTTCTCACCCGGTCACCGCGTTCCCGGTTCCATCAAAGTCACAGCCCGCCGACGCGGAGGGCGAACCAGCCGAACATCAGCCCCATGCGGTGTTGGGTGTACGTGACCGTGAGTTCCTTCCCGCCCTTCGCGTCGATGCCGAAGAACGACCGCAGCCCGTCCTCCTTGCCGACGAACATGTCGAGCGGGTTGAACCCCGGCCCGCCGCCCCCGCCGCCCAGGTCGGCGATCAACTTGTTCAGCTTCTTCGGGTTGGTGACGATGTCGAACCGCTTGCCGTCGGTCGCCTTCAGGGCGGCCGCCCGCTTGATCTGCTCCAGCCCGTCCGGCCCGGCGGCGAAGTACACCGCGTCCTTGCCGAACGCCAGCCGCACCACCCCCTTCTTGCCGATCACCTTCTCCAGCCACTCGGCCCCCTCGGGGATGGTGAAGGTGTGGACGGCCATCTCGCCCGCCTTCTCGGCGTCCAGTTTGAACATCTCCTGCACCTCCTTCGGCGCGTCCTTCACCGCCTTCCGCACGGCCTTCTCCAGCCCGCTCGGGTCGGCCATCGCCACCGCCCCGATGAGCGTGTGGGCGTCGTTCTTGTCCGGCCCGAGCAGGGCGACCCCGGCGTCCGCCTTGCCGTCCGCCACCGCCTTGCTCAGCCCGTCGCTCACGGCGGTCAGCACCGGCTGCACCTCCTCCGGGGCGCCGGGCACCAGCATGCCGATCAGGTCGGCCACGAACGGCCCGCCCTTCTCCCGCACCTCCTTCGGGAAGTTCGGGCCGACCGTCAGCCACAGCCCGCCGACCGCGTCCTTCGTCACCAGTTGGTGGAACCGGCCGGGGGTGGGGGTGAGCTTCTCGATGTCGGCCGCGAGCGGGGATTTGGCCTTCGGGGTGACGACCAGTTCGATTTTCGAGTCGGTCGTCTTCGGGTCCGGGGTGAGCCGCACCCGCACCGATTCGCCGTCCTTGAACAGGGCGGCGGAGTTGCCGTCCAGCCAGCCGAGGGCGGCCTTGCCGAACGCCGGGAAGTTGCGGGGCATGTCCCGCGGCGGGTTGTTCTCCAGTTGGTCCAGGCTGGCTTTGCCGCTCGCCCACCAGCCGTCGAACAGCTCCTTCAGTTCCTTCGGCGCGCGGGCCGGGTAGAAGGTGGCGGCGGCCGGGGCCTTCTCGCTCTCGTCGATCAGACTGCCGACGGGCAGCAGTTTGGTGACGTCCAGTTCGTCGGCGTCGGCGTTGAGGCCGATGTACGCGTGCCCGTCGTGGAACCGCATGCGTGTGGGCGTGACCTCCGGCAGCAGCCCCCGCACCCGCAGGCGGTACACCCCCTTCGCCTTCGGCTCCTCCTCGGCCCCCACCCCCAGCCGCTCCAGCAGTTCGAGTGCGTCCTTCTCCTTGCCGATCGGGACGACGAACACGATGTAGGAGTCCTCCAGCTTCGGCTTCAGGTAGGTGAACATGCCGACCGGCTTCTTCAGGTCGACGCCCGCCCAGCCCTTCTCGCCGAGTTGCGCCGCCAGCCCGGTTTGCATCTGGTCGGCCGTCTCGGGGGAGAACGCCCGCACGTACCCCATGACCGTGTCGAGGACCGCCTGCACCGACGCCACCTGCCCGACGGCCGTCGGCGGGTCGTACTTGGCCGGCAGGGGCACCGGGGCGGCGAGCAGCGGCCCGGCCGACAGGAGCAGCCCGAACAGGGCCGACCGCACGAGTGACGACATGGCAACCTCCGCGAGTGGTGGCGGGCGATCGGGACCTGTCCGGGTGGTTCGCCGGCGACGGCAGCCCATTTCCGCCCGGTCGGAATTCCGGCCCGGTCGCAGACCCGGACGGGCGTTCGCCCGATATAGTACCGACGCCGGCGGCGGGGGCGAAATCCGCCCGCCGGGTGTGTCGTCTGGAATGTAACGGGGCCGCCGGTCGGCGGGGGTTTGCCGTTGCCCGCCGTCACCCGCCGCCTCTACGATGATTCTCCCGCCGTGTCCGCCCGACCTCACCCGGAGCGACCTATGAACATTCGGTACCCGCTCGTGGCCGCCGCCGTGGCCGCCGGCGGTCTGGCCTTCGCCCAGCCGGTGCAGGTGCAGTTCCAGAAGGCCCGCCTGGTCGAACCGGCGTACCCGGCCCCCGCGGACACCAAGACGCCGCCGTCGTCCGAGTACAAGCCGCCGGCGAACGCCGACCCGGACCCGAAGTCGCTGACCGTGCCGGCGGACACCCTGAAGACGGCGAAGGAACTGGTGGGCAAGCTGGGCAGCCCGCAGTACTCCGAGCGGGAGAAGGCGACCCGCGACCTGGCCAAGATGGGGCGGATGGCCCTGCCGGCCCTGCAAGAGGCGCTGGGCACCAACCTGGAGCCGGAGGTGGCCATGCGGGCCGAGGGCCTGCTGCCGAAGGCCGAGGCGGAGGACATGCGGGCGCGGGTGGCGTGCTTCCTGGCCGACGCCGGCGGCAAGTACCAGCACACCCTGCCGGGGTGGGAGAAGTTCAAGGCGGTGGCCGGGAGCGACGCGGCCAGCCGCAAGCTGTTCGCCGAGATGCTCAAGTCGAACCTGACCCACCAGATGCTGCTGGCCGCCGAGAAGACGGTCGAGGAGGCGAACGCGGTCCTCAACCAGTACGTCACCCGCCTGTGGCAGCAGCAGAACGGGATGGGCGGCCGCGGGGGCGGGTGGGGCGGGGACTTCGGCGGCGGGGCGCCGGTGCAGCCGGCCAAGCTGCCGGACATGGTGGCCGCCCTGTTCCTGGAGAGCCAGTTCTCGGACACCGAGATGTCCATCCAGGCGAGCATCCCGTGGGGGTGGGGCGGGCAGGGCGCCCAGTCGGTGGTCAACTACGTGTACAACGTGCCCGAGGTGTCGAACGCCATCTACAGCAACCAGGGCGAGTACGCCGGCCCCATCCGCAAGATCCTCATCCAGTGGATGGAGACCCGCGAGACCGCCCAGTGGGCGTACTCGGCGTACAACTTCGCCAACAACATCTACGCCAGCGACCGCAAGAAGACGTTCAAGTACGCCCTCAGGGTGCTCGAGTCGAAGGGCGGGCAGAACGGGTCGTACAACAAGCTGAACATCCTGCAGAACTTCGCCAACCAGCCGAACGCCCGCGACCTGCTGCCGGCCATCGGCAAGTGCTTCGACGACACCCTGCTCATCTGGAACTGGCAGAACCAGAACCCGCCGTTCGACATCCAGTTCCGCGACTTCGCCCTCGCCTACGCCATCCAACTGACCGACCAGAAGCCGGAAGACTTCGGCATGTCGCGGAACGGCGGCGGCACCGGCAAACAGTTCACCGGCCAGCAGACGTGGTACTTCAAGGACGACAACCCGCCGCAGAACGGCCCGAACGGCGGTCGCGTCGTCCGCCCGGTCAAGCCGGCCAACCCGCCGGCCGAAGACCCGAAGAAGGAAGACCCGAAGGACCCGAAGAAGGAAGAGCCGAAGGACAAGAAGTTGTCCCAGGAGGACCGCCGCAAGGCGGCCGTCGCCAAGTGGAACGAGTGGGTGAAGGAGAACGTCGGGGTGGACGAGAAGGACCCCGAAGCCGAGGCGAAGAAGAAGTGGGAGGCTTGGATCGCCGCCCCGCCGAAGAAGGCCGAGCCGAAGAAGGACGACCCGCCGAAGGACGGCACCAAGCCGGCCGAGCCGAAGAAAGAGGAGCCGAAGAAAGAGGAGCCGAAGAAAGAGGACCCGAAACCGGTCGAGAAGAAGGAGCCGGACGTGCTGAAGAAGGCGCCGGACGTGGCCCCGGCCGTCCTGCCGAAGAAGTGACTGACTGACGAGCGCAGGGCACCCCGGTGGCGGGGTGCCCTGTTGCTTTCCTCGCTCCCCGCCCGCGTAACGACCGACTGGCCGATCACCTCATTCGCGGCTAGCATTCCCCAAACCGTTGCCAACTCGTCCGATCGCCCGGGTGGTGCATGCCTGTGGTGCCGTCGTTTCTCGCCCTCGCCGCACTCCTCCAGACGCCGACGCCCCCGGCCGCCGACCGGCCCACCCTGGCCGGCACCTGGGTGCTGGTGAAGGGGTCGGCCGACCTGCCGAAGGACGTGGCGTTCGTCACCGTCTTCCACACCGACGGGCACATGCTGCTGCGGTTCGACACCGGCGACCCGAAGCGGGACACGGTGCACAAGGGGAAGTACAAGCTGGACGGGAAGAAGCTGGCGTACACCATCACCACCGGGTCGGGCGAGCGGAGCGAGACGCTGACGGTGAAGGCGCTCACCGCCGACGTGCTGGTGGTCGTCGACCCCGAGGGGAAGGTGGAGGAGTTCCGCCGCGACGGGCCGAAGAAGAAGTAGTAGGCACACTCCGTGTGCCGTTTTCAGAACGGCACACGGAGTGTGCCTACTACTTTTGAGGGGTCGGCCTACACCTCGTTGAACGTGTCGAATTTGGACGCCACCCGGTCGGCGATGAGCATGTCGGAGGTGTCGTCGATCACCCGGAACTGGGTGAGCAGGCGGACGCCGATGACGAGGAAGCACACCTCGAAGTTGACCAGGTGGATGAGCTGGCCGATGTACCACCCGGCCTCGGCGGTGAACCAGTCGAACCCGATGCAGGTGGCCGCCCGGAAGAGGGCGAACACCAGCAGGGTGAAGAAGATGCGGTTGACCGTCTTCGAGTTCTCCCCGGAGATGCGGTCGGCCTTGCCCAGTTCGGCGTACCGCTGCACCAGTTGGCACACCAGCAGCAGGCGGGTGAACTCGAACAGCCCGCACACCACGTTCAGCCACGGCACCTCGTACTGCCCGTAGATGGCGCCGAACACCACCCGCACGGGCGAGTCGGTGGCCGTCTGCAGGTTGGTGGCGGTGCCGAGCATGACGTAGGCCACCTTCATCTGGGCGTAGGACGGGCCGGGGTCGGCGAACTTCTCGTTCTTGAACGCCTCCCCCTCGGTGAACACGCCGGCGATCGACCCGCCCAGGCAGATGAGCTGCGCGGCCACCGCCACCAGCCCCATGATGGCGATGTGCGTGGCCTCCTTCGGGCCGCGGAGCGCCAGGGCGAACCCCACCCCGGTGCCGATGAGCGAGCCGAACGCGACCAGCAGGGTGAACCCCGGCAGCAGGGTGCTGAGCGCGCCGAAGATGTCCTTGTCGTTGAACAGCCAGGCCAGCCCGACCAGCCCGAGCAGCACCATGTACCCGAGCACCAGGCTGAAGATGTACGCCAGCAGCGACCAGCGGTGCGTCTGCAGGGCGTTCCGCCCCCACCGGCACCGCTCCTTCACCTCCTCGTACCGGTCCTCTTCGTCCTCCTTCGCCCGGTCCATCTCGTCCAGTTCCCGCTTCACCTGCCGCTTCTTCTCGGCCTCCGCCTTCGCCTCCGCCGCCCTCTTCTGTTCGGCCTCCAACTCCTCGTCCACCAGCTCCGGCCGGTGCCGCGGCTTGCCCCCGTCGTCGGTCGGGGCGGCCGGCTTGGCGCGGCCTTTGGCGGCGGCCGGCTTCGGCCCGCCCGGGGCGAACGGCAGCGGCTTGGCCGGCGGCGGGGGCGACGCCTCCGGGCCGCTCACCTCCAGCAGCGTCTTGCACTTCGGACAGCGGACGGTGGCGGCGGTCGGCGGCAGCCGGAGGGTGGTTTGGCAGGTCGGGCAGGCGACCAGATCGGACACGGCGGAACCCTCTCCGGGGGACGGACGGCGGCGGGGAGTTCCGGCCGGGGTGGAACGACGTTTCCAAAGCTTAGCACGCGGCGGGCGAGTGAACACCCCGTCGTGTCAAACCGCAATCCTGCACCCGTGGTGCGCTTTCGGGCCGCCGGTGCCGAAATTCCCGACGGTTTTCGCTCCCCCCAGTGCAACCTGCATTCTAGATAAAATCGCTACACCCGGCCGACGAGTCCCACCGCCCAACGCACTCATCGCTCAACATGGAACAACTCTCGCCCCAACTGATGAACCGCCTGGTGTTCGCCGTCATCATGCACGGGCTGAACGAGGCGCAGACGAACCTCGCCCTGAACGTGCTGAACGACGCCCTCGGGCACGAGAGCACCCAGATCCGCGAGCTGGCGGTGGTCGCCCTGGCCGACCTGAGCGTGCCGTCGCTCAAGCGGGTGCCGCCGCTCGCGCGGGCGCTGGGCGACGACAGCCCGCGGGTGCGGCGGCGGGCGGCCCGTGCCCTGGGCGACCAGGGGGCGGCGGCCGCCGGGGCCATCCCGCAACTGATCCGCGGGCTGAGCGACTCCGACCCGAGCGTGCGGCGGGATTGCGCCGGCGCGATCGGCCGGCTGGGCGGGGCCGGGCACCAGGCCGCCCCGCACCTGCTGCCGCTGCTGGCCGAACCCGAGTACCGCTCGCGGGCGGTGGCCAGCGTGGCGTTCAAGCGGATCGGCCGGGCCGGCCTGCCGCACCTGCTGAAGGGGGTCGGTTCGGCCGACCCGGAACTGCGGGGGCGGTGTGCCACCCTGCTCGGGCTGATCGCCCCGGACGACGAGCGGGTGGTCACAACCCTCCAGACCGTACTCACCGACGAGGACGCCGAAGTCCGCGCCCGCGCGGACGAAGCCCTGCACATGGTCCGCACGCCCCCGCCGCTGGCGGCGGTGGCCTGACGGGCCGGCGACCGGGGGTGGACGCCCACCACCCCCGGTCGATTTTTCGTGCTCTGCTCGCTCCGCGAGCGGGTGAAAAAGAGACCGCTCGCGGAGCGAGCAGACCACACGCCCGCGTTGCATACCATACCCCGTGCTTCCCCCACGGGGTTTTCTCATGCGCCGCCTGGCTCTCCTGCTCGCCCTCGTCGGTTCCCCCTTGCTCGCCGCCGACCCGCCCAAAGCCGACAAGGACGGCTGGGTGCCGCTGTTCGACGGCAAGACCCTGGACGGGTGGACGCCGAAGATCAAGGGGCACGAACTCGGGGACAACTACGCCGACACGTTCACCGTCAAGGACGGCGTCATCAGGGTGGACTACTCCAAGTACGACGACTGGAAGCTGCGGTACGGGCACCTGTTCTACAAGGAGAAGTTCGGGCACTACCGGCTGCGGGTCGAGTACCGGTTCGTGGGCGAGCAGATCAAGGGCGGGGAGGGGTGGGCGCTCCGCAACAGCGGGGTGATGATCCACTGCCAGGACCCGAAGACGATGACCAAAGATCAGAGCTTCCCGGTGAGCATCGAGGTGCAGTTCCTGGGCGGGAACGGGAAGGACAAGCGGACCACCTGCAACCTGTGTACGCCGGGCACGAACGTGGTGCTCGACGGCAAGCTGCACACCCCGCACTGCACGAACAGCAAGAGCAAGACGATCCACGGGGACGAGTGGGTGACGGCCGAGGTGGAGGTGAACGGGGGGGGGACGGTCAAGCACTTCGTGAACGGCGAACTGGTGCTGGAGTACGAGAAGCCGCAGCTCGACCCGAAGGACGCGGACGCCAAGAAGCTGATCAAGGACGAGAAGAACCTGATCCTCGAAGAGGGGTGGATTTCGCTCCAGAGCGAGAGCCACCCGATCGAGTTCCGGAAGGTGGAGATCAAGCAACTGAAGAAGTAATGGTCAACGGGCCGCGACCGCGAGGGAGCGGGTGCTGAGACCCCGCTCCCTCGCGGTCGCGGCTCGTTCGGATCACTTGGCCGCTTTCACCTCCCACTTGTGCGGCTTCGGCTGGGCCAGTTCGAACACCTTCTTCTGCGCCGCCTCGATGGCCGGCAGCCGCTTGGCCGCCTCCGCCTTCTTCTGCTCGTTCAGGTTGTCCACCTTCACCCACCCCGGCGGGTTGTACCGCAGCACGTCGAAGAACCGGCTCCGCACCAGGTTGTTCTTGGCGTTGATCGCCTCGAACACCTTCTGGGCGTGGTCGAACACCGGCCCGCTGGTGGCGTTCCCCAGGTTCACCCCGGCCGCCAGCTCCTTCGCCGTGAACGCGCCCACCTTCACCCCGTCGATGCTCACGTCGTAGCTGCCGTCCTTCAGCCCGAGCACCGTCAGCCCGTAGAAGTTCAGGTCCTTCAGCTCGTTCGTGTACGGCAGCATGGGCACCCAGTCCTTCTGCACCGGCAGCGGCAGGGCGTCGTCGGTGCGGGTGAACGTCACCCCGCCCTCGCCCCGGTCGGTCACCTCCACCTTGCACCCCTTGTCCTCCGGCTGCGGCGGCTTGCCGGCGGCCACCACGTGCGCGTGGCTGACCACCGCCGGCGCCTTCAGTTGGGTGAGGATGGCGTGGGCCATGAGCAGCCCGCCCGGGGGTGCGGTGTGGAACCCGTCGTAGTACGGCTTCGCCTTGGCCGCCTTCGGGTCGTCTTTGGTCATCGCCTCGATGGCCGTGCGGGTGACGGCGTACTGGTCGGCGAACGACGCCCCGTTCTTCTCGGCGACCTCCTTCAGCGGGGCGTAGAACTGCTTCTGCGTCTCCAGGTACCGCTTGAAGTCGGAGAAGCCGGGGCTGACCCGCGGGTCCACCGCGTTCGGGCTGCACACGGCCACCCGCACCTTGGCGTCCTTCGCCATCTTCAGCATCGCCTCCGTCTTCTCGCGGTACACCTTGTTCGCCGGCTCTTTGAACTCCTGGTACCCGGCGTCGTTCATGCCGAAGTTGATGGTGACGGCCGTCGGCTTGTCGTCCAGCACGTGCAACTGGAAGCGGCTCGCCCCGCCGTTGGCCGTGTCCCCGCCGATGCCGGCGTTCAGGAACACGAAGTCCCCTTTCGGGAAGCGGGTGGTCAGGTACAGCTCCAGGTAGGTGCTGTACTGGTACTGCTCGGTGATGCTGTCGCCGAGGAACACGATCCGGTCGTTGGGTTGGAAGAAGAAGTCCTTCGGCTGGGCGAACAGCGGGGTCGCGGCGAGGGCCGTGACGGCGAGGGCGAGGAGCAGGCGTCGCATGGCGGGGCACCGTGGGGAAAGGACACGGGCGAAATGTACCGCGGCGGCCGCGACCGGCCAGTACGCCGGGCGGCCCTTCCGCCGGCGGCGCGCCTCGGGGACCGTGTTCCACCCGACCCTGAGGTCCGCCGATGCTCCCGGCCTGTCCGCCCCGGTGCCGAAGCCCCCGCCGAACCCGATGACGGCTGAACTCGCTCTTCCGTTCGGTTCCGGGCAAGCCGTTGGCCGACGGTGCCGTCTGGGATGCGGAGTTCGAGGGCACTCCGGCCGAGGACACCACGATCACGCGGGCGGTTCGTGGGACGGCTGGTCGGACCAAACTGACGGCCGAGGTCATCGAAACCGGCGGGGTGGGTGCCAGGTTGGTGATGAACTTCGGGTGCAAGAAGGCTTCACAGACGGCCCACTTCGACACGAAGGGCGGCCGCGTGCAGTCCATCGAGGAGTGCCGCACACTGACTGGCAAAGTGCATGCGATGGTTGGTCCCGGTCCGATCCACGCTCAGATCACGCGAGCTGAAACGACCAAGATCACCGTCACCGACGAGCGGCCGAAGGCGACCAAGTGACCGACGGTCGCTGTGTCGGAACCTGTGGCGGTGAGCCACCACCCGCCGCTCCGCGGCGGGTGGTGGTGTCCCCGGAGGTCGTTCGCCCCCGCTCGTGCGGCCCGCGGCGAAGGCGGTCGGCGTCATTTCTTGGCGAACAGCGCCTCGATCTCCTTGTCGTCCAGCTTCTCCTGGCCGTTGTTGGCGTCGATGATCAGCGCCGTGCCACTCGGGGCGATCCACACGGTGTGGTTGCCGAGCAGGAACACCTCTTTCATCTCGGGGTGCTTGGCCAGCAGAGCGAAGTAGGCGTCGCTCTGGGCTTTCACCGTGAGCGTCTTGATCTTCGCGTCGTACTGGTCGTCGATCCACACCCCGCCGATCTCGACCACGTTGCGGCCCTGCACCTGGCGGTTGGCCGTCTGGCACAGCCGTTCCTGCGACCGCAACTCGTTCGACGACTGGGCCAGGTCCACCCCCAGCCGCCCCCGCTGGTTGTCGGCCAACTTACCGCCCTTGTAGTTCTTGTCGGCGTCCCGCAGGTTCTGGGTGTTCCGCTGGGCGGCCTCAAGTGCTTTCGCCAGCCCGCTGGCACGGTCCTTCGGGTCCATCTTCTCCAACTCCTGTTTCAACAGTTTGTCCTGCACCTCGCCGCGGGCGTAGCCCACCCCGTCGCCCGGCTTGCCTTCCTTCTTCTCGTCGGCCAGCTTCTTGGCGAAGTCGTCCACCTTCATCGGGGGGACCGGGGCGCCGCCACCGCCGCCCGGCCCGGCCAGCCCCGGCGGGGGAACGCCCGGTCCGCCGGGGCCACCGCCCGGCCCGCCGAACCCGCCGCCCTTCGCTTGCTCCTTCCACGCCCCCTTGTTGGCCACCGGCATCACCGCGTCCGGCACCACCAGGTAGCTGGTGTACGGGGTGGCGATGCCGTACTTCTTGGCCAGCGTCGTCACCTCGTCCACCAGTTCCTTCTGCTCGCCGTTCACGCGGATCTGGTCGAGAATGAACCCGACCTTGCGGCGTGCCCACAGGCTCTCCACGAACTCGCGGCCGTTGTCCGTCTTGGCCGGGAAGTCCACCTCGTACACGAACTCCTTGTCCTCCCCGCCGAGCTTGCCGCTCAGCTTGATGGCCGCGTGCCCGCTCCCGCTGAACCGCCCGAACACCACCAACTGCGACCCGTGGAACAGGTCGGGCAACTGCGGGGCGTACAGTTCGCTCAGCTTCACGGTGCTGCTGGTCAGCTTCACGTCGGTCATCACCGGGTGGCTGATCTTGGCGTACAGGGCGCCGGCCTTCTCCTCGATGTCCTCGGCCGGGCGGACGTAGGTGGTCACCGCCCGCGTGCTCTCGGCGATCTGGTCGAGCATGGCGGCGTTCACGTCGTCACCCACGCCGAAGGTGAAGATGCGGGTGTTGGCCGTGTTCTTGTCGGTCACCCCCTTGACCACCTTCTGCGGGTTCGTCTCGCCCACGGTCGGCTGGCCGTCGGTGAAGAAGGTCACGTTGAAGCTGCGGGCGCTGTCTTTGCTCCGGTAGTCCAACGCGGCATCCAGGGCGGCCGCGATGGCGGTGCCCCCGCCGGCCCGCAGCTTGTCCACCCAGTTGATCGCCTTCTCGATCTGGTCGCTGCTGGCGTCTTCCAGCTTGTCCGAGTACGGGTTCACCCCGGTGCTGAAGGCGATCAGGGCGAAGCGGTCTTTGGCGTCGAGCGACTTCAGGCACTTCCGCACCGCCTGCTTGGCCTGCGACATCTTCACGTCCGACATGCTGCCGGAGGTGTCCAGCACCAGCACCAGGTCCCGCGGGGTGCGCTTGGACTTCAGCGACTCCACCTGCGGGGAGACGAGCAGCATGAAGAACCCGTCCTCGCTGCTCACCGGCCGGTACAGCACCGGCGTCAGGCCGATCTCGCTGCTGCTGGTGCCGTAGAAGATCTGGAAGTCCTTATCCAGCGTCGCCTGGTTCTTGGCGAACTCGACTTCGGCGTGCTTGTCGGTCACGCGCTTCACGTCGATGGCGTGCGTCGGGCTGTACACGCTCTGGATGGGGGTGCTCGACTTGATGGACAGCTTGACCGAGAACTCTTCGAGCGTCCGGGTGCCCTTGCCGTCGGTCTTGAGCGGGTAGATGAACTCGACCGCGTTGCCGTCCTTCGGGGCGACGGACGTGTAGCTCAGCTTCACCTTCACGTCCCCGTACTTGTCGCCCTTGGTCGGCGGCACCGGGAACACCCGCATCCGCATCAGCCCGTTGCCCAGGTACTCCAACAACGCCGGGTCTTGCGTCCGCTTCACGATGCTGGTGTACACGTCGCTCGCCTTCTTGCTGTCGAGCAGTTCGCCGTTCGTCTCCTTGCCGTCGATCCACATGGTGAACTTGTTGACGCTCGCCCCTTTCGGGATCGGGAAGATGTACGTCGCCTCCAGGTCGCGGTCGGTGTGGTTGCGGAACGCCTGCTCGACGGTGGTGACGGCCACCTGGTCCTCGATGGCGACCACCACCTTGTGATGCACCATCGCCAGGGGTGGGACTTTCACGTCCTCGGGGACGAGCAGCCCGCGGGCGAACCCGACCGGGGCGACGGCCGCCAGTACCAGCAGTGGAAGGAGGGCGCGACGCATGAGAGGGCCTCCGAGCGAGTCGAACGAGCCGCGACCGCGAGGGAGCGGGGGGTGACTACACAGTAAACGATAACGGCCCGGCCTGCGATTGCAGACCGGGCCGTGATGGGCGGGTTGTTACGCGGGGGTTACGGCCGCCCAAGGCGAGCGGCGGGCGTGAGCCCGCTGTTTCAGGGCGTCCTCACCAACAGCGGGCTGACGCCCGCCGCTCGCCAGGCTCACCCCTGCTGCCGGATGA
>CAYMHO010000058.1:0-27053 GCA_964390195.1 uncultured Fimbriiglobus sp. | reverse complement strand
TGCCCGTCTTCTTCCACTCCCCGCTCGAACACACCAAAGCCGACACCCTCGCCGCTACCGCCGTCCGCGGGGTGCTGCTGTTCGCCCGCCGCGGGCCGAAAGACCGTCTGCTGCTCAGCGTGCAGCAGAAGATCCACCCGCAACAGTTCGGCGTGTACGACGAGCTCACGTGTGAGGAGCGGACCGACGCCGACCCGGCCGTCGGCACCCTCGGCGAACACGCTTACGTCGCCTGGAAGGCGCACAAGTCCGACCGCGTGACCTTCGCCCGCGTGCTCATTGAAGTGGACGGGTGGAACTCGAAGGTGGTCGGTCTGGCCGACAAGGAGACGCTCGAACCGCCGATGCGCGGCCCGCTCGCACTCGTCCCCAACGGCGACCGCTTCCTGCTCGCCCACACCACCGAAGACGGCACCTTCGCCTACGCCTCCGTCGTCCCGTTCGACCAGTCGTTCACCGACCCGCTGCCGAAGGACACGCCCGGCTGCGAGCTGTGCGCCATCACCCGCGACGACGAGTTCTACCTGACCCAAAACGACACCTGGGCGGAGGTCGGGCGGTTCAGCGGCAAGCCGCGGGTGACGCTCGGGCCGGGCTGGTACCCGCTGCTCCTCACGCTGAAGGAGGGCACGCCCGACCTGTACCACGCCGGTAACACGTCCGAGTGGCAGGGCATCCTCGGGGAGCACGTGTACGAAGACGAACTGACGGACGAGGACGAGCCGGAAGACGTCGCCGACCGGCAGGTGTTGCGGTACCTGGCGATCAGCAACCCGCAAAACGTCGGGTGGTACGCCGAGGCGCTGGGCAAGATCACCCGTCCGAAGCTCCGCAAGCGGTACGACAAGCTGGCGGAGCAGATGCCCGGCCGGAAGCTGAGCGACAAGGAGTTCGAGTCGGCGTGGAAGGCGTTGGAGGAGTTGGTCGCGTTCCTGCGGGGTGTGGCCGGCAAGGAGTTGTGCGTCGTCCACCGCACGCTGCTGCCGGCCGAGCCGCCCCCGCCGCTGCCGACGGTGGGCAAGGTGAAGGCGAAGGTGCCGACGGCCAAAGCCGCCGCCGCCCCGCACCCGGACGGCCTGGGCGTGCTGGCCGAAGCCGCGAACTCGTTCGGGGTGAAGCCGAACAGCCCGGTGAACGAGTGGCCGTTCAACGTGCTGTCACAGAAGGCGGTACGGTACGGCGACGGGCGGATCGGGTGGGCCGGCGACGAGTTGGAACCCGACGCCGGCGCGGACGAGCGGCAGCGGTGCTTCGCGCTCGCCGCGGAAGCGGAGGCCCGGTTCGCCCGCTTGCCGATCCGCACCATCGACTTCGGCGCGCTGGAGGCCTGCCATCTGGTCGCCGACCGCGGGGCCAAGCCGCCCAGGCAGCTCACCCCCGAGTACGTGCGGGCCGCCTTCCACGGCACCCTGCACCCGTGGGCGAAGGTGGAAATCAAGACCGGCCGCGAGTTCGGGGCGGAGGCGCTGGGCGGCGGGGAGGTGCAGATCTACGGCTACCGGGTCGCCGACGTGAAGATGCACAACCGCATCTGGGCCGACACCATGGACTGGTTCGAGAACCACCCGGACCTGACCGGCAAAGTGTGGTACGTGTCGGTGGAGGGCGGCGGGCTGCACGGGTGCATGGCGGTGCGGCTGGTGGTCGGCATGACCAAGGCGGGTAGCCTGGTCGGGGTGTGGACCGTCGGGCTGGGCAGCGCCATCACCCGCACCATCGAGCCGAAGGACCTGTACAAGCCGCTCCTGGAGAGCGAGCGGAAGGGGTACGACGAGTGGCGCGACTCGGCCACCGGGCGGGTGGCGGCACGGGTGGTGCTCCGCACGTTCGACCCCGAACCGCTGTTCGCCTGGAACGAGAAGACACAGGCCGCGACCAAGAAGATGAAAGCGAAAGACCGCACGTCCTACTGGTTGGGCGAGTTCGCCCAGCTGAAGCCGGTGCGGACGCTCACCCTCTCGCCGGCGTGGGAGGCGATCCAGCGGTGCATCACCAACGGCCGACTGGCCGACTGGCCCGAGCCGGAGGCCCCGCTCTTCTACGGCAGCGGGTGGGACAACCTGGGCGACCCGAACGTGGGCTTCCACTGTTTCCACGGCGACCGGCTGCTGAAGATCGTCAACTGGCTGTCGGCCCACTCCACCCGCTGGCTGCACAAGCGGTACGACGACCTGCGGGCGACCGACTACGCTGCCTTCATGTCCGACGCCGACAAACAAGCCGTGACCGACGCCTACGAGGCGGTGAAGGAGTTCTACCTGGAGGCGAGCGAGAAGTACGCCGTGGTGGTGGAGGTCACCACCCGTCCCGACGGGGTTGCTATCGCCCCGCCGCCCGACAAGGCACCACCGAAAAAGGCCAAACCCGCCAAAGGAGGCAACGTGCCCGCTGATTGTGAGACGACGAACGACATGCTCGCCCCGCTGCTGCCGTGCATGGAGACCTACGGCGTGGGCGACGACGACGAGTGGCCGCACAACGACCTGTCCACCAAGCTGGTGCGGTACACCTGCGGGAACATCGCCCGCGAGGGGGAGGAGATCCCGCACGACCACGACCCGGCCGAGGTGGAGCGGGTCCGCACGCTGGCCGCCGAGGCGGAAAAGCAGTTGGCCGAACTGGACCCGCCGCACGACCAGGGCGGGCCGTACCTGGCGTTCTTCACCGCGGCGAACAAGGGGGAGCCGGTGCCCGAGGTGATCACCCCGGAGTTCGTCCGCGACCGGCTGTTCCGCGGCACCGCCCACCCGGAGGGGGACATCCGCGTCGAGCCGCTGACCGGCGAGCGGGTGTGGTACTACGACGGGGCGAAGGCGACGGCCTTCGTGGACTGGTTCCGCGCCCAGCCGGGCCTGCACGGGTTCGCCTACGTGAGCGTCGGGCTGAGCGAAGACATCGGCGGGGCGTGCCACCCGCGGCTGGCGGTGGCACTCACCGACAAAGGGAGCGTGGTCGGCGTGTGCGGGTACGTCGTCTGGGCGTGAGCGAACGAGCCGCGACCGCGAGGGGGCGGGTGATTCAACACCCGCCCCCTCGCGGTCGCGGCTCGTTCACGCCCCGATGACGGCCAGCACCGCGTCCTTGCCGAGGCGGGTGACGAAGTCGCCGAACCCTTCGCCCGCCTGCCGGTCGGCCTTGTACACCGCCAGCACCTTCTTCAGCCGCGGCAGCAGTTGGTCCTTCGGCACCAGGTCTTGCAGCTCGTAGCTCAGGCGGTCGCCCTCGATCCGCCCGCCGACGTACAGCGTGTACTTGTCCCCGCTGCGGCCGACGATGCCGACGTCCGAGTTGTACGGCCGGGCGCACCCGTTCGGGCAGCCGGTCATCCGCACTGACAACGCGGTGTCACCCAGCCCCATCTCGGCCAGTTCGGTCTCGAACTCGTCCACCAGCGTCGGCAGGAACCGTTCGCTCTCGCTGATGGCCAGCGGGCACGTCGGGATGGCCGGGCAGGCCATGCTCCACTTCTGCACCTGGCTGAGCGTTTCGGGTTTGGCCACCCCGTGTTCGGCCAGGATGCGATCGACCGTCGCCTTCTGGCTGGTCGGGATGTCCCGCAGCAGCACGTCCTGTTGGGCGGTCACGCCGACCGAACACTTCACCTGTTTCACCACCTCCCGCAGGCCGGTGCGGAGCCGCATGTCGCCCTCATCCTTCACCCGCCCGTTCTCCACGCTCACGCCGTAGAACCACTTGTCCCCGCCCTGCGAGTGCCAGCCGAGGTGCAGATCGATCCCCGTGATCGGGGCGTGCTTCGGCGCCACCAGTGGCGTGTTGAAGTAGTCCCGGCCGAACACCTCGCGGAACTTCTCCACGCCCCAGTCGGCCATCAGGTACTTGATGCGGGCACGCTTGCGGTCGGAGCGGTTGCCGTGGTCGCGGAACAGCTTCACCACCGCCTCGGCCGCGGCCACCACCTGATCCGGCTCGACGTAGCAGACTTCTTTGGCGAGGTGCGGGAACGTCTCCGGCTTGCTGTTCGTCATGCCCATGCCGCCGCCGACGAGCAGGTTGTACCCGACCGGCTTGCCCTTATCGGCGATGGCCAGGAACCCGAGGCAGTTGGCGTACACGTCCACGCAGTTGTCGTCCGGCTGGGCGAAGGCCGTCTTGAACTTCCGCGGCAGGTACAACTTGCCGTAGATCGGCTCGGCCACTTCCGGCTCGCTCGGCGGGGTGACGCTCTCGCCGTTCAGCCAGATCTCGTGGTACGCCCGCTTGCCGGCGTGCGGGGTCAGGTGATCTGCCACTTGGTTGCACAGCTCGTTGTTCAGCTTGCGGACGTCGTCCGGCAGCGGGGCCGGACAACTGAGCACGTTGCGGTTCACGTCCCCGCACGCGCTGATGGTGCTCAGCAGCGTGGCGTTGATGTCGGCAATCGTCTGCTTCAGGTCCTTCTTCAGCACGCCGTGAAGCTGGATGCTCTGGCGGGTGGTGAACCGCAGGGTGCCGTTGGCGTACTCGCCGCAGATGTCGTCCATCGCCAGGTACTGGTCGGCGGTCATCACCCCGCCGGGCATCCGCAGGCGGATCATCATCATGTACGCCTTGCCCACCCCCGGCTTGTCCCGCTTCTTGCGGGCGTCGCGGTCTTCCTGCTGGTAGGTGCCGTGGAACTTCACCAGTTGCTTCGACGCCTCGGTGAAGTGGTCGGTGTCGGCGGCCAGTTCGGCGGCGAGGGTGCCGCGGAGGTAGTTCGAGGTGTCCTTGATCCCTTCGACGGGGGAGGGCTTCGCGGCGGTCGGTTCGGCGGACATTCCAGACTCCGGACAGTGAGGCACACCTGGCATCATATCGGCTCAAAACTCACCGCGGAGGGAAAGGTAGTCGAGATTGAACGCCGGGTGGCTTCGCATCCAGATGTACCGGTTGTTCCTCCGGTGCGGGCCGTGCCGGTTCCCGCTTGCCTCACCTCATCTTGAATGAATTCCGCCGGTTTCACGATGTTTCCCCCACAGCCGGCGGGCCGATCAATTCCGATGCCGACATGTCCGGCCGTGGCCGGAGTCGGTTGACGTCGTCTCACAGGATCGTTCGCCGTGCCCGACACCCCGACGAACCCTCCCTCCATCCCCGTTGCCGCCCATGCCCTCCCGAACCCGACTGCCCTCACCCTCGGCTTCCTCACCTTGCTCAACGACCCGTCCGGGGTGTTGGGCGGGTACCTGTTGACCAACTCGTGGGGCCGGCCGCTGGAGTTCCGCCTGAGCACGGCCGTGCAGCCGAACCGGGTGCAGCAGATCCTGTACGGCCCGACACTCACCGAGTACCTGCACGCCGAGTTGATCGGCAAGACGCTGATCGAGAAGACGAGTGCGCCGCCCAGTCTGATCGTGACGGACAGTGTGGCGGCTCTGGCCCTGCGGACGAAGCTGAACATCCCGACCGTGGCGATCCGCCCGGACGGGCTGGAGTTGAGCGCGGCCGACGTGCTGCCCCTGCCGCACCCGCGGAGTTCGGCGCTGCTCTTGTATGCCGCCCGGCACGCGGACGATCGGGCGGGGCTGGAGGGTGTGCTCGACCGCATCGACCCGTCGGTGGACCTGGCCGAGCCGTTCGCCCGCATCCGCGAGGCGGTGAACGAGGCCCGGCGGATGGGGGTGACCAACCGTGCGGCCTGATACCGACTGGCGAGCGGGGGGCGTCAGCCCCCTGGTGCCAGACATCACGGATGAACTCGGGGGCGAGAACCAGGGGGCTGACGCCCCCCGCTCGCCAGAACCGGAGGCATTTGAGGTCATCGACCTGCTCGCCTCGCCGGACGCCGTGCCGTTCCCGCGGTTCGAGGCGGCACTGACGGCCAACGTCCGTGAGGGGCGGCTGCTGAACCAGGCGCCGTGGGTGCGGTCGCTCGGCCGGCTGGAGATGGCCGTCCACACCGAGGGGTGGAAGTTCCCCGCCCCGCCGCCGGAGTTGGACCGCCCGCCGCCCACAACGGCGAACCGGCGGCGTGATGAGTCGCCGAGTGATCCGCTCGCCCCCGCGCCCGCCCTCCCCGACCGCATCTCGGACGCGAAGAAAGACCGCATCCGCACCCGGCCCACCGCCGACACGGTGCTGGTGAAGGATCGGTTGCTGTACCTCCTCCAACCGCCGCTCGACGGGCTGTTCGACGGCCGACAAATGGAGGTGCCGTTCGAGCCGTTCGCGTATCAGCTCGAAGGCATCGCTTTCTTCCTCCCCCGTCACGCCGCCCTGTTGGCCGACGAGATGGGGCTGGGGAAAACGGCCCAGGCGATACTTTCGTTACGCCTGCTGTTCCACCAGGGGATGATCCGCAACGCGCTCGTCGTGTGCCCGAAGCCGCTGGTCCACAACTGGTGCCGCGAGCTGAAGATGTGGGCGCCGGACGTGCCGTTCGAGGTGTTCCCGACCGACCCGGAGTTGCGCCGCACCGCGTGGCGGGTGTCCAACTGCCCGGTCAAGATCGTCAACTACGAGTCGCTCACCCGCGACGCCGACCTGGCCGCCGACCCGAACGTGTTCTTCGACGTGGTGGTGATCGACGAGGCCCAGCGGATCAAGAACGCCGACTCGAAGACCGCCCTGGCGGTGCGAGGGCTACACCGGGCACGCAGTTGGGCGCTCACCGGCACGCCGATCGAGAACTCGGTCGAAGACCTGGTCAACATCTTCGCGTTCGTCGACCCGGGTCGGGTGCCGCCCGACACCCCGGCCCGGCGGGTGGCGCAGCTCACGTCCGACTGCATCCTGCGGCGGACGAAGGACGTGGTGCAGTCGGACATGCCCCCGCGGGTGTTCCGCGACCTGAACCTGGAACTGTCGGCGGCGCAACAACTGGCGTACGAGCGGGCTGAGAACGAGGGCGTCATCCAGTTGAACGAGCTGGGCGACACCATCAGCGTGCAGCACGTGTTCCAACTGGTCATGCGGCTGAAGCAGATTTGCAACTTCGACCCGCTCACCGGCGAGAGCGCCAAACTGCAGCAACTGCTCACCGACATGGAGGAGGTGGCGGCGAACGGGCGGAAGGCGATCATCTTCAGCCAGTGGGTGGAGCCGCTGCAACTGATCGCCGACGCGATGGCCGAACACCGCCCGTTGCAGTACCACGGCCGCATCCCGCAGAACGACCGCACGCCCATTCTGGACGAGTTCAAGAGCAACCCGGACCGGCGGGTGCTGCTCATGAGCTACGGCAGCGGGAGCGTCGGGCTGAACCTGCAGTTCACCAACTACGTGTTCCTGTTCGACCGCTGGTGGAACCCGGCCATCGAGGACCAGGCGATCAACCGGGCGCACCGCATCGGGCAACGCTACCCGGTGACGGTGACGCGGTTCCTGGCGGAGAACACCATCGAAACCCGGATCGCCAGCATCCTGGAGGCGAAGCGGGCGATGTTCAACGAGCTGATCGCGAACGCGGAGAAGCCGGCGGCGATGGGGCTGAGCGAGGACGAGATCTTCGGCCTGTTCGACATCCGGAACCGGCCGAAAAAGGCGGCGTAACGAGCCGCGACCGCCAGGGGGCGGGGGTGAAATCACCCGCCCCCTGGCGGTCGCGGCTCGTGCCTCGCACTACTTACTTCTTCTCGGCCTTCGGCTTGGGCGGGCCTTTCGGGCCGGGGCCGTCCGACTTCGGCTTGGAGGCCGGCCGCTCCTTCTTCTCCGGGGCGTTCGCCGCCTTCGGGCTGTTCGCCTTCTGGGTCAGGCTGGCTTCCGTCCACCACGGGCTGAGCCGCTTGATCTTGTACAGCACCTTCTCCCGGTCGGCCCCGGTGGTGGTGCCCAACTTGGCCTTCAGCTTCCGCATCTTCTTCTTGCGGTGGTACCGCCGCCCCAGTTCGATCTGGCGTTCGATCATGGCCCCGGAGACTCCGTATCGGCGTTGTCGGTGGGAACAGAAATAGAGTGATTACGTTACCACCCGCCGGACGGCTGACAAGTGCTAACGTGGCTCCGCTCCCTGTTCCGCCGCCCCGACCCGTCGGCCGAGTTCCGGGCGAACCGGGCCGAACTGCTGGTCGTGTGGTTCCGCACGGCGGTGGCGGCGGGCAAACCGAAGGGGTTGATCTGGGTGGCGTACGAGCCGCTGGGCGAGCCGCTGTTCGGCCCCGGCTGGGCGGTACTGCCGGTGTTGGTGCACTTCGAACCGACACCCGACGGCGGGCTGGCCGACGTACCGCAGGCGAAGGAACCCCGCCCGGTGGTGGCGGTGTTCACACGCACCCGCCGCCGGTGGACGACCGCCGGCCGGGCGGTGTTCAACCTGACGGCCGAGCAGGTGGCGAAGGCGATGAACGAGCCGCGACCGCCAGGGGGCGGGTGATCCAACCCCCGCTCCCTGGCGGTCGCGGCTCGTCACATCACCGCGAACACCAACTCCGGTGCCTTCCGGCGGTTCACCGACCGTGCCACCTCGGAGCGGAGGAGACCGGCGGCGAGACGGAGGTGTCGGTCGGTGGCGTCTGCCGGCGCGGGTCCGGCGACTGTCACCAGCAGCCGCCCCGAATGCGGGGCCGGCTCGACCGACACGACCGTCAGGTCGCGGAGCACCTCGTCCGCCAGGCCGGGCAGGGTCACCAGGAGGGCTTGGTGTACCTGCCCGCACAGTTGGTGGGCCTTGCGGCCCGGTGGTTTGCCGTGAATGCCCCGGCGGTCGTGGTCCCGCCGCGGGTCGGTTTCGTCTTCCGGCCCGATCTCGGCCGCACTGCCCAGCAGCTCTTGGCCTCGCGATCGCTTCCGGCTCATGTGATGAGATAACTCCGTGAAGGGGGAATCTTGCACGCCATGTTGTGGTTCCGGCAGAAATGAATCGGTCGCACGGGACACCCCCTTCCGGCTGGCGAGTTGCGGTAGACTGGGCGACCGCCCGTCGGCGGCCGTGGGAGGGGACACCCCACCGCCGCCACTGGTTCACGACCTTCTGCTGTAGCCGGCCTCTGTGAGGCCGGTCCGGACCGGCCTCACAGAGGCCGGCTACAAATTGGAGCCACCCATGCCCCGCCTCCTCTCCCTGCTCGCCTTGCTCTTCACATTCCCCCTGTTCGCGGCCGACCGCAAGAACGTGGTCGTCATCATCGCCGACGACCTCGGCAACCAACTCGGCTGCTATGGCGACAAAGCGGCCAAGACGCCAAACCTGGACAAGCTGGCGGCATCGGGCACGCGGTTCACCCACGCCTTCGCCAGCGTCGCCTCGTGCAGCCCCAGCCGGGCGACCATGCTCACCGGCATGCCCACCCACCACAACGGCATGTACGGCCTCGCCCACGCCACCCACAACCAGCACTCGTTCGCCAACGTGAAGGGGCTGCCCTCACTCCTCGCCCCGGCCGGGTACAAGAGTGGCGTCGTCGGCAAGCTGCACGTTCAACCCAAAGAGGTGTTCCCGTTCGACGAGACCATCGCCGACGGCGGGCGGAACCCGGTGAGCATGACCGAGAAGGCGAAGAAGTTCATCGAGGGGGCGGGCGACAAACCGTTCTTCCTGTGGGTGGGGTTCACCGACCCGCACCGGGCGGCGAAGGGGTTCGCCAACGAGAACAAATACCCCGAGGGCGTGCCGGCGGTGAAGTTCGACCCGGAGACACTGCCGCTGCCGTACCACCTGCCGGACACCGCCGAGACGCGGGCCGAGTGGGCCGAGTACTACCAGAGCGTGACGCGGCTGGACCACGGCGTCGGGCGGATGCTGAAGGTGCTGGAGGACACGAAGACCGCGGAAAACACGCTGGTGGTGTTCCTATCGGACAACGGCGTGCCCTTCCCCGGGGCGAAGACGACGCTGTACGACAGCGGCATCAAGCTGCCGCTCATCGTGAAAACGCCGGGAGGGAAGGGGGGTGTCTGCGACGCGATGGCGAGTTGGACCGACCTCGCCCCGACGGTGCTCGACTGGTGCGGGGTGAAACAACCGGACGCGATGAAGGGGCGGTCGCTGCTGCCCATCCTGAACGAGAAGGAACCGGAGGGGTGGGACGCGGTGTACGCTTCGCACCAGTTCCACGAGGTGACGATGTACTACCCGATGCGGGCGGTGCGGACGAAGACTCACAAGCTGATCGTGAACCTGGCCCACCCGCTGGAGTTCCCGAGCGCGTCCGACCTGTGGGGGTCGGACATGTGGCAGGGGGTGTTGAAGTCGAAGGCCGAGAAGATGGGCGAGCGGACCGTCAAGCAGTTCCTCCACCGCCCGGCGGTGGAGTTGTATGAGTTGGGCAGCGACCCGAACGAGCTGAAGAACGTGGCCGAGGATGCCAAGTTCGCCGACGTGCGGAAAGATCTGGAAGGGAAGCTCGCAGCGTGGCGGAAGGCGACGAACGACCCGTGGCTGATCAAGGACAAGCACGAGTGATCTTGTAGGTCGTGGTCGAACAGTCCCCAGAGGGGACGTGAGGCCCGACGGTCAACCACCGAGTTCGGATTGGTGGTTGACCGTCGGGCCTCGCTCCGCTTCGCGGTCGCTCGACCACGACCTACAGCACCCCCGCCGCCAGCTCCTTCGCCTTCGCCACCGCGGCGTCGATCTTGGTCGCGTCCTTGCCGCCGGCCTGGGCGAGGTCCGGCTTGCCGCCGCCCGACCCGCCGACCACCGCCGCCACCTGCTTCACGATGTCGCCGGCCTTCAGCCCCCTCTTCACCAGGTCGGGAGTGAGCGCGGCCAGCACCGGCACCTTGCCGTCGTCTTCCCAGATGAAGCAGATGAACGCCGACGGCGTCTTTTGCCGCACCCGGTCCACCTGCACCCGCACCTGATCGGTGGTGCCGCCGGGCAGCCGGCCGATCACGACTTTCGTGCCGTTCACGTCGGCGGCGTCGGCGAGCAGCTTGTCCACCACGCCGGTCAAATCCGCCGCCACGCCCTTGGCCAGTTGCGCCTTCAGTTTCTTGATCTCGTCTTGCAGGGCGTCCACGCGGGCCGGCAAGTCCTCCGGCTTGCACTGGAACTTGGCCGCCAGTTCGTCCACGCTCGCCGTGATCTTCGCCAGACTCTCCGCCGCCACGCGGCCCGTCACGGCCGTGATCCGCCGCACGCCCTTCGCCACCCCTTCCTGGCTGGCGATCTTGAAGTAGCCGATGGTGCCGGTGCGGGGCACGTGCGTGCCCCCGCAGAACTCGACCGAATCGTCGAGCGTCGCCTGCTCCGGCGACTCCGGCCCGATGAGCACCACGCGAACCGGGTCGGGGTACTTCTCGCCGAACACCGCCCGCACGCCGCCCACCTTCTTCGCCTGTTCCAGCGGCATCGTGACGGCACTCACGGCCAGGTCGCGGCCGACGAGTTGGTTCACGCGGGCCTCGATGTGCCGCAGTTCGTCCGGGGTGATCGGCTTATCCTGGCTGAAGTCGAACCGCGTCTTCTCCTCGTCCACCAGCGAACCCTTTTGCTCGACGTGCCCGCCGAGCACCTGTCGCAGCACCAGGTTGAGCAGGTGCGTGGCGGTGTGGTTCCGCATGATGTCGATGCGGCGGGAGGTGGTCTGGAGCAGTTGCACGGGGTCGCCGACGGCCAGTTCGCCGCTCAGCACGACGCCCAGGTGCAGCACCGCGTCGCCCAACCGCACGGTGTTGTCTACGCGGAACTCGACGCCCCCGGTTTCGGGTTTGTCGATCACCCCCGTGTCGCCCACCTGCCCGCCCTGCTCGGCGTAGAAGTTGGTGCGATCGAGCAGCAGCCCGACGGTGTCGCCGGGCACCAGCGACCCCGTTTTCACCACCGCGTTGTCCTTCACCCATCCCACGACCTTCGCCGTGATGACCGCCGAATCGTACTTGGGCGAATCGTCCGTCTTCGGCAGTTCGCCCTGCACCGCGGAGATGACCAGCCCCTTCCCGCCGGCGTCGGACTGCTCGGTGAACTTCTTCCACAGGATCTGGTACTCGCCCTCGTCCACGCTCAGCCCTTGCTCCTGGGCGATCTGCCGCGTGATGCCGATATCCAAGCCGTAGGTGGTGTGCAGCTCGAACGCATCCTTCCCGCTGATGACCATGCGGTTCACCGCCGCCCGCTCCGCCGCCTTCTCGAACAGCTTCAGCCCCTTGTCGAGCGTCCGCAGGAAGCCCCTCTCCTCCTCGAAGATCACCCCCCGCACCCGCTCCGGGTTCTTGGTCAACTCCGGGAACGCCGTGCCCATCTGCGACACGACGGTGTCCACGAGGTTGTGCAGGAACGGCTCCTTGAGGCCCAGCACCTGCCAGCCGTAGCGGCTCGCCCGGCGGAGGATGCTCCGCAGCACCGCGTTGCGCCCCTTGTTGCCGGGGTTCGCCCCATCGGTAATGGCGAACGTGAGCGTGCGGATGTGGTCGCCGATCACGCGGTAGGCGGTGTCGGTCAGGTCGTCCAGTTTGCCGCCGTAGGGACGCGCGCCCGTCACCTTCTGAATGGCGTCGAAGATGGGGGCGAA
Organism: uncultured Fimbriiglobus sp.; assembly: GCA_964390195.1. Taxonomy (GTDB): domain Bacteria; phylum Planctomycetota; class Planctomycetia; order Gemmatales; family Gemmataceae; genus JALHQU01. The sequence continues at coordinate 14,685 of CAYMHO010000058.1, read as the reverse complement.
CACGTCGGTGTCGTAGTTGCTCGGCACGCCGTTGATGACGGCGACAATGCGTTCAAAGCCCATCCCGGTATCGACGTGCTTCGCCGGCAGCGGGGTCAGGCTCTGGTCTTCGTTGCGGTTGAACTGGATGAACACGTTGTTCCAGATCTCGATCACCTGATCGGACCCGCCGTTCACCAGCTTCGCCCCGCTCTTGTCCGGCGTGCGGTCGAAGTGGATTTCGGTACACGGCCCGCACGGGCCGGTGCTGCCCATCTCCCAGAAGTTGTCCTTCTTGTTGCCCAGGTGGATGTGCCCGTCCAGCACGCCGACGGACTTCCAGATGTCTGCCGCCTCGTCGTCCCGCGGGATGTTGTTCGCCGGGTCGCCTTCGAAGACGGTGACGTGCAGCCGCGCCTTGTCGAGCTTCCACACCTCGGTGAGCAGTTCCCACGCCCAGGTGATGGCGTCCTTCTTGAAGTAGTCGCCGAAGCTCCAGTTGCCGAGCATCTCGAAGAACGTGTGGTGGTAGGTGTCCTTGCCCACGTCGTCGAGGTCGTTGTGTTTGCCGCCGGCGCGGATGCACTTCTGCGTGTTCACCACCCGCACGCTCTTCGGCTTCTCGGTGCCGAGGAAGTACGGCTTGAACTGGTTCATGCCGGCGTTGGCGAACAGCAGCGTCGGGTCGTCGTGCGGCACGACGGGGGACGAGGGCACGAACGCGTGCCCGCACTTCTTGACGAAGAAGTCGATGAACTGCTGGCGGATGTCGCTCGACGACGGCATGGCATCTTCCGGTGCTTGGCGAACCCCGACCGCAAGGTCGGTGGGTGGTTGCACTCGCCACCCGCGGCCCTTGCGGGCCGGGTTCGCCCAAACACAGCCTGGCCGCCGGTGGTCACTCTTGTAGACACGAACTCGGCCCGAAAGTTCAAGGGTGCGGGGCGGTCCGTACACTGCCGGTATGGACACCCGGCGGCGGCTGATGGTGCGGATTCCCCTGGCGGTCATGGCCGTGGCGGCCGTCGCCGCCTTCTGTTGGGCGGTCGCCCGGAACAACCCGTCCACCTCCCCGGCCGGGCAGTTCCTGCCCAAGTGTCTGCTCCACTCGGCCACCGGGTTGCACTGCACCGGGTGCGGGCTGACCCGCTCGGCCCACGCCTGGATGAACGGCGACTGGGAGCAGGGGCTGGCGTACCACACCCTGTCGGTCGTCGTCCTGCCGCTGCTCGGCTGGCTGCTCGTCCGCGGGCTGTGGCGGTGGGTGTGGGCCGACCCGGCCGGGCCGCCCCCCCCGCCCCGCGGCCGCTGGCCGCGGTGGCTGACGTACTCCCTCGTCGGGCTGATGTTCGCTTTCACGGCCGCCCGCAACATCCCGGTTCACCCGCTCACCTTGCTCGCCCCGCACGAGGTGGCACGGCCGACGCCCGACGGCACGCCCCCGGCCGACCCGCCGGCCGAATGACTCTCATTCCCATCTCATTTCGATTCCCGCACGATAACACGCCGGACGGTGACGATCCCGTTACCCACCCGGCGGGGAACTTTCTGCACTAAACTGGGTTCTAATACTCGGACCAGGACCGGCGACACACGCCCACGGAGACGAGCAATGGATCGGTCGGTGGTGGCCACGTGCCCGGGGTGTTCGGAGCAACTCCGCATCCCGTCCCAGTGGGCCGACAAGGCGGTCAAGTGCAAGAAGTGCGGGTCGGTGGTGCGGGCCAAGGGGCCGGTGCCGGCGGCCCCACCCGTGGCCGCTCCGGTGGCCGGGCGGGCGTCGAACGGCACCCCGCTGCCGGTCGCCACCCCGGCGGCCCCGATCACCCCGCCGGCGGCTCCGGCCGCCCCGCTCACCCCGCCCGCGTTCGTCCAGCCGCCCGCCCCAGTCGCCCAACCGGTCAACCCGTACCCGGTGCAGCCCGCCGCCCCGCCGTACCCCGCCCCGCCGCAAATGCTGTTCGACCCGAACACCGGCCAGTGGGTGCCCGCCCCGCCCGGCTACCCGATGCCTACGGGCTACCCGTACCCGGCCGCGCCGGGCTACCCGGCGCCCCCCGGGTACGGGTACGCCGCCCCGCCGCCCGGCTACCCGTACCCGGCCCCACCCGGCACCGGCGGTTACCCCGCCGCCCCGACCGCCGGGTACGCCGCCCCGACCGCGCCGTTTCAACCACCGCACGCACAACCCGCCCCGGCTCCGGCTCCCGCCGCCCGGTCGGGCAAGAACGCCTTCGCCGGGATGGACGAGGAGGCCGGCCCGGCGACCGCGCGCAACCGGCGTCGGAAGTCCGGCAGCCTGCTGCCCCTGTTGGTGGTCGTCGGCATCGGGGTGGTGCTGCTCCTCGGCGGGGCGGTGGCGGCGTTCCTGTTCAAGGACCAGATTCAGCAGGCGGTGGGGGCGAAGCCGAGTGCGACCGACACCGCCCCGACCGACGACAAGGGGAAAGGTGGCACGTCCGGCGGGGGGAACGGCGGCACCAGCCCGGTGGCGAAGGGGGGGCCGTCGTCGCGGCGGATGCTGGCGGTGAGCGTGACCAAGTACCTGTACTGCAACCCGCTCGTCGGCGGGCGGAACAAGAACGGGGCGAGCGAGTTCAACGAAGCCGTCAAGGGCATCGCCTTCCGCTACGGCATCCCGGCGGCCGACAGCAACAACCAGTTGTTCGTCGTCACCGACGCGGACGGCAAGCTGTTCCGCGACGCCGCCTACCGGCCGATGCTCAAGGACATCATCCTGGACAGCGTGACCAAGTTCTGCGAGTCGTCCCGCAAGCAGGACCGGGTGGTCTTCTACTTCGGCGGGCACGCCATCGCCAAGGACGGGGTGGCGTACCTGGTGCCGGCCGAGGGCGACCCGACCGACCCGACCTCGCTCATCCCGCTGGCCGACGTGTGGGCCAAACTGGAGGCGTGCCCGGCCCAGCAGAAGGTGGTGCTGTTCGACGTGTGCCGGCTGAGCACCGACGAGAACGCCGTGCGGCCCGGCTCCGAGCCGATGAGCGAGGAACTGGAGAAGCTGCTGCACGCCCCGCCGGCCGGGGTGCAGGTGCTGACCAGTTGCTCGGCCGGGCAGACGGCCGCCGAGTTCCGCGCCGCCGAGGACGCCGACACCCCGCAGGGGAGCGCCTTCCTGGGGGCCCTGCGGGCGGTGGCCAAGAAGAAGGGCGTGACCGACCCGACCGCCCCGCTGCCGGTGGACGAGTGGGCGAAGGCGACCGCCGACCGGATGAAGAACGTGCTCGGGGCGAAGGCCGCAACGCCGAAGGTGAGTGGCGCCGCCGGCGAGGCGGTGCCGGCCGACCCGAACGAGGCCGCCCCCGCGCGGTTCGCCGTCATGCCCCCGCCGGTCGGGGCCAACCCGAAGGACGTGAAGGAGGTGTTCGCCACCCTGTCCACCCCGACGCTCCTCGGGTCGGCGGCCGACCAGGAGCAGGTGGAGGGGTCGGTGTTCTTCCCGGCCGACGCGCTGAAGGAGTACACCCCGGACGTGCCGGTGGCCGAGGTGGAGGCGATGGGCAAGGACCTGCCCGCCCGCATCGCCGACTTCAAACCGGCCGACTGGGAGAAGGTGAAGGGGCAGGCGCACCGGGTGGCGGCGGTGAAGGCGCTGGAGGAGATCCGCACCAAGTGGACGAAGTTCGCCGACCCGGAGAAGGACAGCGTGCTGAAGGACGGGGTGAGCGGGAAGGTGGACGACAAGCTGAAGGCGGACATCGAGAAGAAGGAGCAGCCGCCGATCGCCGACGCCGCCCTCGAACTGGACGAGCTGGTGGAGACGCTGACCAACCCGAAGCTGGGGCTGCAGAAGGCCGGGGAGGAGGACAAGAACAAGTTCTGGCAGGCCACCTTCCGGTTCGCCCTGGCGCAGGCGAAGATGCGGCTGGCGTTCATCCACGAGGCCAACCTGGCGCTCGGCCAGATCCGCACCGACAGCATCCCGGACATGACCAACGCCACCGGCCTGCGGCTGGTGCAGAAGGGGAAGATGACGGACAAGAAGAACGCCCCGCTGGGCAAGCAGGCGCTCGAGCAGTTCGGCGAGCTGGCCAAGGAGCACAAGGGGACGCCGTTCGAGGTGCTGGCCAAGCAGTGGCGGTCGGTGTCCCTCGGGCTGGAGTGGCGGGCGAAGAAGGCGGACGCCGACACGACGACGGGGATGGAGGAGAAGAAGTAGCGGCTCGCGCGGCGGGTGGCCGTCGGGGGCAGACGTGAGGTAGACTGGGGCACACCCCACGGGCCGGCGGCAATGATCCAAAGCTTCCTGGTGGTCGGCGGCGGGAGCGCCGGGTTCCTGTCCGCGCTCACCCTGAAGAAGACGTTCCCCGACTTGCCGGTGACGGTGGTGCGGTCGACCGAACTGGGCGTCATCGGGGTCGGCGAGAGCACCACCGTCGCCGTCCCCCGCGTGCTGCACGGTTACCTCGACCTCGACCCCGGCGAGTTCTACCGGCGGGTGCTGCCGTCGTGGAAGCTGGGCATCCGCTTCCTGTGGGGGCCGCGGCCGCACTTCGACTACGCGTTTGGCCGCCAGCTCGACTGGAAGTGGCAGGAGCTGAACCGGCCGAACGGGTACTACTGCTTCGACGACTTCACCTACGCCGACATCCACTCGTCGCTCATGTCGCACGACAAGGCGTTCCCCCGCCAGGAGAACGGCCTGCCGCTCATCGAGTCCACCTTCGGGTACCACATCGAGAACCGGCGGTTCGTCGCCTACCTGGAGGCGAAGGCGGCGGAGCGGGGCGTCGTCGCCCTCGACGACGAGGTGACGCGGGTGGAGCAGGACGAACACGGGGTGACGGGCGTGCGGCTGGCGTCCGGGCGGGTGCTCACCGCCGACCTGTACGTCGACTGCTCCGGCTTCCGCTCCCTGCTGCTCGGGGCCGCCCTGGGAGAGACGTACCACTCGTTCCGCGCCACCCTGTACTGCGACCGCGCGCTGGTCGGCAGTTGGACGCGGGCCGACGACGAGGTGATCCGCCCGTACACCACCGCCGAGACGATGGCCGGCGGCTGGTGCTGGCGGATCGACCACCCGGACTGCGTCAACCGCGGGTACGTGTACTCGTCGGCGTTCCTGACGGACGACGAGGCGGAGCGGGAGTACCGGGCGAAGAACCCGAAGGTGGGGGACGCGAAGGTGATCCGGTTCCCGTCCGGCCGGTACGACCGGGTGTGGGCGAAGAACGTGGTGGCGGTGGGGAACGCGGCCGGGTTCGTGGAGCCGCTCGAATCGACCGCCCTGGCGGTCACGTGCGACGCCGCCCGCATCCTGGCCAACTACCTGGCCGAGTGCGACCGCCGGCCGACCCCGGCCGGGGTGCGGCAGTACAACCGGGTGTTCGCGCGGGCGTGGGACACCATCCGCGACTTCCTCGGCCTGCACTACAAGTTCAACACCCGGTACACCACCCCGTTCTGGCGGGCGGCGTGCGCCGACGTGGCCCTCGGCCAGGTGCAGGAGTTGATCGACTTCTACCGGGAGAACGGCCCGAGCACCTACTTCCGGCACTCGCTGTTGGACGCGAACAACATGTTCGAGCTGGAGGGGTACCTGGCGCTGCTGGTCGGGCAGGGGGTGCCGCACGCCGGGCGGTACGCCCCGACGGCGGAGGAGCAGCGGCTGTGGGAGGGGGCGAGGGAGCGGCACCGCCGGTTAGCCGAGAACGGGGTGAGTGCGCGGGAGGCGCTGGACGTGGTGCTGTCGCCGGAGTGCCGCTGGCGGCCCGGCTTCTTCGCCCCCCGCACCGAGGGGCAGCTCACCAGCTACATCGCCGGCGAGCGGTAGCGAACCCGTCACCCCGACTCACCCTCCCACTGTCATGGGCTTCGAACAGAACATCGTGATCAGTTCGGCGGTGCCCGCGGGCGACCGCCGAGCCATCCTCTCCGCCGCCGTCACCCGCTGGCCGGCCGTGACCGGCCCGTTCGAACCCGATTCCTACCCGGACCGAGTCGTCTTCGCTCCCCCCGAAATGACCAGCTACCGGTTCGCCGGTGGTGCCGACGCGACCGAGGGCCGTCGGCAGAACGACGACGTGCGCGACGGGTTGCCCGAGTGGTCGCGGGCGTTCCCGGCCGTCACCTTCGCCTGGGTGGAGGCCGAGTGCTTCGGCGGGCAGTGTGGGTACTCCGGGTTCAGTTGTCGCGACGGGCAGTCGTCCCCCACCTCCGGCGGACTTCACACACCGCTCGCGGCCGTCGGCGTCGAACTGGAAACGGGGTACTTCGAGCCGTTCGTCCGCGGGTTCTTCGCCGCCCTGCGGGACGACCAGTGGGCCGGGTGCACCCGACCGGAACTGCAGTTCCTGACCCTCCGCCAACTCGGCCGGGAGGTGAGCGAGCGGAAACAGCGGCTGTTGTCGGCGGCGTACCTGCACCGGGTGAAGGGCCGCCTCCGCGACCCGCTCAGCCTGCGGGCGGTGGACCTGTGCGAGCGGGTGGCCGACGACGGCGGCGACTCGGCCGAGTTCGAGGCTCTGCGGAGCGAACTCTCGGGGAGGCGGGCGAGCGAGGAACGGTGGCGGACCATAGAGCTGTCGGTCGTCCGCTCCGCCCTCTGGTTCCGCGACGGTTGCTCCCCGCTGGCCGAGTACGGTCAGGAAGGCTCCGAGTTGGCGGCCCAGGCGGCACTCGTCCGCGACCTGTGGGCTGACCCGTTCCGCCCGGTGGCGTGGGAGCCGTCGTGGCTCACCCCCACCGTCGTCGCCCTGGCGAGGGGCATCGATGCCGACCGGGCGTTCGACCGCCTGCCCGTATTGGCCGACGCGCTGGAGGAAGCGGGGTGCGACGCCCACGAGGTGCTGACCCACTGCCGGGGTGAGGGCCCGCACGCCCGCGGCTGCTGGGTGGTGGACTCGGTCCTCGGCCGCTGACCTCAACCAAGGATCCCGCCGCATGTCCGACATCTTCGCGTCCACGTTCGTCCTGGCGGTGAAAGACCTGGAAGCGTCCACGCGGTTCTACCAGGACAAACTCGGGTTCACCGAAGACCTGCGGGTGGACGGGTGGGCGTTCCTCAGCCGCGGGGCGTGCAAGTTGCGGCTCGGCCACTGCCCGGACGCCGTGCCGATGGCGGACGCCCCGGACCACTCCTGGTTCGCCTACCTGCACGTCCGCGACGCGGCCGCCATGTCCGCCGAGGTGGTGGCGAACGGTGTGGAGATCTGGCACCCGCTCGCGGACAAACCGTGGGGGGTACGGGAGTTCGCCGTCGTCACCCCGGACGGGCACCGCATCGTGTTCGGCGAGTCGCTCTCCGGCCCGGCGGGCGGTTGAGACGCAGCCCCGGCCGGCAATTTTCCCCCCATCCCGTTTCCCACCCCCCACCCGCCCGGCTACACTCTTCCGCACGCGGCCGCACGCGGCCGTGCCCACCCCGTTTCCTGTTCCGTTTCGTTCCCGCACCCTCGCGGGGGAGCCTCTCTCTCATGATCCGGAAACTGTCACGCCGGTCCGTACTGAAGGCGGCCGCCGCCGGCGGCCTGGGCTACCTGTTCACCGGCCCGGCGTGGTCGGTGGTGCGGGCGGCCGACGCCAACTCTCGCCTGCGGTTCGCCGGCATCGGCGTCGGCGGGAAGGGGAGCAGCGACATCGACAACGCCGGCAACCTGGGCGACGTGATCGCCCTGGTGGACGTGGACGAGACCGACAAGTTCCTGGGCAACAAGGCGAAGAAGTGGCCGAAGGCGAAGACGTTCTTCGACTACCGCAAGCTGTTCGACGACGCCGTCTTCAAGGACGTGGACGCCGTCACGGTGAGCACCCCGGACCACCACCACGCCACCGCCGCCATCCCGTGCATGCGGGCGGGCAAGCACGTGTACGTGCAGAAGCCGCTCACCCAGACGGTGTTCGAGGCGCGGATGATGATGGAGGTGGCCCGCAAGTACAAGGTGTGTACGCAGATGGGCAACCAGGGGACGGCGGCGAACGGCCTGCGGCGGGCGGTCGAGAAGATCCGCGGCGGGGTGATCGGCACGGTGAAAGAGGCGCACGTGTGGACCAACCGGCCGGTGTGGCCGCAGGCGCCGAAGGTGATGAAGCGGCCGGACAAGACGGACGAGGTGCCGAAGACGCTGCACTGGGACGAGTTCCTGGGCAAGGCGCCGGCCCGCCCGTACGTGGGCGGTCGCACGTACCACGACTTCAACTGGCGGGGCTGGTGGGACTACGGCACCGGGGCGATCGGCGACATGGCCTGCCACACGGCCAACATGCTGTTCATGGCCCTGAACCTCGATCACCCGACGAAGGTGTCGGCCGAGGCCGGCGACGTGAACCCGGAGACCTGCCCGAGTTGGGCGCACGTGACCATGAACTTCCCCGCGCGGGACAAACGGCCGGCCCTGCCCGTCCACTGGTACGAGGGCAGGCGGGACAACAAGTACGTGCTGCCGGCGGCCGAACTGGTGGCCGGGCAGAAGAAGCGGGACAAGGGGTTCGCGGTGTTCTTCGAAGACGGGCTGTGGAAGTTCTTCAACTCCGAGCAGAAGGACCCGAAGAAGCAGACCATCACCGTCAGCAGCGGGTCGTTCCTGGTGGGCGACAAGGGGGTGCTGTTCAGCCCGGACGACTACGGGGCGGACGCCTACGTCGTCACCCCGGACGGGGTGGAGCGGATCACCGGCGACCCCGAAACGCTGCCCAAGAACGGCAAGGGCGACCAGGGGCAGAAGGACGAGTGGGTGCAGGCGATCAAGGACAACAAGCCGGCGACCGCCCTGTCCAACTTCGACTACGCGGCCCTGCTGACCGAGTCGTTCCTGCTCGGGAACGTGGCCATCCGCACCGGCAAGGCGTTCGACTGGGACGGCAAGACCGGCAAGGCGAGCGGCAACCCGGACGCCGAGAAGTACATCCGCGGCGAGTACCGCAAGGGGTGGGATCTGGTCGGCGACAAGGCGTAACGTGCTGACGAGCCGCGACCGCCAGGGGGCGGGTGTTCAATCACCCGCCCCCTGGCGGTCGCGGCTCGTTCCGTTTCTTCGCCCGCACCCACACGTCGCCGGCGATCACCTCGGCGGTCACGTTCCCGAACCGCTTCGCCTCTCGGATCCACCCCGCGCCGGTGCCGCCGACGGGTGACAGCCCGTTGTCACCGCCGACCAGCACCGGGGCGACGTAGGCGTGCACCTCGTCGATGGCGTCGGCGTCGAGGAGCGAGCCGAGCACGCCCGCCCCGCCTTCGATCAGGACGTTGGTGAACCGGCGTTGGCCGAGGTCTTGCAACACCCCCAACGCGCTCGGCGTTGCCTCGCGGCTAACCACCTCCACCCCCGCCGCCCGCCACGCACCCAACTTCCCCTCGTTGCCGGCCGACGTGTACACGATCACCGCCGCTTCGCCGATCGTATCGAGCAGCTTGCACTTCGTCGGCAACTCCCCGCTCGCGGACAGCACCACCCGGGCGGCCACCCGCGGGCCGGGCGGGCGGGCGGTCAGCAGCGGGTCGTCGGCGATCACCGTCCCCCGACCGACGATGATCGCGTCCACTCGCCCCCGCAGGTCGTGAACCGTCCGCCGGCTGGCCTCGTTGCTGATCCACTTCGAGTCGCCGGTGCGGGTGGCGATTTTGCCGTCGAGCGTCATCGCCCACTTGGCGATCACCCACGGCGTGCCGGTCGAAAGGAGCTTCAGGTACGGGGCGTTCAGCTCGCGGGCTTCGGCTTCACACACCCCCACCTCCACCGCCAACCCTGCCGCCCGCAGCAGCCCGAAGCCTCCGCCGGCCACCTTGGGGAACGGGTCGGCCGTCGCTGCCACCACCCGCCGCACGCCGCTCCGCAACACCGCGTCGGTACACGGTGGGGTTTTCCCGTGGTGACAGCACGGCTCCAGCGTGACGTACAGGGTCCCACCGCGGGCACGCTCGCCCGCCGCGGCGAAGGCGTTCACCTCGGCGTGCGGCCCGCCGAACCGCTCGTGCCACCCCTCGCCGACGACCACCCCGCTCGCGTCCGTCACCACCGCCCCGACCATCGGGTTCGGCTCGACGGCCCCGCGGCCCCGCTCGGCCAGGGTCAGGGCACGCGGCATGTGTTGGCGATCGGGGGACATGGTGCGAATTGTAGCCGGCCTCACAGAGGCCGGTCCGGACCGGCCTCTGTGAGGCCGGCTACAAGAAATCAGTCGTCGATCGGCGGGGACGGTTGCACCGGCATCGGCACCGGGTCTTCGCCCAGCCGCTTCAGCGCCGCCTCCTCCCAACTGCCCCGCTCGTCGATCGGCTCGATGTGGGTCGTCACTTCCAGCTCCGGCAACGACCGGTGCAACCCTTCCTCCACCTTGTGCGCCAGGGCGTGCCCGTCCCGCACGCTCAGCCCGCCGTCCACCAGCAGGTGGAAGTCCACGAACTTCCGCCGCCCGGCCCGGCGGGTGCGGAGGTGGTGGAAGGCGGTGCCCGGCGGCAGGGCGGCGGAAATCGCGTCACGGATGACCGCCTGTTCGGCGGCCGGCAGGGCGCGGTCCATCAGCCCGTCGAACGACCGCCGAACCAGCCGGAAGCCGGTGAACCCGATGTGCAGCCCGACGCCGATCGCCACCAGCGGGTCGAGCCACCGCACGTCGGTCAGCCACACCAGCCCCAGCCCGACCAGCACGCCGGCGGTGGTCAGCACGTCCGTCATCAGGTGGTGCCCGTCGGCCTCCAGGATGATCGACCCGTGCCGCCGGCCCACCCGCAACAGGAGCAACCCGACCGCCAGGTTGACGGCCGACGCCAGCACCGCCAGCAGGGTGCCCAGCCCGAGGTCGGTCAGGTCCTTCGGATCGAGCAGCCGCAGCACGCCGTAGTACACGGTGCCGCCGCCGGCGGCCAGCACCAGTGCCCCCTCCAGCCCGCTGCTGAAGAACTCGATCTTCTCGTGCCCGTAGGGGTGTTCGGGGTCGGACGGGCGGCTGGCGTACCACAGGGAGAAACTGGCGGCGACGGCGGCCAGCAGGTTGATGCCGGACTCGAGGGCGTCGGAGAACAGGCCGACCGAGCCGGTGACGGCGTAGGCGGTGGCCTTCAGGCCGATGGTGACGACGGCCGCGGCGACGGACAGCCGCAGCGGCCAGCGGAGTTGCTCGTATGGCATCGGCTCTGTTGTAGCGGCGGGTGGGCGAACGGCGCGAGGTGAGTCCGCGGGTCGTCCGACACCGGCGGGCCCACGTCACGCCGTTCGCCGTGGTGTCGTCCGCTCGTTACTTCTTCCCCTTGCCGGGGGTGAACGCCTTCAGGTCCTGGGCCGGTTCCGTCTGCCCGTCCGCCGTCTGGCGGATCATCCCCACCCCCTCGGCGAACCAGAACGTCGACTTGAACCGCCCGCCGTTCTGCGCGCGGGTGACGGGGGTGGCGGTGAACTTGCCGGCCGGGGTGGCGACCTCCTCCGCCTTGCCCACCGTCAGCACGTTCTCCATGGTGTACTCCAGCCCGTCGGACTTGAGGGTGTACTTGGACTTCCACTCGTCGCCCGCCTTCATCCCCACCTTGGCGATGAGCATGGGCGGGTCGAAGGTGCCGTCCTGGGTGGCGGTGAGTTCCAGCACGCCGTCCTTCAGCCGGTACACCTCGAACTTCTTCTCGCCGGCACTCGGGGTGATGTCCACCTTGAAGGTGACCACCCCGTCCTTCTCCTCGCACTCGATCACCTCTTCCACCCACACGTCCTTGGCGTCCCCGTCGTGCGTGTACTCCCACTTGGTGCCGACGGCGGACGGGAACAGCTCGGCCTTCTTCGCCTTCGGCACCGGGGCGGCGACGAGTGGTCCGACGGCGAGCAAAGCGAGTGCGAACGCGAAGTGGCGCATGGGTGGTCTCCGTGTGGCGAGCGGCGGGCGGCGGGCGTCAGCCCGCTGTTGGCGGAACAGCCCGCTCACGCGGGCCGCTCGCCGGGTGGTCACTTCTTGCCGGGGGTGAACGCCTTCAACTCCTGCGTCTTGCGGCCGTTGGTCGTCTGCCGCACCAGCCCGACGCCGTCGCCGTACCAGTAGGTCGTCTCCAGCCCGCTGGCGTACTTGCGGGTGATCGGGTGGGCGGTGAACTTGCCGGCCGGGGTGGTCAACTCCTCCGCCTTGCCGACCGAGCAGTCCACCACCGACTCCGCCCCGTTCAGGGAGTACCGGTTCTCCCAGGTGTCGCCGTCCTTCATGTCCGCCCGGCGGATGAGCATTCCCGGCTCGTAGGTGCCGTTCTGGCTGGCGGTCAGCCGCAGTTCCCCGCCCTTCAGGTGGTACGTCTCGAACCGCTTCGCCCCGGTGTGGGTGGTGATGTCGATGCGGACGGTCTGCCCCCCGTCCGCCTCCTTCGCCTCCGTCACCTCCTCCGCCCACACCACCTTCTCGTCCTCGTTCCGGACGTACTCCCACCTGGTGCCGACGGCGTACGGGAACGGGTCGGCCTTCTTGATCGCCTTCGGCACCGGGGCGGCCGGGACGGTGGCGGTGGCGAACAGCAGGAGGGCCAGGGTGAAGCGGGTCATGGGGTGCATCCCGTAGGTGCCGTGAGCCGAGCGGCACCCGAACCACCTGGACGATCGCGGGGGCGGTTGGGGTCCGGCTCGGCTCGCCGGACTTCCCTTCGGCGGCAACTACTTCTTGCCGGGGGTGAACGCCTTCAGCACCTCGCTGCCGCCGCCCTCGGTGTCGATCCGCACCAGCCCGACGCCGTCGGCGTACCACACCGTGCCGGACTGGAACGCGGCCCCGTTCTGCACGTACTGGAACTTCACCGGGACGGCGTCGTACTGGCCGGCCGGCAGGGTGATCTTCTCCACCTTGCCCACCGTGCGGACCTCGGTGTACCCGCCCAGGTCGTTCTCCCAGGTGTCCCCCTCCTTCATGGCGTGCTTGACGACGTACCGCGGCTTCGTCTCCCCGCGGTTGCTCGTCTTCACCACCGCCACCCCGGTCTCGTCCCGGCGGAACTCCTGGGTCAGGTTGATGGTCCGCTGGGTGGCCGTCGTCTTCCCGTCCTTGTCGTCGGCGGCGGTGATCTCGCGGGTGTCGGTCGTCACCGTGTTGTCGTCGGTCGACACGTACTCCCACTTCGAGCCGGCGGTCAGCGGCATCCACTCCGGGGCGTTCTTCTTGAGCGCCTTCGGCACCGGGGCGGCGACGGCGACCGCGGCGGACAGCAGAACGGCGAGCAGAACGGCCGGGCGGGTCATGGGGGGTATCCAGTAGGTGCCGCCTGCCGGGCGGCACTCGGTCTGTAGCCGGGGTCTGTGACCCCGGTCCGGCCTCACAGAGGCCGGCTACAGCAAGGCGGGTGCCGCCCGGCAGGCGGCACCTACTTCCCGCGGGTGAACTCGCGGAGGACGATCCGCGGGCTGTTCTTGTGCTGGAGGGCGACCAGCCCGACCCCGTCGGCGTACCACAGGGTGGTCTCGTCCCCGTCGACCTGTTGGTTCCGGCTGACGACCGGCACGGCGGTGTACTCGCCGGCCGGCGTCTTCACCACCTCCGCCTTGCCGACCGTGCGGGTGTACTGGTACTTGGCCAGCCCGTTGCCGAACGTGTACTCGCTGGTCCACTCGTCGCCGGCGGCCATGCGGTGCTCGAACAGTTTGTGCGGGGGGCTGAACTCGCGGCCGTCCTGGCGGGTGCGGTACACCCCCGTGCCGTCCTTGGTCAGGTCCCACAATTGGGTGGTGCCGTCTTCCTTCCAGGTGATGGTGAACTCGGTCACACCGTCCTTGGAGGCGCTGGCCGTCACCTCGCGGGAGTGCTCGTTGGTACCGTCCTCGTGCCCGTACACCCACCGGGTGCCGACGGCCGACGGGTAGTAGTCGGGGGCGGCTTTCAGCTTGGGCACCGGGGCGGCGGCCGCCGGCAGGGCGAGGAGCAGGAGGGCGAGTGACGGGGCGACGGTCCGCATCGGCGATCCTCGCGTCGGGCGTGCGTCCAGCATACCCGACCGGCCGGCCGAGCGGAACGGGGAACGTGCGAGTGCGCTGCTCGCCCCGCGAGCGGAACGCTAGCGGACCGGCCCGACGTCCTTGAGCTGGCTCCAGCACCACTGGTCGATGTCACCGATGGGCAGCCAGTAGTTCGACCGCACGACGTGGAACGGGGCTTTCGCCGCGAGCAGGGCGACGGCCTCGGTGATCTCGTACTCGCCGCGCTCGGACAGCGTCAGCGTCAGGTCGAAGACGGACTTGGGGAACACGTACCCGCCGATGTTGGCGAGTTGCGGGGCGGTCAGGCCCTTCGGCTTCTCCCGGATTTCGTTCAGCGTGCCGTCCGGGTTGGGGAAGACGATGCCGAACGCGTCCGGCTTGTCCACGGGGTGAACGAGGATGCCGGCGGGGACGGCGGCGAGCGCGGCCAGGTCGGCCCGGCCGATCAGGTCGTCGCCGTTCAGCACCATCACCGCGTCGGAGGTGGTGTGCCCGTTGCACGCCATGAGGGCGTCGCCGGTGCCGCGGGGTTCCGTCTGGCGAACGGTCGTCCAGTGGCGGACGTGGGTCTGAGTCTTCAGGTAGGCTTCGATGTGCTCGGCCAGGTAGTTCACGACCACCACCAGCCGATCGACGGGCGGCAGGGCGCCGATGATCCAGTCGAGGATGGGCCGCCCCTGCACGGGCAGGAGCGGCTTGGGGGTGTCGTTGGTGTACGGCCGGAGTCGGGTGCCCTTACCGGCGGCGAGGATGATGGCGTCCATGTGGGGAATGTTACGAGACACGGCCGGGCGAGCCGAGCCGCGTGAGCCGCCGGGTG
>CAYMHO010000057.1:0-27330 GCA_964390195.1 uncultured Fimbriiglobus sp. | reverse complement strand
CCGTCGGCATCGACCTGGTGGCGATGAGCGTGAACGACCTCATCTGCACCGGCGGCGAACCGCTCGTGTTCCTCGACTACATCGCCATGCCGGCCGACGACACGGAACTGACGAAACAACTGGTGAAGGGCATCAGCGACGGGTGCGTCGAGTCCGGGTGTGCCCTGGTGGGCGGCGAAACGGCCATCCTGCCCGATTTTTACTCGCCGGGCGATTTCGACACCGCCGGGTTCGCCGCCGGGGTGGTGGAGAAGGACGCCATCATCGACGGGTCTCGGATTCGGCCGGGCGACGTACTCGTCGGGCTGGCCAGCAGCGGGGTGCATTCGAACGGGTACAGCCTGGTGCGGAAGATCGTGTTCGAGGCGAGCGGGCTGAAGGTCCACGACAGGTGTGCCGAACTGGGTGGGTCCATTGGGGAATGTCTGCTCACCCCGACGCGACTGTACGCCAGGCCGATCCGGGCGATGCTGGCGGCCGTTCAGACCCCCGATTTCGCCATCTCCGGGCTGGCGAACATCACCGGCGGGGGCATTCCGGACAACCTCGGGCGGATTCTCCCGCCCACCTGCCGGGCGGTCGTGACCCGCGGCAGGTGGCCGGTGCCGCCGGTGTTCGGCTGGCTGAAGCGGCTGGGCAACGTCGCCCAGGACGAAATGGACCGGGTGTTCAACGGCGGGGTCGGGTTCGTGGTGGTGTGCCGCCCGACGGTGGCCGACGCGGTGGTGAAATCACTCGGCGAAGCGTGGGTGATCGGCGAGGTGAAAGCGGGGGAGGTGGGGGTGGAGATGGTGGGGTAGGGGATGGGGCGCCGGGGTGACAATCTTGACCATGTTGAGAACGACGGCCCGGCGGGGCGGCCCGGGGACGAAACCCGCCGCCGCCCGGCGTGGTACAATCACCGCCCTCGGCCTCGTGAGACTCGCCATGCGTCGCACCGCTGTTCTGGCCGCGCTATTGCTCGCCCCCCTCGTGGCGTCCGCGGGCGATTTGCACCTGCCGCCGCTGCTCGACACCGCCGGCGGCGTCCACCGCATCGGCGAAGCCCGCGGCACGAAGGCGACGGTGGTGGTGTTCCTGAACCCCACCTGCCCGCTCTGCCAGCGGTACGCTCCGACGCTCAACAAGCTGGCCGACGGCAAGGACAAGACGGTCGAGTTCTACGGCGTCATCTCGCACCCGAGCGTCACCTTCGCCGACGCGGCCCAGTACGCGAAGGACTACAAGTTCACTTTCCCCGTACTGTTCGACGGCTCCGCGGCGGTGGCGGTGGCCCTGAAACCGACCGCCGTGCCGGAAGCGTTCGTGCTGGATGAATCCGGCAAGGTGCAGTACCGCGGGCGGATCGACGACTGGTACGAGAAACCGGCCAAGCCGCGGGACCGAGCGACGACCCACGATCTGAAGGACTCGCTTGCGGCGGTGCTCGCCGGCAAAGCCCCGACGGTGGCCAAAACCGAACCCGTCGGCTGCCTGTTCGAAGAGGAACTGCCGAAGGCCGACGCCGCCCCCGCCGAGCCGACGTTCAACCGGCACGTCGCCCCGCTCCTGTTCGCCCGCTGTGCCCACTGCCACCGCGACGGCGAAGTCGCCCCGTTCCCCCTGCTCACGTTCGCCGACGCCAAGAAGCGGGCCAAGCAGACCGCCCGCGTGACCGCCGACAAGACCATGCCGCCGTGGAAGGCCGAGCGGAACTACGGCCACTTCCTGGACGAGCAGCACCTGACGAAAGCCGAACTCGCCACCCTGAAAGCGTGGGCGGACGCCGGCACCCCCGAGGGCGCCGCCGCCGACCTGCCGCCGGCCCCGAAGTTCAACGACGGCTGGCACCTGGGCAAGCCGGACCTGATCGTCAAGATGCCCGAGGCGTTCAAGGTGCCGGGCGGCGGGAAAGACGTCATCCGCAACTTCGTCATCCCCATCGACGTGGCCGAGAGCAAGATGGTGAAGGCGGTCGAGTTCCGCCCCGGCAACCGCAAGGTGGTCCACCACGCCCTCTGCTTCCTCGACATCAGCGGGCAGGGCCGCAAGTGGGACGAGGCGGACGACGGCCCCGGCTACGGCACGCTGACCGGGGGCATCGGCATCCTGCCGAGCGGCGGGCTGGGCGGGTGGGCGCCGGGGGTGCTGCCGCGGGCGGTGCCGGAGGGCGTCGGGCGGTTCCTGGCCAAGGGGTCGGACGTCATCTTGCAGATCCACTACCACCCGAGCGGGAAGGACGAGTCCGACCAGTCGGAAGTTGGCATCTACTTCGAGAAGACGACCGCCGTGAAGCCGCTCGGCGGGTTCAGCGTGGAGAACTGGAAGATCGACATGCCGGCCAACGAGGCGGGGTACAAACTGTCGGCCGAGTACACCCTGCCGGTGAACACCACCCTGGTGGGGGTCGCCCCGCACATGCACCTGCTGGGCAAGTCGATGAAGGCGTGGGCCGAGACGCCCGACGGCAAGACCGTCCCGCTGATTGACGTGAAGCAGTGGGACTTCAACTGGCAGGACGAGTACCTGTACCGCCACCCGGTGAAACTGCCCAAAGGCACGAAGGTGAAGATGGAGTCGGTGCACGACAACAGCACCAGCAACCCGGCCAACCCGAACAGCCCGCCGAAGCGGATCAAGTGGGGCGAAGGGACCGAGGACGAGATGAGCCTGTGCATCTTCGAGGCCACGTGTGACAGCGTGCCCGACCTGCTGCGGCTGGTCGCCGACAACGCCGCCCACAACAAGGTGATCGAGCGGTTCAGCGAGCCGCCGCCGTGGGCGCGGAAGCCGAAGAAATAACGCGAGACACGGAGAGGGGGAGACACGGAAACATAAGGCCGGGTCTCCTCTTCTCCCCCTCTCCGTATCTCCCCCTCTCCCCCTCTCCTGGCTCCGACACATGCTCCCTCTCCTCACCGCCCTCGCCCTGGCCGCCGACCCGGCCCCCGGCTTCACCCTCCCCACCATCGACCTCGCCGACCAGCGGTACCGGCAGGTGGTGGTCGATCACGAGCCGAACCAGTACCTCGGCCACCCGACCACCGTGCTGCTGGAGGACGGCAAGACCATCCTCGCCGTCTACCCGAAGGGGCACGGCAAGGGGGCGGTCATCCTGAAGAAGAGCACCGACGGCGGGAAGACGTGGGGCGACCGCCTGCCCACGCCGAAGAGTTGGGAGACGTCCAAAGAGACGCCGACCATCCACCGCGTGATTGACGCCAAGGGGGTGAAGAGGCTGGTGATGTTCAGCGGCATGTACCCTATCCGACGCGCGGTGTCCGAGGACGACGGCAAGACGTGGACCGAACTGGAACCGATCGGCGAGTACGGCGGCATCGTGGCGATGGGCAGCGTGGTGGAGGTCGGCAAGGGGCGGTACATGGCCCTGTTCCACGACGACGGCCGCTGGTTCACCAAAGACGGCAAGTCCGAGAAGCCGGTGCGGTTCACCGTGTACAAGACGTTCTCCGACGACGGCGGGCTGACCTGGGGCAAGCCGGAGGCGGTGGTGAATTCGACCGAGTTCCACTGGTGCGAGCCGGGGGCGGTGAAGTCGCCCGACGGCAAGCAGATCGCCGTCCTGCTCCGCGAGAACAGCCGCAAGCACAACAGCGGGGTCATGTTCTCCGACGACAACGGCAAGACGTTCACTGAACCGAGGCAGGTGCCCGGTTCGCTCACCGGCGACCGGCATGTGGGTTCCTACGACGCCGACGGCCGGCTGGTGCTCACCTTCCGCGACACCGCCCGCGAGACGCCCACCCAGGGCGACTGGGTGGCGTGGGTGGGCAAGTATTCGGACATCACGGAGGGGAAGGAGGGACAGTACCGGGTGCGGTTGATGGACAACACGCACAAGTGGGACTGCGCCTACCCCGGCCTGGAACGTCTGCCCGACGGCACGTTCGTGACCACCACCTACGGCCACTGGAGCAAGGGCCAGCCGCCGTACATCGTGAGCGTGCGGTTCACCCTGGCCGAACTCGATGAACTGGCGAAACCGAAGAAGTAGGGTGGAGTGACGGGTGGCCGGGCTGGGAGCGCGGGCGTCCCGCCCGCTCTGGCTGTCGAACACCGGGATTGTGGCGAAGGAATGATCCACGGTCTGCACTTGTCCGGCTCAATCCCCGTGATGTAATCCCAGGGCGGGCGGGACGCCCGCGCTGCCAGCCCGGCCACCCGACCTACCAGACTGCACTGTGGACCTCGACACCTCCCGCGGCACCATCCGCACCGCCGATCGTCGCCGCATCTTCCGTCCGGATTACGTCTCGTTCGCCGGCACCTACCAGTGCAACCTGAGCTGCCCGCACTGCTGCGTGCCGATCGAGTGGACCGACTACCTGCCCGTCCCCGTCGCCCTGCGGTTCCTCGACGAGTGCCACGCCGCCGGCCTCCGCACGCTCGGGTTCACCGGTGGCGAGCCGTTTCTCTACCCCGACTTCCTCGTCGCGCTAACGAAGCGGGGGAGCGAACTCGGCTTCCGGTTCGACAAGCTGATGACCAATGGCCTGTGGCACAAGGATGCGGCGCACGCCGAGCAGGTTCTGACCGCCATCCGCGACGCCGGGTTCACCGGCAAGATCGGCCTGAGCGTCGACAAGTTTCACGGCATCGAGACGGCCCGGCTGGTCGAGTTTTGCAAGGCGGTGCGGAGGGTGTTCGACGACGACACCGCGTTGTCACTGAGCTACGCCAGCTCCGCCCCGGACAAGGGGTTGGAACCGATCCGCCGTTTGGCGACGGCGGTCGATGGCGTGATCGAGTGGTCCGAGTTGCTCGGGCGATACCTGATGGTGTCCGACGACTTCACCATGACGCTCAACTGGAACCACCTGGCGCCGGTGGAGCGGGCGGAGAAACTGCCGACCGAGCGGTGGGACGGCACTTGGTTCGAAGAAGACTACTGCGAGGGGCCGGGGCAGGCGCTGATCGTGAACCCCCGCGGCGAGGTGAAGCCGTGCTGCGGGTTCGCCAGCGATTTGGATCAACTGACCATCGGCAACATCCACCACCAGAGCGCCGAGGAGATCATCCGGGCCGGTCGCGAACACCCGGTGGTGGGCAAGATCTTCCGCGACGGGCTGACCGCCATCCGCGATGAAATCCTGGCTCGTGACCCCGATGCGCTGCCGGGGGCGACGAGCAACCACTGCTTCTTCTGCTGGTATGTGCTGACGCGGGGCTTGGCGAACGGCGTGAACGGCGGCGGCGGTAAGGTCGGAGCGTGGACAAGCACGACGGCGAACTTTACCGGTCAGTTGGTGCAACTGGGGGTGCGGAAGTAGGGCCTGAACCTGTGGCCCTGCTGTCGTGTCCGCCTCACAACGATGCCATCCCCCTGGTTACAGCGGAAAAAGTGCAGTATGAACCGGAAACGCGAACAAGCGGAGATGCTAGACCGACTCGGGCAACTCTTCGGGCCGGTATTGAAGGTTACGGCGAACCCAAAGGACTACGACTCCGAAGAGAAGCGGAGGATAGCGGCTCGGTTCTACGCGGAGCACGGGAGATTCAACGAGCAGCTTGAGAAGTTTTGCAAGGGGGAGCCGCACCATCACTACCTTGCAGAACTGCAGCAGATGTTGATGGCAGTGATGACCCTTGTTAACAGGTCGTGCAACTCGAAGGACTACGATTTGTTTGAGCAGGCCCCGACGACTCATGCAGTCGTGCTGGACGCCCTTTGCTCGATCCCGATGCCCATCGACTCCACCATTCACGACGCGGCAACGCCATTCTCGACCTACTGCCTCGTGCGTGACCTGTGTTCGACGGCGAACGGACAGATTCTGTGGATGGACCGTTACTTCGACCAATCGGTATTTGCTCGGTATCTGGCCGAAGTGCCCAAGTCCGCCGTCGTCACGCTCATCACATACCCCGAAAGCAACTGCAAGGGGAGGAAGGACGAGCAGCGGTACGCAGACTTCATGGCGGTGTCGAAGCTTTACGCGGCGGAACGTGGACCGACGGGCTATCGGTTGATGACCGACGACGGATTCCACGACCGGCTCTTGCGCTGCAATGACAAGCTGTTCTCCTTGGGTGGGTCTGTCAAGGACTTGGGCAACGACAGCACATTCACGCTGGCGAAATTGGACAGCACCCCGGACAATCACAAGAAGTTTGATGATGCGGTTGCGGGAGCCATCGAAGTCTTCGGCCCGAATCAACCCGTCCATCCGTAGCGATACGTGCTCACGCCGGAATTGGTGAACGGCGGCGGCGGCAAGGTCGGAGCGTGGACAAGCACGACGGCGAACTTCACCGGCCAGTTGGTGCAACTGGGGGTGCGGAAGTAGGGGATGGTCCGTCACCCGCCCGCCGCCTTCAGCCCGTCGAGCAGCTTCTCCAGCGCGGACGGGTCCACCGGCTTGGTCATGTGGAAGTTGAACCCGGCGTCCCGCGACTTCCGCCGGTCCTCCTCCTGCCCCCAGCCGGTGCAGGCGACGATGACCGGCCCGCCCCCCCACGGCTGCTCGCGGATGCGGCGGCAGGCGTCGTACCCGTTCAGCCGCGGCATGCCGATGTCCATGAGGATCACGTCCGGCAGGAAGGCAACGGCCGCGTCCACCGCCTCCAGCCCGTCGTGGGCGGTCCGCGTCTCGTTGCCCATCAGCCCGAGCATCATGGCCAGGCTGTCCGCCCCATCGGTGTTGTCGTCCACCACCAGGATGCGGCGGCGGGCGGGCGGCTTCGCCTTCCCGTTGGTGGCATCGGCCGGGCGGTCGGGCGGGGCGGGGGCGGCCGCCACCGGCAGGCGGACGGTGAACGTGCTGCCCGCCCCCGGCCCGCCGCTCTCGGCGGCGATGGCCCCGCCGTGCATCTCCACCAGCCGCCGGACGATGTTCAGCCCGATGCCCAGCCCGCCCTGCGCCTTCTCCAGGCTGCGGTCCACCTGGGAGAACATGTCGAACACCCGCGGCAGCATGGCCGGGGAGATGCCCACCCCGGTGTCGCTCACGGCGACGACCACCTCGCCCCCCTGCCGCTCGACGGTCAGGCGGATGTCGCCGCCCGGTTCGGTGTACTTGGCCGCGTTGTTCAGCAGGTTGGCGAACACCTGGGTCAGCCGGGTGTTGTCCGCGTCCACGTGAATCGGCGGGTCCGGCACCCGGAGGGTCAGCCGGTGCCGCTGCTGGTCGAGGAGCGGGCGGCTGGTGTCCACCGCCGTCCGGATGGGGGTGGCGATCGGCAGCCGGGCGTTCTGCAGGACGATCTTCCCGCAGGTGATGCGGGAGAGGTCCATCAGGTCGTCGATCAGGTGGGTCATCTGCGCCACCTGCCGCTCCATCATCGCCCGCGCCCGCTCGGCGGCCGGCCCGTCGACGCCGGCCAGTTTGAGCACCTGCAGGCCGGTGCGGACGGGGGCGAGCGGGTTCCGCAGCTCGTGCGCGAGCGTCGCCAGGAACTCGTCCTTCCGCCGGTCCTGCTCCCGCAACTCGGCCAGCAGCCGCACCCGCTCGTAGGCGGCGGCCACGTACCGGCAGACGGTCCCCAGGTACCCCACCTCGTCGGGGGCGAACTCGTCGCGGGTGCGGCTGGCGAACGACAGGGTGCCGAGCAGGCGGTCGCCGGCCAGCAGCGGGTGGCAGGCGTACACCCGCACGCCGAACCCCTTCACCAGTTGCACCCGCGGGTCGGCCGACTGCTGGATGTGGGTGGCGTGCACCGGGTGCCGGCTGGCGGCCACCGACCCGCACACCGCCTGCCCGAACTCCAGCCGGGGCGGCGGCCCGCCCGCCGGAAGCCCGGCGGCGGAGGCCAGCCGCAGGCCGGTGCCGGTGTCGTCCACCATGTAGTTGAAGTAGGCGTCCAGCCCGAAGTGCGGGGCGATGCGGTCGAACACCCCGCGGAGCATGGCGTCCGGGTCGTCGGTGGACAGGAGGACGGCGGCCGCCTCGGACAGCAGCCGCTGGCGGTCCCCGACCTCCCGCACCAGGTCCTCGGCCCGCTTGCGGGGGGTGACGTCCTTGAAGAGCACGGCCACCTGCCGCCGCTCCGCCGACCCGATCCGGAAGGCGGCCAGTTCGAGGTGCCGGCCGGTGGCCACCAGCTCCCGCTCGAACCGGACCGGCTGGCCGGTGAGGAGGACGGTGCGGTACACCTCCACCCACGCCCCGGCCTCGTCCGGCACCATCTGCCGCACCTTCTGCCCGACGATATCCGGGATGCCGGCGTTGGTCGTGTACGCCGGGTTCGCCTCGACGTGCACGTAGTCGCTGAGCGGGCCGTGCGGGCCGTCGAGGAATTCGATGACGCAGAACCCCTCGTCCATCGTCTCGAACAGGGTGCGATACCGCCCTTCGGCCTCCCGCCACCCGTCCTCCGCCACCCGCCGGTCGTGGATGTCGGTGACGCTGCCGACGAACCCGCGGAACTCCCCCCCCTCGAACCGCGGGTGGCCCAGGTCGACCGCCCAGCGGTACTCGCCGTCGTGCCGCCGCAGGCGGTAGTCGATGCGGAACGGGGCGTGCCGCTCGGTCGCCGAGCGGAAGATGTCCTCCGCCTGCCGGCGGTCGTCCGGGTGCACGCACCCCAGCCAGCCGAGGCCCAGGTTCTGGGCCAGGGTGGTGCCGGTGTACTCGCACCACCGCCGGCTGATGAACGTGCAGCGGCCGGCGGCGTCCGTCACCCACAACTTCGACGGGGCGCTGTCCGCCATGTTGCGGAAGTGGGCCTCGCTGTCCCGCACCGCCTGCTCGGCCTTCATCCGCTCGCTGACGTCGGTGAACAGGACGGCCACCCGGGTCGCCCCGGCGTCGCTCAGGCGGAAGGCGTACACCTCGAACCACCGCCCGAGCACCTCCGCCCGGTGGACGAACCGGGCCGGCTCGCCGGTGGCCGCCACCCGCCCGTAGGTGTCGAACCAGAAGTCCTCCAGCCCGGGCACCGCCTCGCGGATCGACCGGCCGAGGACGCCCCGCAGCCCGCTGTGCCCCTCGAACGCCGGGTTCAGTTCGACCAGTCGGTAGTCCGTCGCCCGCCCGCCGGGGTCGAACGTCACCTCGATCACGCAGAACCCCTGGTCCATGCTGTCGAACAGGGTGCGGAACCGCTCCTCGCTCGCCCGCAGGGCGACGTGGGCGGCGGTCAGTCGCTCGTGGTGCTTCTGGGCGGTCAGGTCGGCGACGAGGACGCTGACGGCCGCCCCGCAGTCCGGCGGCAGGCGGTTGAACGACAGGAAGGTCGGCACCGCCGCCCCGTCCGCCCGCACCAGTCGCGCCTCCCCGCCGCCGCGGGCGGGGGCGTCGGCCAGCAGGCGGTCGTAGGCCGGGCGGTCGTCGGCGGCGACGAACTCGCGGAGGGGGGTGGCGGGCAGGCGGGCGTGCGACACCCACAGCAGGTCGGCCAGGGCCAGGTTGCAGTACACCACCCGCCCGTCGGCGTCGAGCGTCACCGCCGCCTGCGGCATCTGCTCGACCAACAGGCGGTACGGGCGGTCGGCCCCTTCCAGGGTGAAGATGCGGTGCCCGGCCGAGTTGTGTACGACGACCGCGTCCACCCCGCCTTCGCGGATGGCGCGGAGGGTCTCTTCCGCCTCCTCCAGGCGGCGGCGGAGGTCGTCGTTCTCGGCCCGCAGGCGGTCGGCCGACATTGGTCAGTCATCCCGGCGGGATGGGGGGTCTGGGAATCCTCCGCTCGCTCACCCGCGGCGGGGGACGAAGTTCAGGCCGAGCAGCACCCGCTCGGTGTCGGCCAGGTCGCCGATGAACCGGCGGAGCGGCTCGGGCAGTTTCTTGATGAGCGTCGGGGCGGCGACGATCTGCTCGTCGGCCGCCAGTTGCGGGTGCTGGTAGATGTCGATCACCTCTAAATCGTACCGCCCGGCCAGGTACTCCTCGCAGATGGCCTTGAGGTTTGCCAGGGCTTGGGTGGAGCGGGGGGTCAGGCCGGTGACAAAGAGCCGCAGCACGTACCGCTCGGCCGGCGGGTGTTCCAGCGCCTGCTGGAATGCCGCGGTCGGGCCGTCGGGTGCGGGGGTGCTCATGTCTCCGGCCTCGGGTCGGGGGCGACCGTCTCATCCCGGGTGGCACCGAGCTCGTTCTGTAGCCGGGGTCTGTGACCCCGGTCGGACCGGCCTCGCAGAGGCCGCTACAGCAGAGGATCAACGCCCCTCCGGATCACCCGGCACGACCGGCCGGCCGCAGTTGCAGGCCGACCAGGGCGCGCTCGGTGTTACTCAGGTCGCCCACGATGCGACGTAACGGTTCAGGCAGTTTCCGTACCAATGTCGGGATGGCGACGATTTCATCTCCGGCGGCCAGTTGCGGCTGCTCCAGCAGGTCGATCACCTCGATCTCGTACCGCCCGGCCAGGTGCTCGTCGCAGATCTTCTTGAGGTTGGCGTAGGCGGTCACCGATTTGGGCGAGCGGCCGGCCACGTACAGCCTGAGCTGCCATTTCTCGGCGTCGTCCTCCGCCCCCAGCCCGATACTCGCGTCGGTCATGACTTCCCTCCCGTCGGGTCGGCCCGCCGGCTGACGGCCATCCGCTCGCGGTCCAGCCGCACCGCCTCCTCCCGCGACCGCTCCTGGCCGAGCACCCGCCGTGCCTGCTCCTCTTCCGCCTCGAACTCCTTCCGCAGGGCGGCCACCCGCGCCTCCAGCGCCTCCCGCTTGCGGTCCAGTTCCCGTTGCAGCCCCTCCAGTTCCTGCTGGCGGAGCAGGGCGGTCGCCCGCTCCTCCGCCTCCCGCGCCTGCCGCATCGACCCGGTGAGCACCCCGCTCGGCCCCAGGTACACGTCCAGCAGTTCGAACCCGTGGTCGGTCAGCAGGAACTCGCGGATCTGGTTGGAGTGGGCCATGCCGCGGGACTTGAGCACGTGGAGCGCGCGGTTCCGCTCGCCCCCCAGTTCGATGTCGCGGAGGATGATCCAGGTGTCCACCAGCGAGGAGATGTACACGTCCGTCCGCTCCAGCGGCTCCTCCCCGCGGGTCAGGTTGGTGAGCAGGGCGGTGATCTGGTGCACCTTCAGGAAGTCGATCAGGCGGGTGAGGACGGCCGTCGCCTCCGCCACGTCCCCCGCCTGGGTGAGGCTGCCGACCGGGTCGAACACCACCACCCGCGGGCGGAACTCCTTCACCAGCTTGTGGAAGGTGGCCAGGTGCATCTCCAGCCCGTACATGGTGGAGCGGATGGAGTGGAACCGCAGCAGGTCGCCGCCCACCCACCGCTTCAGGTCCAGCCCGACCGACCGCATGTTGCGGACGATCTGCCCGGGCGATTCCTCGAACGCGAAGTACAGGCACCGCTCCCCGCGGCGGCAGGCGGCGTCGGCGAAGTGGCACGCCAGGCTGCTCTTCCCGCTCCCGGCCGTGCCCGACACCAGCACCGTGCTGCCGCGGAAGTACCCCCGCCCGCCGAGCATGGCGTCCAGGCGGGGGACACCGGTCGGCACCCGCTCGTCGGTCGCCTCGTGCTGCAGCCCGAGGGAGGTGATGGGCAGCACGCTGATGCCGTCGTCGTCGATCAGGAACGGGTACTCGTTCGTCCCGTGCACGGTGCCGCGGTACTTGACCACCCGCAGGCGGCGGGTGGACACCTGGTCGATCACCCGGTGGTCGAGCAGGATGACGCAGTCGGACACGTACTCCTCCAGCCCGTGCCGGGTGAGCGGCCCGTCCCCCCGTTCGGCGGTGACGACGGCCGTCACCCCTTTGTCCTTCAGCCAGCGAAACAGCCGCCGCAGTTCGGCCCGCAGCACCCCCTGGTCGGACAGCCCGCTGAACAGCGTCTCCAGGGTGTCCAGCACCACCCGCTTCGCCCCGATCCGGTCGACTGCGTACCCCAACCGCACGAACAGCCCCTCCAGGTCGTACTCCCCCGTCTCCTCGATCTCGTGCCGCTCCACCCGCACGAAGTCGAGCGCCACCTTCTTCTCGGCCGCCAGTTCGGTCAGGTCGAACCCGAGGGAGCGGACGTTCTGCGTCAACTCGGCGATCGTCTCCTCGAACGCCATGAACACGCCCGGCTCGCCGAACTCGGTCGCCCCGCGGACGATGAACTCCATCGCCAGGAGCGTCTTCCCGCACCCGGCGGTGCCGCACACCAGGGTCGGTCGCCCCCGCGGCAGCCCGCCGTTGGTGATTTCGTCCAGGCCGGTGATGCCGGTCGGGCACTTCTCCAGCGGTTGGCGGTCCGTCCGGGTGGAACTCATCCGTCTCGCCTCGCCCCAAAAACGATGAGACCGGCATCGGGCCAGATCGCTCGCCCGCCGGTCAACCGAATTGTATCGCCCGGGGGGCGTGCGATCGCCGCGCGGGGGCGTCACTTTTTCACCGCCTCCGCCAGCCACTTCGCCGCCTCCGCCACTGACAGCGTTTTGTCACCCATCGCCCGGTTGTGAACGTCCACAGTCGCCTCGTACTTCGTCGGCTTCGACCAGCCCAGCAACCCGAAGAGCGAGCCGACCGCCGTCGGGCCGGGGACGACGGCGTCGTGCGGCAGGTACAGGTACGGGCTGCCGAACAGGGGGTCTTTCGGGTCGATGCCGCCGCGGGCGTAGATCGCCTTCACGTCGTCCTCGAACAGCCCAACCAGCAGTGCCAGGTTCGCCCCGGTCGGGTCGCTGAACGCCGGCAACTCCGCGTCGAGCGGCACGGCGACGGTCACGTCCTTCGGGTTCACCGCGGCGAACGAGTCGCCCCACACGGCCAACCGTTTGGCGTCGAGGCCGTCGCGGGCGGCCAGCCATTTCAACACGGTTCGCAGGTCGCGGAGTTGTGTCCCGAGCAGCGGCTGACCGAGGATGAGCGACTGCTGCGAGACGGACGTGCGGGAGCTGCCGCGATCGGCACCCGTGCCCGGCCGCGTCTCGCCGGTGCCACGCACGTCGGCCAGACACACCGCCACGCCCGCCTTCAGCAACTCCGCGACCGCCTCGCCGCGCTCCTTCAGGAAGCCCGCCTTCCCGCCGCCCGCCACCATCACCACCGCCGGCACCTTCCCCTTGGCGCCATCCGGGGTGATGAGCAGGAGCGGCACGCTGATGCCGGGATCGGTGGTCATGGCGAAGCGGACGAGTTTGCCGCCTGGCACCTGTTCGGCGTTGCCCTCGACGACCTTCACCTCCACCGGAGCGGTGTCGCCGAGCCACGCCTTCCAGTACTCGGCATTCGGCAGCTCACGCCGCTCGGCACGCCCGGCCAACACCTCGGCCAGCGTCTTAGGTTTCAACTCTTTCCTCGCTGCGTCCGTCCAGCACCGCAATTCACTCGAGGGGAGCGGCTTGCTGTACTCCTCCGGAATCGGGATGCCGAACCAGTCCTTGAGCGCCGGGTGGATCATCTTGCGGTGGGTCGCGCCGATGTGGTTGCAGTGGGTGTTGCCCGGCCCGCTCGCCCGCACCGACCCGGCACCATGGGCGACCCGTAGCGAGTCCTTCGCGTCGTAGAAGTCGAACACCTTTTGCAGCCGTGGCCATGCCGGGTCGGTCTTCGCATCCCAGGCGAACTCGTGGGCGTAGATCACCTTCCGCGGGGCGACGCTGCCGACGATGACGAAGTGGGCGAACCCGCCGGCCGCCCCGCCCCGCAGCCCGCGGGTGCTCTCCCAGTAGCCGTCGCCGAACCAGGCGAAATCGCGGTCGGGGTTTTCCAGTACCCCTGACTCCGGCTGCCACCCGCCGAAGTTGAACGGCACCACGCAGGCGATGCGGTCGTCGAGGGCTGCCGTCACACCAACCGGGTCGCCACCGCCGGCCACGCTGCCCATCAGGATGATTCGCTTCGAGTCGATGGTCGGCTGCTTCAACAGCACGTCCACGCCCCGCATCAGGTCCCACGCCATCCACCCCATCAGGCTGTCGCCGACGGCGGAGAGTTGCAGGTTCGAGGTGTAGCGGAAGAAGTAGTCCTGGCGACCGGCTTTGAACGGCTTCGGGTAATCCTTGTCGCTGTGAAAGTCGTGCTGTCGGCGTTCGCCGTACCCGAGTTGATCCGGCACCAGCACCGCCACGCCGGCCCGCGCCCACGTCATGCCCATGTCTTGCAACTCGCCGCCGGTCTTGCCGCCGTGGTGTGAGTGGGCGATCACGATCCCCGGCATCTTCTCCGGCGGCTTGGCGGGCAGATACAGGTTGGCCGCCACCCACCAGCCGGGCCGCGTCTCGAACAGCGTGTTCTGGATGACGAACCCGTCGCCGGTGACGCTCTTGGTCGTCACCACCTTCATGTCCTTCGGCACGGCGGGGAAGGTGCCGAGCGACGCCCGCAGTTTGGCGAGCCGCTCGTCGCGGTACCGTTCCCACTCGGCCTTCGTCTTGACCGCCGCGTACAGTTTGGATTCGCGGTCGTTCGCCTCCTGCGTCCGCTTCCGCAGGTCGGCAGACAGCATCTTCTTCGCGTCGTCCGGTTTCAGCACCGCCGGGTTGACGTCGGTCCAGTCGGCGGCGGTGGCGGACGTGGCGACGAGCAGCAGCGGGAGGATCGGGCGGAACATGACCAGCCCCAGCGAGGGAGAGGACCCGCATGGTACGCGGCCGGGATCGCTCAGGCCAGAGGCCACACTCCCCCCACTCGCCGGGGCGGCTCACCCACTCAGGGCGGTTTTCCACTTGGCCAGCCGCACCGGGTCGAGGCCGTCGCCCCGCTTGCCGCCGACACACACGGCCCCCCGCACCGCCACCCAGTCGGCCCCCACCATCTTCAACAGCTTCAGGTGCTCGAACTGCACCGACCCGCCGACCGCCACCTTCACCCCGCTCCGCTTCAGGCTGCCGACCAGTTCCTTCAGTTCCTGCAGCGGCAGGTGGTCGAACAGGGTGTCCCCACTCTTACCGAAGGTGTCGAACAGGAACGCCCGGTAGCGGTACCGTTTGGCGAACCGGACCAACTCGGCCGGCGGCGGCGATTCGGCCGCCTCCCAGTCGGCGTATGCGACGGCCACCACCTCGGTGCCGGCCGGCACGCGGCGGCGGGTCTCCAACAAGTCTTCGCCGAACCCGGCCGGGTGGCCGTACCCCGCCAGCCCCCACTTGATGTAGGTGAGTGGCAGTTTCAGGTGCCAGTGGGCTTCGGTGACGGCGGCCGGCGACCACTCGCCGAGGGCGGCGCTGACGGGCACCCGGCCGTTGACGACGGCCAGCACGGCCGCGGCGGTCTCGTGGTGGGCGGCGCCGAGCGGCCCGCGGGAGGGGTCTTTCACGTCGACCAGATCCACACCGGCGGCGAGAGCGGCGGCCGCCTCGTCGGCGGAGGTGACACTGACCAGCAGTCCGAGCGGGGTCGTCATGGTGCGGGAATCCTTTCCGTGCTGCTGTGGCCGGGGTCTGTGACCCCGGTCCGGCCTCACAGAGGCCGGCTACGATCGTCGATCTCCGGGGGGGTGATTGTAACCCCCGGCACGGGGAAGAAGAAAGTGGAGCCTGGCAACCGGCGGAAGGGGAGGGGGCGGGGGTGGGCGAAGGCGAACCCGAACAGCCGCGGGGGGACGAACCAGTCGGGCAGGTTGTGGTGGCGTTCACAGTCGGCCGCGAACCGCTCGGCGGTGGAGTATTCCAGGCAGTCGGTTAACTCGGCCACGCCGATGAGTCCGCCGCCCAACCGGGCGAGGGTGGCGACGGCCGGGTTGGTGACGAGGGACCAGCCGTGCGGGCGGTCGTCGGGCACGCGGGCGGCGTGGATGAGCACCGGCCCGCGGCGGCGGGTGCCCCAGGTGCGGACTTCGACGCGTTTGATGCCGGCGACGAGCAGCGCCGCCCACGGCTGCTTGACGGACAGGGCGACCCAGTCGGTGGACATCGGAGCCTCGGCGTCTTCGCCGCGAGCGTGCGAGCGGCCGCCCCGTCCCGCTCGCACGCTCGCGGCGAAGACGTTCGCGCCCCGCCCAGACATTCGCGCCCGCTCGCAACCCGGTTCACCCAATTTACTCTTCCCGACCCCTTCCGGACTCAGGCGGGACCGGACTTTTTGCTAATCCGGCGGTGTGAACTAAGAGAGACACACGCCTTGTCCCGTGCCTTGCCCGCGGCTCATCCGGCCCGCGATCGGAAGTTGCGCCGATGCCGTTCCACCCCGCCCCGACGTTGACGCTGCCACACCCGCTGGACGGGTACCGGCTGATCGAGCGGATCGGCCGGGGCGGGTTCGGGGAGGTGTGGAAGTGCGAGGCGCCCGGCGGGTTCCTGAAGGCGGTCAAGTTCGTGTTCGGCGACCTGGACTCGACGGAAGAAGGGCGGCCCGCCGAGCAGGAGTTGAAGTCGCTCAACCGGGTGAAGGACGTGCGGCACCCGTACATCCTCACCCTGGAGCGGTACGACATCATCGACGGCCAGTTGATGGTGGTGATGGAACTGGCCGAGCGGAACCTGTGGGACAAGTTCCGCGAGTGCCGCATGCTCGGGCAGGTGGGCGTCCCGCGGGCCGAGCTGCTCGGCTACCTGACGGAAGCGGCCGAAGCCCTCGACCTGATGAACGACCGGTACAAACTGCAGCACCTGGACATCAAGCCGCAGAACCTGTTCCTCATCTACAACCACATCAAGGTGGCCGACTTCGGCCTGGCCAAGATGTTCGAGGGGGCGGTGGCGAGCGTGACCGGCGGGGTGACCCCGGTGTACGCCGCGCCGGAGACCTTCCAGGGGGAGGTGAGCCGCTTCTCCGACCAGTACAGCCTGGCCATCGTGTACCAGGAGCTGCTCACCGGGGTGCGGCCGTTCAACGGGGCGAACACCAAGCAACTGCTCCTGCAGCACCTCCGCGAGCCGCCCGACCTGACCCCGCTGCCCGACCACGACCGGGCGGTGATCGCCCGCGCCCTGGAGAAGGAGCCGACCCGCCGCTGGCCGAGCTGCCGGGAGATGGTGCAGCGGCTGGTCAGCGCCCCGCAGTCGTTCCCCCGTCCGGACGCCTTCGCCCTGCCCCTGCCGACGGCCGGCCTGGCCGCCCCGCCGACGGTCTCGTCGCCCACGCAGATCGACCCGGCCGCCCCCCCGCCCACCCAGGCGGTGTTCACCCAGCAGATCGGGGCCGCCCTGCCCGACCGGGCCTCCCAAACCGTTCCGGGGCCGATCGCCCAGCCGTCGCCCGCCCTCACCCCGGCCCCGCCGTCGCCGGCCGGCCGCGGCAGTTGGAACGGGCTGACCGCCCTGCCCGGGCTGGTCACCCCGCGGATGGTGGCGCCCAACCCGCGGGGGTCGATCACCCCCCGCAGCGGGATGTCCCTCACCCCCAACCCGGACAACGGCATCGCCGTCACCCAGGCCCGGCCGTCGGTGGTCGAGACCGGGCGGATGGGGGCGCTGGGCATCGCCCCGCCCGAGCGGGCGGGCGACGGACTGCTCTTCCCGGCCATCGTCGTCGGCCTCGGCCGCACCGGGCTGGAGGGCATCCGGGCCGTCCGCCAGATCGTCCACGACCGGTTCAACACGGTGGCGGCGGTGCCCACCCTGCGGTTCCTGTTCATCGACACCGACCCGGAGGACACCACCTCGGCGGCGGCCGGCGGGGCCGACCCGCTCCCCCCGCACCAGGTGCTCCTCGCCCGCCTGAACCGGCCGGTCCACTACCTGCAAAGGGAAGGGCTACCGGACGTGCAGCAGTGGCTGCCGCCGAACACCCTGTACCAGTTGCCGAAGTCGTCCGGCCCGGCGGCCGGGGTGCGGGCGTTCGGCCGGCTCGCCCTGTGCGACCACTTCCGCATGATCGCCCAGCGGATCCGCCAGGAGATCGAGCCGTTCCTGAACGACGACGTGCTGACGAAAACGGCCGACAACACCGGCCTCGGGGTGCGGTCGAACCGCCCGCGGGTGTACCTGCTGGGCAGCCTGAGCGGGGGCACCGGCGGGGGCATGTTCCTGGACCTGGCCTACCTGCTCAAGCACGAGCTGCGGAACGTCGGCTACCGCAACCCGGAGGTGCACGGCCTGTTCACCGTCCCGCCGGCGGACAAGAGCACCCCGCGGGCGGCCGCCGCCAACACGTTCGCCGCCCTCACCGAGCTGAGCCACTACGCCGCCAACCCGTACCAGACGCGGTTCGACAACAGCGAGCCGCCGGTGCTCGACACCACCCCGCCGTTCGACCGGGTGGGGCTGGTGCAGTGGCCGCGGAAGGGGACGCCGGCCGACCACCGCCGGCTGATCGGGGCGATGGCGCGGGCGTGCTACCTGGACCTGTTCACCCCGGCCGGCAAGCAGATCGATTTCGTCCGCGAGGTGGCCCCGGTGGACCAGTACGCCGGCCCCACCGTGCAGCCGTTCGGCGTGTTCCGCCTGAGCTGGCCGCGGTACGAACTGCTGGCCGCCATCACCCGCCGGTTCTGCCAGCAGGTGCTCCGGCGGTGGGCGGCGAAGGACGGCGGGGCGCTGAAGGAGCCGATCCGCCGCTGGCTGGACGACCAGTGGGCGGGCTACCAGTTGGACGCGGCGGCGGTCATCGCCCGGTTCAAGGGGGGGGTGGAGGAGGCGCTCCGCGGCAGCCCGAACGACGCCTTCGACGCCGCCCTGGATGCCCTCGGCCCGCCGGGCGGGAAGGTGGACGGGGCGGCCGCCGTCGGCTGCCTGGACCAGCTCATCAAGATGGTCGGCAAACCGGAGTCCGAGCGGAGCGGGGGCACCGCCACCTTCGCCGGGTTCATCGACGCCATCGCCCCCAAGCTGCTGGGCGAAGCCGAGACCCGGCTGGCGTCGGCCGCCGTCGGGTTCATCGAGCGGCCGGAGTACCGCTTGGCCGGGGCGGAGGAGGCGCTGTCCCAGATCGCCGAGCGGCTGAACGACGCGGTCGAGCGGCTGGAGGTGGAGTGCAAGCGGCGGGAGCACGAGGCGACGGCCACCTTCGCCGCCCTGTTCCCGCTCATCGGCACCCTGGCCAACAAGTCGGCGTTCGCCCTGGTCGGGCGGCGGGGGGCGATCACCCACGAGCTGACCGGGCTGCTCCGCGAGTACCCGCGGCAGCGGTACCAGGCGCTGCTGCTGGCCGCCGCCGTCTCCTTCTTCCGCAAGCTGCGGGACGGCCTGCCCGAGTACACGCGGGACGTCAGCTTCTGCCGCACCCGCCTGACCGAACTGGCCGACCAACTGGCCGCCGCCCCGACCACCGACTCGGACGCCGAACCGGGCGCGTACGTGCTGCCGGTCGGCTGCCCGGACCTGAACGCCGCCGCCGACCAGTTCATCGCCGCCCTGCCGGCCGACGAGGTGAAGGGGTTCGACGCCGGCCTGCAGGTGGACCTGGACCGCAAGTTCCGCGGGCTGGTGAACGTCTGCCTGAAGGCCGACCGCATGCCCCGCTTCCGCGACCTGCTCACCGCCGCCGTCCGCGGGTTCATGGACGCCCGCCTGGGCAAGGCCGACCCGGCCGAAGCCCTCACCCGCTACCGCGGGAGCGGGAACGACTGCCTGACGGTGCTGGAGGAGGCGTACACGGCCGCCGCCCCCGCCCTCACCCCGGTGTCCAAGCCGCAGGTGGAGGCGACCATCCTGGCCGCCCCGACCGGGCCGGCCGGCGACCAGCTCCGCCGACTGGCCGCCGACGCCAACCCGGACGTCGAGTTCATCCCCGCCATGCTGGCCGACGACCTGGTGGTGTACCGCGAGTACCCGCGGGTGGCCGTCGGCGACCTGCCCCAACTGGGGGACGCCGGGCGGGCCGCGTACGAGGCGGCCGCCGGCACCGACAAGCCGCCGCACGCGCGGGTGGACATCCCCTGGGATGCCCCCGCCCGCCCGACGGCGGGTGTGTGAACACCGTGCTCCGCACCCTCCGGGTGCGGTGAATCCGAACCGCACCCGGAGGGTGCGGAGTCCATTCCACCCCTGGAATCGCCCCGATGAGTAGCGTTGCCTTCCACGCCGGCGCGGAGCCGATCCCCGGCTACCGCCTGCTCGACCGCCTGGGCAGCGGCGGGTTCGGCGAGGTGTGGCGGTGCGAGGCGCCCGGCGGCATCCAGAAAGCCGCCAAGGTGATCCACGGCGACCTCCGCCAGAAGGACACCGACGCTTACCGGTTCGCCGAGCAGGAGTTGAAGTCGCTCAAACGGGTGAAGCAGGTGCGGCACCCGTACCTGGTCGCTCTCGACCGGTTCGACATCGTCGAGGGGCGGCTGGTGATCGTGATGGAGTTGGCCGACTGCAACCTGTGGGACCGTTTCCGCCAGTGCCGGGAGGCCGGGCAGGTGGGCATCCCGCGGGAGGAGCTGTTGCAGTACATGTCCGAGACGGCCGAAGTGCTCGACCTGATGAACGACAAGTACCAGCTGCAGCACCTGGACATCAAGCCGCAGAACCTGTTCCTGCTGTACAACCACGTGAAGGTGGCCGACTTCGGGCAGGTGAAGGACCTGGAGAAGCACGTCGCCCAGGTGACCGGCGGGATCACCCCGGTGTACGCCGCCCCCGAGACGTTCGACGGGTTCGTCTCCCGGTACTGCGACCAGTACAGCCTGGCGTGCGTGTACCAGGAGCTGCTCACCGGGGTGCGGCCGTTCGACGGCACCAGCATGAACCAGCTGCTCATGCAGCACCTGTCGCACCCGCCGAACCTGGACCCGTCGCCGGCGGCCGACCGCCCGGCCCTGGCGCGGGCGCTGTCCAAGAAGCCGGAGGACCGCTTCCCGAGCGTGGCCGAACTGGTGGCCGCCATCCGGGCCGGGTCAGACGGGCGGGTGACGGTGAGCGTGCCGATGGCCGCGATGGTGGGCGGCCCGGCCGGGCAACAGAACTCGGACCCGTACACGTTCGCCGACTCCCTGCCCGGCCCGCCGGGGTTGGGGTCGTCGGCCAGTGCGGCCGCCGTGTCCACGGGGGTGTTCGCCCCGGAGGCGACCGACTACCCGCGGGCCGAACCGATCCCGGCCGTCCCGCCCGAGCGGGTGGCGCTGCCCGAGCGGACTGGCCCCGGCGACCTCCGCCCGGCGGTGGTCATCGGCCTGGGGTACGCCGGCCGGCGGGCGCTCCAGCGGTTCACCCGCCTGCTCGCCGAGGAGGGCGGGTCGGCCCGCCGCCTGCCGCACGTCCGCACCCTGTACATCGACACCCACCCGGACGCGGTGGCCTCGGCGGCCAGCCCGGCCGAGCCGACCCTCGCCCCCATCCCGGCCGACCACGTGCTGCACGTGCCGCTCAACCGGGCGGCCCACTACCTCCGCCCGCGGAACAACGGGCGGGCGGTCATCGAGGGGTGGTTCGACGCGTCCGTCCTGTACCGCATGCCCCGCGTCCCGGCCACCGCCGGCATCCGCTCGCTCGGCCGACTCGCCCTGTGCGACCACCACCGGAACGTCGTCCAGCGGGTTCAGGCCGAAATCGACCTGGCCCTCGACCCGCAGCACCTGGCCGACGCGGCCGCCGTCCTCGGCCGGCCGATCCGCACCAACCGCCCGCGGGTGTACATCGTCGCCGGGCTGGGCGGGGGCACCGGCGGCGGCATGGCCATCGACCTGGCGTACCTGGTCCGCCAGCAGCTCCGCCGCGTCGGGTACTCGAACCCGGACGTGGTCGGGGTGCTGCTCGTCCCGCCGGCCAACGGGGAGGTGTCCCAGTTGGCCCGCGCGAACGCGTACGCCGCCCTCACCGAGTTGCACCATTTCAGCCGGCCGGAGACGGCGTTCGTGTCCACCGCCGACGACGGTACGCTCATCCGCGACAACGACCCGCCGTTCGCCCGCACCGTCGTACTGAACGGGTTCGAGCACGCGACCGAGTCGGCGTCGGCCAGCGGGGTCACACAGACGCAATTCCCCCGCCGCAAAGGGTCGGGCGGGTCGAGCACCTCGAAGGTGCGGGAGTTCGACCGCACCCCCGCCGCTCCGGACGCCGCGGCGGCCGCCGCCGACTACCTGCGGTTCGACCTGTTCACCCCGGTCGGTCGCACCGCCGACGGCCTCCGCGGCGACCGCCCGCCCGAATCGACCGTCGCCGCCGTCGGCGCCAGCCGGTTCACCTGGCCGCGGCATCAGGTGGTGGTGCGGACCGCCCGCGTCATCGCCCCCGTCATGCTCGGCCACTGGTTGACCGGCGACCCGGCCCACCTGAACGCCACCGTGCCGCGGTGGGCGGAGGAGCGGTGGGCGGCCCTCGGCCTCGGCCCGGACGACGCCCGCCGGCGGCTGAAGGCGGCCGCCGACGCCGACCTGGGCGAGCCGGTGGACGCCCACCTGCGCCGCGTGTTCGACCCGCTCACCCCCCGCGGCTGGCTGGCCAAGTTGCCCGAGCCGGCCCAGGTGGCGGCCGCCGTCAACCGCATGGTGTCCCTGTTCGGCCCGCCGCGGGGGACGCCCGGCCGCGGCCCCGGCCCGGTACCCCTGGCCGTCGCCGCCGAGGCCGAGAAGCTGGCCGGTGAGGCGTCCGCCCAGATCGCCGACCTCGTCCCCGCCCTGCTCGACACCACCGGCTTCCGCCTGACCGGGGCGGAGGAGGTGGCCCGCCGCCTGCTGGTGAAGGTGGAGCAGCAGTTGAACGCCGTCCGCCCGCTGGTCGCCCCGGCCGAGGCGAAGGCGGCCGCCGCCTACGACCGCCTGCTGCACTACACGTCCGCCCACAAAGGGGTGCGGAAGCCGACCGCGGCGGAGTTGGGCGAAGCCCTGCGGGAGTACCCCGACGCCGGGTACGAGGCGGCCGTCGCCCGTCACCTGGCCGACGTGTACTCCAGGCTGCTCGACACCCTGATCGCCCGCCTGAACGACCTGGGCAACTGCCGCCGGCGGCTGGAAGGGTACCGCGATCACATGGTGGCCGAGGCCGAGGCTCCGATGCCGCCGGTCGAGCCGGGCCACCTGCTGCCGCCGGGGTGCAACACGGCCGAGGACGCCACCCAGCGGTACCTGGCCTCGCTCGACGACCAGGACCTGAACGAGCTGGAGCAGCGGTTCCAGAAGCGGGTGAGCGAGGAACTGGGCGGGGTGTTCGAGGCGTGTGTGAACTCGGCCACCGGGCCGGAGGTGCTGTACCGCGTCCTCCGCGACACCGCCCGCGACTACCTGAGCGAGCGGCTGGGCGAGGTGGACATCGCCGGCATGATGAAGGCGAAGTTCGGCCCGCCGTCGGCCGTCGCCGAGGCGCTGGACCGGGCGTTCGCCGCCGCCGCCCCGTCGGCCGTCTCCCGCGGGCCGTGGTCGAGGGGAGAGGTGTGCGTGTTCACCGCCCCGGCGGGTGCCGGCGGGGCGCCTGTTGCCGCCACCGCCGCCGCCATCCTGCCGCCCACCGCGGCCACCGCTGCGAGCCGGGACGAGGTGGTCGTCTACCGCGAGTGGCCGCAGGTGCCGCTGGCCGCCCTCGACCAACTCGGCCCGGCGTGGGAGGCCGCCTACCGCGCCTCGCACGACCTGACCCAGACGACCGCCCACACCCGCACCGACATCACCACTTGGCTGCCGGTGGACGGCTGACCGCCGGATGGTTGTAGCCGGCCTCTGTGAGGCCGGTCCCCGACCGGCCTCACAGAGGCCGGCTACAACCATCCGGTCGCTACTCCACCGTCACGAACGGGCGGAGCGAATCCAACGTCTTCTTGCCGATGCCCTTCACCCGGTCCAGGTCGTCCACACTCTTGAACGGTCGGGCGGCGACGATCGCTTTCGCCGTCACCGGCCCCACCTTCGGCAGCCGTTGCAGTTCGGCCTCGCTCGCCGTGTTCACGTTCACCCGCGATTCACCGGGCTGAATCTTGCCTGCCGACGGCGCGACCACCGGTGGGGTCGGCTTCCGCTCCAGCTTCTCCGCTCCCGGTTCGGTCACGGTCAGCAGCGGGCGCAGTTTCGCCAGTGTCTTGTCGCCGACGCCGTGAACGGCTCCCAGTTCGTCCACCGACCGGAACGCGCCGGCCTCGCGGCGGTGGCTAAGGATGGCGTCGGCCAGGCTCGGCCCGACGCCGGGCAACTGCTCCAACTCGGCCCGGTCGGCGGTGTTCAGGTCGATCGGCTTCGGGGCGACTGCGACGGGCGAAGTGGGGGCGTCGGTCGGCCGGGCGTTCAGGCGGGGGAAGTAGGTGCGGTAGGCGACCAGCCCGGCCACGCACACCAGGAACGCCACCAGCGCGGCCTGGGCCGAACGGCTGGACGCGAACACAGCGCGGGCTGGCGGCGAGGCGGACACGGAGGCACTCCGCACGCTCCGCGTGCGGGGTCGTCCCTCTCGCGGGGCGAGCGGGACACATCCTGTCCGCACAGTCTATTCCTTCCGCACGGTCAGCACCACATACCGGCACCAGTTCCGCAATGCCGGCACCACCCGCAAAGTTGCCCGGTCGCACACGTCCGCCACGCCGCTGATCGCCCGCAGGTCGCACACCCGCCGAACCATGCCGAGCAGTTGAAACCCTTCGACGGTCAGGTTCGGGAAGTGTGCCCGCAGCGGGGCGAGGTCGGCGGACACCAGCGGCTTCTCGTCCTCGGTGCGGTGCTTGCCGGGGTAGGGGAGCCGTCGGCGGGCGAACGACAATAGCGGGTTGCCGCCCCACGGCTCGCAGAACACCGCCACCCCGCCCGGCCGCAACACGCGGAGCAACTCCGCCCCGGCCCGGTGCAAGTCCAGGTGGTGCAGGATGGCGTTGCCCCAGATGGCGTCGAAGCTGGCGTCGGCGTAGGGCAAATCTTCCGCGTCGGCCGGGGTGAACAGGACGCGGACCCCGTTCGCGGCGGCACGTTCCTCGGCTTCGGCGACGTACCCCGGTGAGAGGTCGAATGCGCACACGGTCGCACCGGCGCGGGCCATCACCACCGCCGCCATGCCGTGCCCGCAGCCGTAATCGAGGGCGTGCTTGCCGGCCAGCGGGCCGAGTCGCTCGAACGCCGGCCGCACCCACGTCTCGTGGTCGAGGAAGTCGGCGTCGGTGAACCGCAGGCGTGCCGGGTCGCGGCGGAACGTGTGCGACCGCTCGACCGCTTGCGCGTCGTGGAACTGCTGTTCGGCGAGGAGACGGGTACTCATGGTTACACCCGGCTGAACGCCGGCATCCGCTCTTCCACGGCCTCGGGCACGGGTTGCTCGTCCTGCACGCTCACGGTCGCCGCTTCCACCGCCGGTGCGCCCTTCAGCGTGTCCACGAACCGATCCAGTCGCGTCAGCCCTTCCCGCAGGCGGCCGTCTTCCACCGCGAAGCTCACCCGCACGAAGTCCTTGCCGCTCGGCCCGAACGCCTGCCCCGGCCCGACCAGCACCCGCTGCTCCCGCAGCAGCCGCTCGGCGAACTGCCGGCCGTTCACCCCGAGCTGCGCCACCGGCACCCAGCAGAAGAACCCCGCCCCCGGCGTCGCGGCGTCCAGGCCCATCTTCTTCAGCCGGTCCACCGTGTACCGCCGCTTGCTGGCGAACTCGGTGAGCGTCGGGGCGAACAGGTCTTCCTCGGCCTGCACCGCACGGGCGGCGGCCTGCTGGCAGGCGGTCGGCACGAACGGCGCGCTCAGCAGTGCGTTCAGCGCACACGGCCGGACCAACTGCGGGTGCCCGGTCAGCCAGCCCACCCGCAGCGAGCCGAGCGCGTATCCGGCGGTCATCGAACCGGCCGAAATCAGCCGTTCGCTCATGTTCGGCAGCGAAGCTAGACTCGGCGTCGGTTCTTCGTCGTACCGGAAGCGGTCGAACGTCTCGTCCGCGTACACCAGCACGTCGTGGCGGTTCGCCAGCCACGCGATGTGCTCCAGGTTTTCCGCCGTCAGTGTGCCGCCGGTCGGGTTGTTCGGCAGGCTCAGCACCAGCAGCATCGCCCCCCGCATGGCCGAAGCCAGGTGGTCGAACAGGAACCGCGTGCGGCCGTCTTCCATCCACGTCGGCACCGCCCGCACCTTCGCCCGCCGGCTCATCGCCCCGAGGCGGAACAGCGGCGACGTGGGATCGAACATCACCACTTTGTCGCCGGGGTTCACGAAGGCATCCAGCACCGCGGCGTATGCCCCCGTCGCCCCGTGGGTGACGAACACCTGCGTGTCGGCATTCACCCCCTTCCGCTCGGCGATCGTCTCCCGCAACGCCTGCAAGCCCCACGGGTGCGGGTTGCCCAAACGGTCCGCGGTGAACCGCCAGCCGCCGATCGGCGAGTCGAACCGCGGGGCGGCCAAGTTCAGGTTCATCACGTCCGGGCCGTCAGCGTCCGGGAACGTGGCGGGATCGAGCAGTTCGTCCAGCGGGGCGGCGAGCGTGCGATCGGACAGGTACTTCACGAACTGCGGCTGGTTGTCGGTGGCCGCCTTCGCCTCGGCGGTGTGAACGGCCAACCCGGTGCGGGCGAGCAACCGGCGGAGAAAGAACGGGAGCGGCACGGGTCGGCCTCCTTGCCGGGTGTCGATGCGGTGGGTGGGGATTGTGACCGGGGGAGTGGGAGGTGGTCAAGGCGGATGGTTTAAGCCACTCCCCCCACCGGACCAAAAAACCATGTCGTGAAACTTAAACATCCCATACCGGCCAAGCACTTACGGCGATTTCGACCTCATCGCTCCGCTGCCAAAACGAGGAAAGCCCACCCCTGCGGGTGGGCTTTCCGGTGGCGGTGGGAGGCGGCTACTCCTCACCTGGGATGTCGAACGCTCACGGTCCCGCCCGGCGAATTCGCCCGGCGGGCGGGAGTGAACCACGGTCCGCGAGGTTGTCCCAGGCACTCCCGCCCGCCGGGCGAATTCGCCGGACAGCGGGACTGGAACAGCGTTCGTCGGGAAGCGTGCCCAGCCACGCGCTCGGCCGACGCAACATCGGCCACCACTCCGGAGAGTGAAACGCTAGCCGCACTCACACCGCCACCGCGGCGAGTATATCATTCCGCACATCACCGGGGGCGCTGGAAATGTCCGTTCGCGTGGCCGTGCTGGGCGGGTCGGGGTACACGGCGGTCGAACTGCTGAAGATCCTGTTGCGGCACCCGCACGCCGCCATCACCGCCATCACCTCGCGGGAGGCCGGTAAGCCGGTGTCGGCCGAACACCCCATCCTGTTGAACCGCTGCGACCTGCCGATGGAGCCGTTCGACCCGGACGCGTTGAAAGCGAAGGGCGTGCAGGTGGCGTTCGGCTGTCTGCCGCACGGGGTGAGCGCTGAGGCCGCCAAGCCACTGCTCGAACGCGGCATCAAGGTCATTGACCTGAGCGCCGACTACCGGCTGAAGGACGCGAACGTGTACGCCGAGTGGTACGGCAGCGCCCACCACGACACGGCGAACCTGAGTCACGCGGTGTACGGCCTGCCGGAACTGTTCCGCGAGCAAATCCGCACGGCGAAACTGGTGGCGAACCCCGGCTGCTACCCACAGACGGCGATTCTCGGCCTCGCCCCGCTGGTGGCGAAAAAATTGATCGACCTGACCACCATCATCGTGGACAGCAAGAGCGGGGTGAGCGGGGCCGGCCGCACGCCGAAGCTGGGCACTCACTACCCGGAGTGCAACGAGAACTTCTCGGCGTACAACGTCGGCAAGCACCGCC
>CAYMHO010000056.1:26966-28114 GCA_964390195.1 uncultured Fimbriiglobus sp. | reverse complement strand
CCGGCGAACGTGTAGGTGAACGGGTCGGTGTGCATGAACCCGTCGTCGAGGATCAGCTCGCCGACGCGGACGTGCCACAGGGCGCCGGGGTCGTTGAACGCCCGCCCCTGAAACACCACCATCAGCCCGAGCCAGGCGAGGACGAAGAACGCCGCCTCGGGGTGGAGGAACAGTCGGCGGAGCACGGGGGCACTCCCAGTCAGGGCAGGCGTGAAAACTGGTCGGCGAAAGATAGAACACGTTCGACCGTTTCGCGTCCTGAACGGGGTGACTGAGTTGAACCTGATCCCCAACGTGTTCATCGGCCTGTTCGGCCTCATCTTCGTGGGCGTCACCGGCGGGCTGGCGGTCTTCAATTACCTCCGGCTGAAAAAATTCGCGTCGGTGGAAATGACCCGTGTCGCCGACGTGGAGGAACCGCTCGGCAAGGTGCAGGGGAAGGTGGTGGCCGACGAGGACAACCTGATGAAGGCCCCATTCTCGAACGTCGAGTGCGTCGGCTACTACCTGGCGGTGGAGCAGTTGCAAATCCGCATGGTGACGGAGACGATCGGCAACCGGCGGGTGACGCGGCCGCGGGAGGAGTGGGTGCCGGTGTTCAACCACGTGGACGCGGTCGAGTTCGCCATCAGGGACAAGTCCGGCAGCGCGGACGTAGACCTGGAAGGCGTCGGGGCACTCGACATCTCCGACCCCGAGCACATCGAGAAGGGACAGCTCAGCTACGGCGGGAAGGCGTGGCGGCGGCTGGAGCGGGAGTTCGACGAGTTCCGGCGGTTCGGCAGCGGCAACTACCGGGCGACCGAGCAGCTCATCCTGCCCGGCGACAAGCTGCTGGTGTTCGGGTCGGTCAGCCTGAAGGGGGGCAACCCGCTCTTCCGCATCAACAAGAAGAAGGGGCAGAAGGAACTGACGCTGACCGACCGGAGCGAGAAGCAGGTGACGGCCCGGTACAAGAGGTTCGCCCTCGGATTCGCCATCGCGTCGGCCGTGCTGTGCCTGCTGTTCGTCGGCATCGCGGTCGCGGTGAACTTGCTGATGATGAAGAAGTGACGGCCCTGGCGAGCGGCGGGGCGCGGGGGGGGTTTTTTAGGACGCCGGGGGGGGGACCCCCCCCCCCCCCCCCCGGGGGGGGGCCGGGCGACGCC
>CAYMHO010000056.1:0-26956 GCA_964390195.1 uncultured Fimbriiglobus sp. | reverse complement strand
TGTTTTGGGGGGGGGGGGGGGGGGGGGGGGGGGGGGGTGGGGTGTTGGTCGGGCCCCCCCCCCGCCCCCCCCCCCCCCCCGCTCGCCACGCACGCCGCCGGCACTTCGCCTTTTTTTTTCCCCGCCGGTGCCGTATACCCGTGCCCCTCACGTCGGTTGTGGGCAATGGACATGCCCCGGCCGGACGTGTCGCGGTCCGCCCACCCCGTCGCTCGCCCAGCACCGCAAGGACGCGCCCCATGTTCGCACTTCGCCCCACCCTCGCGGTGGCCGGTGGCCTGTTGCTGTCGTCGTTCGCCCTCGCCCAGCCGTTGCCCCCCGTTGACCCGTTCGGCCCGCTCCCACCCACCGCTCCGCCCGGCAAGATCGCACCGCCCGCCCCCGCCCGCACCGATTCGGTGAAGTTGGCCGTGGAGACGTTTCAGCGGGCGAAGGACGGCGAGCCGACCAAGTTCGCAGCCGCTCGTGACCTGTTCGCTCAGGCGGCGAAGGAGAAGGCGACGCTGACGGCCGAGCAGACGGCCGCGTGGGCGTACTGCCGGGTGCGGTGTGCCACCGACAAGTTGAACGCCAGCACCGACGCGACGACCGCCGCCGACGTGGTGGCCGAGATCGAGGACGCGCTGGCGACCGCGCCGAACCACGCCGCCCTGCACACCGCCGCCGGCGACATCCTCGCCGCCGCGAAGAAGCGGGCCGGCACCACCACGAAACCGAAACCCGTGCCGGGCATCTCCGACGCCAACGCCGTCGATTCGGCCAGCTTCGTGGTGAAGTTCCAGGGCCGCAAGGCGACCGCCGAGGAACTGATCCGGGCGGCGGAGAAAGCGCGGGCGGACGTGTTCGAGCGGTGGTCCGGGCCGGCCGGCGGGGACTGGTCGCCGAAGTGCGAGATCGTGCTGCACCCGACGGCCGACGCGTTCGCCGCCGCGACG
This sequence comes from uncultured Fimbriiglobus sp., assembly GCA_964390195.1. Lineage (GTDB taxonomy): Bacteria > Planctomycetota > Planctomycetia > Gemmatales > Gemmataceae > JALHQU01. Next base: position 26,021 of record CAYMHO010000056.1, on the reverse strand, counting down.
GGGTTACCGGCGACGGCCAGCGGGCGGGCCGAGGTGAAGTTGGCGGAAGGGAAGGTGGCGTCGCGGCGGATCGACCTGCGGGCGGACGACGAGACGCTGATCGAGACCGCCCTGCCCCGCGAGCTGACGCACGTCATCCTGGCCGACCTGTACCCGAGCAAGCCGCCGCCGGCGTGGGCCGCCCTGGCGATGGGCGTGCTGAGCACCAACCCCGAGGAAGTGGACCGCTACCTGAAGACCGCCCGGCGGTGCGCCCGCGACGGCGAACTGCCGTCTGCCGAATTGGTTCTGACGGCCGACGTGGTACCGGCGAAGGGCGTGACCGGGTTCCACGCCGAGAGCGTGGCGGTGGCGGAGTACCTGGTACGGTGGAAAGGCGAGAAGATGTTCACCGCGTTCGTCCGGGACGGCCTGCGGTACGGCCCGGAGGCGGCACTCAAGCGGCAGTACGGGCTGACCGACCCGCGGGAGTTGGACACGCTCATGCGGAAGAAGTGAGTTTGCTCTCCACTCCCCTGGGGGAGAGGGGGACCTGCGACACCGCTCCGAGCAGTATTTCACCTCGGCCCAATTCTTCGCCCACTTCTTCCGCCACGCGAACGGCCGACCGCAACGGGCGCACAGTTTCGTCGGCAGGTCGGCCTTCTTCGGCTTGTTGGGCATGGGGTACGACCTGTTAACAGGTGATGCGGGGTGCCGCGGGGTCGGCTTGTACGCCGAGGATAGGACCTCTCGCTCCTCCGCGAGACGAGCCGGGCGAGGGATCGGCCCCGATCCGCCGGCACACCCGGTCGCACGGTTGCGGTTGCCTCACCCTTCGCCCGCGGATATACCCCCGGCCGCACGAACTCGAATCGTTTTCGCCACACGCACCGACCGGGGGGACGGGGATGCGGCGGGCCGCTTGCATCATCGCCGCCGGCGTCGGGGGGGCCGCCTTCGCCCAGGTGCCGCCGCCTGACCAGCCGACCCGCGTGCTGATCGCCCAGTCCGGCATCACCCCGCCGCCTGAAACCGTCTACACCGCCACCCGCCCGCCGGCCAAGCCGAGACCCGAAGCGTCCGACACCGTCTACCCCATCACCCTGTCGGCGGCTCTCAAGCTGGCCGGCTCCCGCCCGCTCGACGTCGCCATCGCCGACCAGCAGGTGACGCTCGCGGCCAAACAGCTCGACCGCGCCAAACTCGCCTGGGTGCCGAACGTCGTCGTCGGTATGGACTACTTCCGGCACGACGGCGGGCAACAGAACTTCGCCGGCGACATCGTCCGCAGCAGCCGCGGCACCTACATGGTCGGCGCCGGCCCGAACGCGGTCGTGTCGATCACCGACGCCGTGTTCGGCCCGCTCGCCGCGAAGCAGGACTTGCGAGCACGGTCGGCCTTCCGGCAGGCGGTTGAGAACGACACGACTCTGGCCGTCGCCGAAGCGTACTTCGCCGCCCAGCAAGCCCGCGGGGAACTGGCCGGCGCGGTGCTGGCAGCCGAGAAGGCGAACGAGGTGGCGACCAAAGCCGAGAAGTTGGCCGAGGGACTGGTGCCGCCGCTGGAGGCGAGCCGGGCGAAGGTGGAGTTGGCCCGCCGCGAGCAGGCTGTCGCCACCGCCCGCGAGCGGTGGCGGACGGCCAGTGCCGAACTGGTGCGGTTGCTCCGCCTGACGCCGGGGTTGCTCGTCGAGCCGCTGGAGGAGCCGTACCTGCCGGTCACGATCATCGACCCGAACGCCACCCACGACCAACTGCTGCCGGTCGCCCTCGCTTCCCGCCCGGAGTTGGCCGGTCAACAGGCCGTCGCCCAGGCCGCCGCCGACCGCCTGCGACAGGAGCGGGCGCGGCCGTACCTGCCGACCGTCGGCCTTCGCAGCGTGTCCACCAACCCGAGCGGGTCGCTGGCGTGGGGCGGGTTCGGCGGCGGGCGAAACGACACCACCCAGGCGTTCGGCAGCCGGTTCGACATGAGCGCCCAACTCTTGTGGGAGTTCCAATCCCTCGGGCTGGCGAACCGGGTGCGGGTGGGCGAACGCCGCACCGAGCAACAACTGGCGGTGCTGGAATTGGCCCGCGCCCAGGACCGCGTGTCGGCGGAGGTGAGTACGGCATTCGCCCAGGCGAAGGCGGCCGGCGAGCGGCTGGCGAAGGCCGAACCGGCCCTGCGGGAGGCGGTGGAGTTGGTGGACGAGAGCCTGAAGGGGATGGGTCAGACGAAGCGGGTGGGGGAGCTGAACGTGCTGCTGGTGCGGCCGCTGGAGGTGGTGGCGGCGGTGCAGGCGCTGGCCCAGGCGAACGCCGACTTCTACGCCGCGGTGGCCGACTACAACCGCGGACAGTTCCGCCTGTACCGCGCGCTCGGCCACCCGGCGAGCGTCCTGAGCGGTGCGGTCGAAGGGAAGCCGGTGGTGGTGCCAGTGAGTGTGGCGGAAGCGCCGCCGATCCTGCCACGGGTGAGCGGCATCGCAGGCCGGGGAACTGGGTTCGGGTCTGGCGACCTGATGCCGTCTGCCTCCTTGCCGCCATCAGGAAACGCACCGCCTGCCGATCCACTGGTTCAGGCCGAAACGCGGGTGATCGCGGTGCCGCTACCGCCCTCCCGCCCGACGGGGTGGAAGGATTTGCCCATCGGCCGGGAGGTGGTGTACCGGCGGACTTCGGCCGTGGTGGTGGCGACGAGTGAGGCGCCGAAGGCGGAACCGCTTTCGGCACCGCCCACCCCGCTGCCGACGGTTGACGCGGAACCGCTGTGGAAGGCCGGTACGCAGCCAGCGGTCGTTCCATCCGCCCCGCCACCTGCCGCAGTCGCCCCGCCCGAGCCGCCGAAACCGAAACCGCCGACGGAGGAGCCGGTGAACTGGAGCAAGTCGAAGGAGAAGTAGAAAGTCGCCGCACGCTCCGCGGGCGGTCTTGTTGGACCGCCTGCGGAGGGTGCGGCGACTTTCCGGTCAGAAGCACTTCTCGCCATCCAGTTCGACCGCCTGCCGGATCCACCCCGCCACCAACACGTCGTCGATCACGTCGCCCTCGTGGATGTGAAAGTACCGCACCTCTTTCTGTTTCGACTCGACCGGCGGGACGGGGGTGAGCGAGGTGCCGCGGAAGAACGACACCTTGACGTACTTGCTGACGCAGTGGAAGGCGACGAACCAGCCGCGGCCGGCCACGCCGTAGAACGGGGTGTTCCACCGCACCGCCTTTTGCACGCCGGGTACGGTGCGGACGATGAGCGAATCCAGGTGGCGGCCGACATCCCCCTTCCAGCCGGGCATGGCCGCCAGGTACGCCCGCACGGGGCCATCGCCGTCGCCCTTCGGAATCTGCGGGTTGCCGCCGGACAGCAGCACCGGCGTGGCGGGCACTTTCGTCGTCTTGCCGGGCATGGGGACCACTCCCGCGGGGGATGTTGTTCTATCGGCCTGCCGGTGTGCGGACGTCCACTACACTTTGCAAAACGCACCGGGGCGGGGTGGGCCTTGCGACCCACCCCGCCCCGGTTGGTTTACTTCACCTCACACGCTCACTGACCGGCGCCCGGCAGGAGCGGCACCTTCGGCATCGGGATGTCCACCGCTTTGCCGGTGAACACCGGCTGGGCGAAGTACTGGGCGGTGTCGCTGCCGGCCTGCACCCGGCCGACCAGCCGCATGCCGGTGTTAGCCGTCACCCCCGGCAACCGCACCTCCTGCTGGCGGCCGACCAGCGGGGCGACCGATTTGGCCGTCGCCGGGTTGTTGGCCGCGTACAGGGTGGCCGGGTCGGCCGACCCGGTGCCGGTGGTGATGCCGGTCGCCGCCCCCACCTGGCTGGACCCGGTGCTGATCTGACGGACGGTGCTCATGTCGTCCGGGAGGACCGACGCCAGTTCGGTGCGGTTGCCGCCGTCCAGGGTGACGGTGACGGGCTTCCGCTTGGCGTCGGCCAGGTCCACGGTGAACACTTCCACCTCTTCCTTGTCGGTGCCGGCGAACTTGGTCACCTTGACCGTCGCCTTGTTGCCGATCGCCCGGCCGAGGGCGGTGCTCACGTTCACCGTGTAGCTACCGCTGAACGCCATCGCCGCGGTGTACACCTCGGACCGGTTCTCGTCCTGCTGCTCGAGCACGTCCGACCGCAGTACCCCGCCGCCGGCCGTCCGCTTCTGGGCGGCCGTGCAGTCGGTGCCGCTCGGCTCAATGACAGCCATGTCCAGGTCGGCCTGACCCTGCCACCGCAGCTCGATCACCAGGTCGCGGTGCTTCTCCTCGGCGACGGTGGCGAGCACCGCGTCGGCGTCCGCCTTGCGGTCGGCGGCGGCCAACTTCTTGGCGATCCGCTCGACCGCCTCCTTGGTCGTCTTGGCGTGGTCGATGCCGTCGTTCGGCCAGTCGCGGCGGAGCAGGTTGCGGCTGGCCCAGCTGACCACGTCCGACTTCACCTCTCCGCCGGCGGCCGTGTCGGCGTACACCAGGGCGTTGGCGTAGATGGCCGGCAGGTTCGGCTCGATGTCGGCCGCCCGCTTGCACAGGTCGATGGCCACGTCACTCTTGCCCAGGTCGTGCTCGGCCTTCGCGGCCCGCAGGTACGCCTTCGGGTCTCGCGGGTCCAGGTCGATCGAGGAGAGGGCCGCCCGCTCCACCTCGGCCGGGCTGGCCTTGCTCTGGGCCAGGGCGAGTGACAGGGCCTCGTACGCCCACGAGCCGGTGGCGTGGCCCCGCCGCAGGTTGGCCTTCAGCGACTCGGCCGCCTGCTGATACTCCTTGTACTCGAACAGGAAGTCGACCGCGGTGATGACCAGGCTGGGGTCGGTGACGACGCCCGGCGCGAACACCCCGTTCCACAGCTTCTTCGGGTCCTTGCCCGCCGCCTTGACGATGGCGTTGGCGTCGTTCGCCGGCAGGTTCATGCCCAGCGCCCCGCCGATCTGCGGCATCACGTTGGGGTCACCCCCCTGGGCGAAGTTCCGCCCGCCGCCCGGAGCCGCCGCCATGCCCCCTTCCGCCCGCTGGAACTTGAACGTCTGCGTCGGGTGATAGCGGCTGGTCGCCCGCACGATCAGGGCGTTCGACACCGGGTAGTACCCGAGCGAGTTCAACTGCTCCGGCTTCACGTAGTAGGTCGGCGCCTCGTCGTCCGGGTTGGCGTTCGGGTTGCACCCGACGCCGGCGAAGTTGGTGTCCCACTCCCCCGGGGCGACCATCTGCGAGATCACCTGGATGAGGATCTGCGACTGGTTGTTGCCCTGGATGCCGAACTGCCCGCCCAGGTTGCCGAACTGGCCGAGTTGGCCGCCGGTCACCCCCAGGATGCCCCCGCCGACGCCCAGGTTGGACTGGCAGCCGAGCTGGCCGAGGTTGCCCAGGTTCTGCTGCCCGCCGCCCGCCCCGAGGTTGCCCCCGAGGGGGCCGCCCATGTTCCCGCCGAGCGGGCCGCCGACCCCACCGCCGCCCCCGATCCCGACGTTACCCAGTTGGCCGAACTGCTGGGCCTGACCGATGCCCTGGCCGAAGAACTGCAGTTGCGAGCCGAACACCGCCAGGTTCTGGTTCAGGGCCTGCTGGTTGATCGAGTTCGGCACCGCCATGGCCAGGTCGCCGATCTCGAACGCCCGCGTCACCTTCTGGTACAGCCGCTGCTCGGCGGTGGTGATCTCGATGTACTCCGGGCGGACGATGAACGACCCCTTGATCTCGCTCAGCAGGATGTCCAGGAACGAGCCGAGGGTCAGCCCGCTCAGGTTCTCCTCCCGCTTGAACTTGTACTTGGCGATGTTCTCCAGGTCGGGGATGGCCAGGGCGCGGAACAGTTCCTCGCGGATCTGGAACTTGACCCGCCGCTGGAACTTCCGCTCGATCTCGTCGAGCAGTAGGCGGAGTTCGAGGCCGTTCACCGGGCCGTCCAGCACCACCCGCTTGGGCACGCCGGGGATGTCGTGGGTGCCCTCGACGATCGACTGCAGCTCGCGGAGGCTCCGCGGGGTGTCCGACCCGACCCCCTGGTTCTTGAACTCGTAGGGGGCGCGGCGCTCCCGCAGCTCACGCCACACGGTGGCCGGCGGGAAGTGGACGGGCGGCTCATCCGGGTACGGCACGAACGACTTCTCCACCTGCATCATGGTGATCAGGTAGCGGTCCTCGCGGAGCCGCTTCAGCTCCCGCTGCTCCCGCAGTTGGGTGGCCGACTGGCCGACGCGGTAGGTGGTGTACACCTCGGGCGGCACCGACAGCCCCCGGCTCACCCGCTCCTGCTCCATCACCTGGGCTTCGCGGTAGGCCAGTTCGAACCGGGCCTGGTTCATCAGGAAGCGGAAGCGGTCGATGCGGGCCTTGGTGCGGTTCTCTTCGTCCATCTGCAGGTCGTACTCGTTCAGCAGGGCGCGGGCGCGGCTGATCCGCTCCCGGACCGCCTCGTTCCGCCGCTTGATCTCGACCGCCCGGGTGGACACGTCCCGCATCAGGGCGTCCAGGTCGGCCACCAGCCGGGCGCGGACGGTGTCGCTCAGGCGGTCGTTACTCTGGATGGCCTCCCGCTGCCGCTTCAGGTCGTCGTAAGCGCCGTCCGGATCGCTCTCCCGCAGCTGGCGGACCCGACGGATGGTCTCTTCCACCAGGGCGCGGGCCTCGGCGTCGGCCGCGTTGCGGGCGGCCAGGGCACGAGCGGCGGCGTCGGCCGCGTCCACCCCGCCACCGCCGGGGGCCGGGTCGGCCGGCTTCGGGTCGGCCGGGTTCTGCAGCTTGATCTGCTCGCTGAACTGCTTCTTGTTCAGCTCGCCCTTGCGGATGCGATCGACCGCCTTGTCCCCGGCCTTCGCCTCGGCGAAGTCGGGGTCCACCTTCAGGGCCGCCTGGAACAACTTCTGGGCGTGGTCCAGTTTGTCGGCGGTGATGGCCTGCAGGGCCAGCTCGACGAACTCGTCGCGGTACAGGCGGAACTGCTCGCTCGCCATCGCCAGGGCGCGGTCGGCGGCCAGCACCACCGGCGAGTCCTTCGCCTCGGCCCCACGCCACTGGGAGAGCATGGCGGTGAGGAAGTAGTGGTCGCGGCTGGACGGCGGAAGGGCGTCGGCCTGGGTGGCGGTGTGGGCCTGCCCGCCCAGGCGCCCGGCGACGGTGATCTCCAGTTTGCCCGTGTCGGCCTTCACGCTCCCCATCACCAGCGTCGGGCGGTCGGCCCGCAGCGGGGGCAGTTGGCCGGGCAGCAGTTGAGTGCCGGCCGGGGCCACGGTCACCTTCTCGGGGACGAGCACCGGCACGTCGAACGCCTCGGTCAGCCGGCGGACGAAATCGAACCGGCCGTTCGGGGTCCCCAGGTCTTCCTTCACCCGCACCACCGTCCCGCCGGTGAGCATGCCGAACCCGTGCAGGGTGTTGGCGGCGATGGTCAGGCCGATGGGGACGGAGAAGAATTGCACGTTCTTATCGGCCATCCGCCGCCCGAGGGACACCCGCACCGACTCGGACAGCGGGGTGCCGGCGGCCGACTCGCCGTCGCCGATGTACAGCATGATCTGCTGCCGGCCGGCCTTCTGTTCGAACGCCCCGAGCACCGTCTCGACGCCCGCCTTCAGGTCGACGGCGCCGGCGGCGTACTCCTCGGCGGTCAGGGCGTCGGTCGCCTTCTTGACGGTCGCGTCGGTGGCCGGTTTGAACCCGCCGGTGAGCGACCGGGTGTGCTCCTTGTGGTTCAGGTTGACCGTCCACACGTCCACCCGGTCGCCGGCGGACAGTTGCCCGGCCAGGGCCTGCACCACCTGGGCGGCCCGCTGCATGGGGTCGCCGGCCTGGCTGGCCGAGGTGTCGATCATGACCGCCACGTCCTTCGGGCGGGCGGCCGCGGCCGGCAGTTGCGGCTTCAGTTGCCAGGCGAAGGCGGTGGTGCCGTCCGGCTGCTGGTAGGCGAGCACCGGCTTGTCGGTGAACACCGTCTTGGCGGTCTCGTCGGCCACTTTCGGCCCGGCGAGGGGTTTGGCAGGGGACACCGGCTTGTTCGCCGTGATGTCCCCGAAGACGGTGGTGCCGACGGCGACGCAGGCGGCGATGGCCGCCGCGCCCGCAGTCAGCCACCGCAGTCGTTTCAAGACCGTCATACCGGGCGCTCCTCACGGTGGGATGGGTCCGGTCGGCGGGCGGCCGACGGGATCGGACGGGATAACACGGAGTGTACCAGGGTCGCCGGGCCGTCGGGAGGCGGAACGAGCGAAAACCCGTGTCGGCGTTGGGTTAACGTCCCACAGGGCGGGCACGCACCCCACCCCCAGGGACCCTTATCCGTTCACTCTACCCGGTTGAACACCATCCGCCGGGGGGCGTTGGCGGGAATGTGCCGGCGGGGCGGCCGGGGCGGGGGCGCACCCGGCGCCTCAGCGCCAACCGCTAAGGCCGGACGGGAGGATTTTAACTTGACTGCCCCCCCTCCGGTTCTAACTTTCGTCGGGCCGAAAACCACGCCCGGCGGGCGGCACCCACCTCGCCAGGCGGACGACGGAGCCGACCAGGCCATGAGCGAACGAGACGTGCTCGCCGACCCGACGCAGTCCATCTCCGCGGCGGAACTGCGGCGGCGGCTGTTGGCCTCCACCCCGCCGCCCATCGCCGCCCCGGACTCGCCCCCCGAGCAGCCGCCGGCCTCCACCGTCATGCCGATGGCCAGCCGCACCCGCTTCCTCATGCCTGGGGCGAACGGGCCGGTGGCGGCCGAGACGGTCGCCCCGACGGTGCCCGAACAGGCCGCCATCCCGGAAGTGAACCTGCGGTCGAGCGCCCGGTTCATGCCCATTGACCAGTCGGCCGGTCTCGGCGGGAGCACCCTCGGGCCGATGCCCGGCGCGCTCCCCGGCGGCCCTCCGGCCGCCCCGCCCGAACCGGTGCCGGCCAACCTGCCGGCCGGCAAGTCGCCCGAGGACTACAAGCGGCTGAAGCAGGAGAACCGCGAGCTGCGGAAGCTACTGGAGGAGATGAAGCAACTGCTGCAGGAGGCGAGCGACAACGAGCAGAAGGCGGCCGCCCGCGAGGCCGACATGTCCACCCAACTGGCCGCCAAGACGCGGCAGGTGGACGAGATCTCCACCCAGTTGCAGTCGATCGAGGAGCAACTGGCGTCCGGCGCGCTCACCGCCGCCCCGCCGGTGCCCAAGACCCGCACCGAACTGGAGGAGTGGGAAGACGACCTGGAGAAAGAAGCGGCCAAGATTAACAAGGCCCGTCGCGAGTTGGACGAGGAGCGGAAGCAACTGCGGGAGGACGAGGAGGCGCTCGAGCAGCAGATGCGGCAGATGGAGGTGGGCATGGCGAAGGAGCGGGCGCTGATGGCCCGGCAGGAGACGGAGCTGAAGCGGCTGAGCGCGGAGATCCAGCAGGAGTTGGAGCTGATGCAGCGGGGCGACGCCGCCCTGCGGGAGCAACTGAGCAAGTTCCAGCGGCGGGCGGCGGACGTCATCCAGGGGAAGATGGGCGGCCAGTCCATGTCCCAGATGCCCGGCCTGCCGCCGGGCAAGCGGTAGCCGCCCACCCCGCCAGTCATTTCGTCAGCGGATATCCCGGGGAGACCGGCACCGGCAGCGGGCCGGGGGCCAGTTCCACCCCCAGGGTCGGTCGGACGGGTTTGCCGTCCGACCCGAGCACCACCCCGGACGCCCGCCCGCGGGGCTGGTGGGTGAGCGCCGTCCCCTGCCGCTTGAGCATCGACTCGCCCGGCTCCACCCCCGGCGGGGTGTTCCGCCACGCCGCCCCGGCGACCGACTGCCGGTACCCCTCCGCGAACAGCTCCCCCATCGGCCCCGGCTCGAACTCGGTCGCGTTCATCGGCCCGGCGTACTCCGGCGGGACCGCCGCCAGGTGGTAGCTCATCCCCTTCAGTAGCGACACCAGGTACATCCGCTGCAGGTCGCCGCGGGTCTCCGAGTACAGCACCGCCGACACGCTGCTGCCGGCCAGCAGGAGGGAGCGGGAGCGGAGGGGGGAGGCGTCCGAGTACAGCTTGCCGGCCACGATCATGTACAGGTCCACGTCGGACAGGTCCTTCCCCTCCGGCGTCCACCGCTCCGGCGGCACGTACGGCGGGCGGTAGAAGATGCCGCACGACGCCCCGCCGTCCCCGTGCTTCTCCACGTACCGCTTGCCGTCCACCGTCACCGGGATCTCGGACGGCGGGAAGAAGCCGGGGATGGCGCTCGACCCGAGCAGCACCCGGGCGATCAGGTCGCGGTCGTCCGGGCAGCCGCGGTTGGCGATCGCCCCGATGTCCCAGAACACGAACCGCCGCCCCTCCAGCTCGGTGGTGCCGATGTACAGCCGCCGCCCGGCCCGGTGCTCCGCGGCGATCGCCTGGACCACCTCGTCGGACAGCACCTCCCGCACCAGGCGGGCGAGCGGGGCGTTGTCGGCCAGCGCCGCCCCGAACAGCCCGCGGACCGGCCGCAGGTGGAAGATGTCGTCGCCGTGGACGGTGGTGAACACCCGCTTCGCCTGGTCGTCGTAGGCCGGGCCGAGGAAGGCGAGCGGGGCGAGCAGCGCGCCGGTGCTGATGCCCGTCACCACGTCGAAGTTCGGCCGCCCGCCGCAACCGGGGCGGTCGCCGCGGGCCGTCCACCCGCACAGCACCCCGGCCGAGTACGCCCCCAGCGCGCCTCCGCCGGACAGGCACAGGATCGACCGCCGGGGGCCGGCCGCGGCTTCCCCCTTCCGCTCGGCCGCCCGCACGGCCTTCATCCGCTCCGCCTCCTCGAACATCTCTCGCGTGTTCCCCAGGTGGTCGGCCTCCACCTGCGCCGGGGGGTCGATCAGGTCATTCGTGTTCAGCCCGGCGGCCACCGGCGACACCGCCCCGCCCGCCCGCGGACGGCCAGAGCAGCCGACGACGGCGGCCAGCAGGCCGGCGGTGAGCAGCAACCGGATCGGAAACCAGAGGGGGCGTGCCGGCATCAGAAGACTCGGCGGAAAAGTCGGAATCGGCCGTCCGTAGGACGGGCGAGTGTTACACCCCCTGGATCGGATCGGCAGGCTGGGAACTGTAGGGAATCGGCCTATTCCGCCCCGAATCCCTCAAGTCACTTCGACCCCCGTCATCCGTTTCACCACCATCGTGGCGTAGGCCCCGCGGGGCAGGTCGAACCGCAGCGTCACCTTCCGTTTCCCGCGGTTCAACTCGTCCGCCCCCGGTTCGGCGGTCATCCCCGCCGGCCGCAAGCAGGCGACCCGCTCGCCCTTCGAGAAGAACGGCTTTTCCAGCCCCGGCACCTTCAACTGCTTCAGGGTCAGTTGCTCCTCGCCCAGCACCGCCTCCAGGTGCGGCAGCCAGTCGGCGGCCGGGTCCGGTTTCAGCCGCGGCGACGGGAGTGGCAGCAACAGCTTGTTCCACCGCTCCGCGAACTCGGTCGTCAACCGCACCGGCACCGGCAGCGGCCCGCGGTGCTGGCGGATCGTCCCCAACGCGTCCGCCGGGAAGGTGGCCGTCAGCCACTTCGCCAGCATGCGGTTCCACAAGTCGCTCTGGTACGCCGACAGGTACAGCCCCTGCAACTCCGGCCGCAGGCGGGCGACGGCCCCCTTGAAGCCGGTCGGGTGGTCGCACAGGTACGTCACCAGGCTGCGGGCGTGCCCCTTCGGCAGCTTCGCCTTGCACGCCGGCCAGTCGCCCCAGTGCGCCCGCAGGGTCCGCTTCTCCTCCTTCTGCTCGGCCTTGTCGAACTCGTAATCCGAGACGAGCGCCAGTTTCAGCGCCTCCTCGAACCGCCCGTGCACCAGTTCCTTCGCCACGAACCGCCCGTCGGCCGTCACCGACCCGAACCGCTGGTCGTCGAAGTAGTTCGGCACCCCGCACCCGGCCACCTCGTCGCTCATCACCCGCAGGTGCGTCTCGTCCGCTTCGCTCAGTGCCCGAACGACCACCCCGAAGCGGTTGGCGGTGATGTCCCGCGACGAGTACGGGTCGTACCGCCGGCCGAGGTAGGTCAGCTCGACCCGCTGGTGGCTCAGGTTCCGTTGCGGGCCGTGCAGGATGGTCAGGTACTGGGTGGTGTCGGCGTGCCGGTCCTTCAGCCCGCCGTACCCGAGCTGGTTGAACCGCAGGTCCCACCGGCGGGCGATCGCCTGGAGGGCGTCGGGCGTCGTCCACCCGACCTTGTGCAGGCGGTAGAAGGCGAACGGGCCGTCGCCGTCCGGTCGGGCGTCGGTCAACTCTTCCACCCGGAAGTCGGCCGGGGTCTGCTTCAGTTTCATGCGGGAGCCAGGCGAACGGCGGGACGTGAGTCCGCCGGTAGGGTTCGGTCCGGGACTGGGGGGACGCCGCCGGCCCGGGTCAGTTGGGCGGGGCGGGCAACTCGCGGATCTCCAACTTGCGGATGCGGACGACCAGGTCGTCGCCCGGTTGCGGGGTGTGAGACTGGTGTATCATCAGCCCGGTCCTCTCGCGGGCGATCGGCTGACGGTACTCCGCCACTGGCCTGCCGTCGATCAGCACCCGCCACAACCGGCCGGTCGCGATCACCTCCAACCGGAACCAGTCGGCCGGGGCGGTTCCCAGGTCCGACTCGGCCACCACCTTCCCGCCGCTCACGACCGACCCGAACCGCACCCCGCGGCGGGCGGTCAGATCCACCCCCGCCCCCGGTGACTTGGCGTCGCTGCCGCCGACGAAGGACAGCCCGGCCTCGCCGGTGCCGGCCAACTTGACCTCCGCCCGCAGGTGGAAATCGGTGTGTTCCTTGTCGGCTGCGAGGGTCGTCTCCGTGCGGTTGCGGCCGACCAGTTCCCCCCCCTCGACCTTCCAGTCCGTCGGCTCGCGGTCCAGGGGCGTCCACCCCGCCAGGTCCGTCCCGTTGAGGAGCGGGCGGAAGGCGGATCGGACGCACTCCATCCGCAGCGGCGGCAGCCGCTTGCCCGGTTCCGGCTTATTCACGACGTAGCCGTCGTTGCGGGTGATCATCCTGCGAAGGTCGGCCTCCGGCAGCACGGCCGGCAGATTTTCAACCGACCCGTCCGCCCACGCCACGTTCACCCCGTGCGGGGTTGCCCCCAGCTTCGGCAGCGGCTTCTTCGGGTCGTAGGGCAGGTCGTCCGGCTTCGTCCAGATCACCGACTCGGCCGACTCCACGAACAGCAGGGTGTTCGACGAGCCGTCCTCGAACGCGGACAACCTGATCCCGCCCTTCTTCACCTCGAACGGGGTGCCGGGGCCGGTGAACGCCCGGTAGTTGGTCTGACCGGGTGGGGCGTTCGCCCCCGGCGTGGCGAACACCCTCGGCATCTTCGGGATGAGCTTCTTGTTGTGCTCGCTGTCCCACGGCTCGTCGTGCTTGAACTGCCTGTACAGGGCGTCGTGTTCCATGAACGGCAGCAGAGCCACCCGCCACGACAGCAGCGGGGTGGTGTTGTCCCCTTTGGACGACGGCAACCCGGCCGGCGGCAGGGTGGTGAACGCCTGCTCGTAGTTGTGGGCGGCCAAGGCCAACTGCTTCAGGTTGTTCAGCGACTCCACCCGCCGGTTGAGCTGGGCGAGGGAGTCGCCGGGGGTGGACCCGGTGTGTACCGTCAGCCGCAAGCGGTCGCCGTCGAACTCGTATCGCAGCGGCAACCGTTCCGGTGCCCCCTCGGCGAGCAGGAGCAGTTCCTTGCTCCCGGTGTCGACCGTGTAGCTGCCCCGACTCCGCCGGCCGGCGACGAGCATCTCGAACTTGCCGTCCCCCAGGTGCAGGAACGTCTCCTCGTCGTCCGCGGTCGGCTTGCCCTTCTCGTCCCGCCCGGACGACACCACCACCCAGTCGCCCTTCAGCCGCGGGTCGGCCGGTTTCACCGCCGGCAGGTCCTTCACCTCGATCTTGCGGATCTCGACCGCCGACCAGTCGTCGAACAGTTGCAAGGCGATGTGGCCGGAGGGCGACTTCGCCTTGGCGTACGCGAAACTGCTCGCGTTCTGCCCCGGTTGGGCGAGCCGGACGGTGATGTGCTCCCCGTCCATGATCAGCTCGTAGGTCATCCACTCGCCGGGGATGCACTTCTTGATGACCGTGCTCTCCCCTTTCAGATCGGCGGCGGCCACCACCAGCGGCTGCTCGCGGTAGCTCGGCGGGGCGGGCTTCGGCGGCGGGGCGGTGTCGTCGTACAGCTTCGGCACCGGCTGGCGGTACAGGCTGGCGTCGCCGTGGGGCGAGAGGACCGTGCCGGGGTCTTCGAGCGGCACCCGGCCGAGTACCCCCATCGCCCCGGCATTCTTCCCGTCTCTCACCCGCAGTTCCACCCGCAAGTGAAAGTCCCCGAAGTCGCCCCGGTTGGTGAACAGGTGGCTCGGTTTGCCCTTGCCTACCAGCACGCCGTCCACCACCGCCCAACTGCCGCGGCCGGACGGGTACTCTTGCCACCCGGTCGAATCCGTCCCGTTAAACAGTGGAATGAACCGCTCGTCCTGTTTCAGCACGGCGGGGGGCTGGTTCGTGGCGGACGGGCCGTTCATCACGCTCTTCGGCTCGTCCAGCTGTGGATTGTCACCCGGCCTCAGCCAGAGGAACATGGCCCCGAGCACCGGCAGGCCGACACACCCGATCACGAACAGACCGAGCACGGCGACCAGCACCCACACCCACGCCGGCACGCCCTTCTTTTTCACCGGCGGGCGGGCGGCGACCGGGATGCGGGAGGTGTCAGTCAGGCGGTCGTTCTCGGCCAGTTGCCGTTCGCAGTCGGCCAGCAGGTCGGCCACCTCATGGGCCGTCTGGAAGCGGTCGTCCGGCTCCTTCGCGTGCAGCTTGTCCACGATCCGACAGAACCACCCCGGCACCTCGGGGGCGAAGTCGCGGATCGGCCGCGGGGCGTCTTCGACCACCCGTTTGAGCACCGCCAGGGTGTTACTCGCCGGGAACGGCGGGCGGCCGGACGCCAGGGCGTACAGCACGCTGCCCAGGCTGAACAGGTCGGCCCGCTGGTCGAGCGTCTCCCCGCGGGCCTGCTCCGGGGCCATGAACATGGGCGTGCCGGCGACGGTGCCACTCCGGGTGAGGGTGGCGTCGTCGGCGGCGCGGGCCAGGCCGAAGTCAGTGATCTTGGCGGCCGGCGGCGAACCGTCGTCGAGCAGGATGTTGCTCGGCTTGATGTCGCGGTGGATCAGGTCCTGGGCGTGGGCGGCGGCCAACCCGGCGGCGACCTGCCGCCCGACCCGCAGCAGTTCGGGCAACTCCAGCGGGCCGGTGCGGTCGATCCGCTGCTGGAGGGTCTCGCCGGGCAGGTACTCCATCACCAGGAACGGCAACGGCTGCTCCTCGACCGCGTACACCTGCACCACGTTCTCGTGCTTCACCGCCGCCGCGGAGCGGGCTTCCCGCAGGAACCGCTTGCGGGCGGCCGGACTGCTGGCCAGGTGCGGGGCGAGCACCTTCACCGCCACCGTCCGCTGCAGCTTGTCGTCGAACGCGCGGTAGACGATGCCGAACCCGCCCTGGCCGAGCACCTGCTGCACGTCGTAGTGGGCGAGGCGGCCGATCGCGCCCGGCCGCTCCGACCGGGCGAGGAACGAAGTGGCGTCAACCGTCTCGTCCGCCGGGTGGTCGTCGGCCGGCGGGCCGGTGCGGGTGTTGTCCGCGTCGGCCACGACCGACCGGGTGACGTCGGCGTTTTGGGTGAGGTTGCCGAGGTGCGCCTCCACCCGCGCCCGCTGTTCCGTGCCGTCGCACACCGCGTCCAGGTAGGCGGTCCGCTCGTCGGCGAACGGCTTGGCACGGGCTTCGGCGATGATGACGTCGTCACTCATATGGGGACCAGACTACCCGCCGCCGGGTGCGGGGGCAACCGCTCGCGCCGGTGGTGCCGGTGGTAACGTCACCCGGCCGTCGGCGTTCCGGTCAGGAGGCGGGTGCGCGCCGATGCGGCGGGCATAATCGGGCATGAAACCACACCTCACCGCCGCCCTTGTTCTCGCCCTCGTCGCCCCGGCTGTGGCCGGCCCGCCGGCACTCCGCGGGGGAACGCCCGCCGGGTGGGAGACCATGTTCCGCGACGGCATCCCCGACACTACCCCCGTCGGCCCGACCCGCGGCACCGTGTTGTACGCCGATGACGGTCTCCTCCCACGAGTGAAGGCCCGCCTGCAAGGGAGTGTGTGGAAGGGGAAATACTTCCACGGCGACGGCACGTTCACCAACCGCTGGGCGGGCGGGGTGCGGGCCGGCACCGCGGGCACGACCGTGGATTCAAGTTGGCTCGACGGGCAACCGAGCCTGACGGTGCAGTACCCGCCGACCGCCCCGGTGTTCGGCAACGTGCGAGACGAACTGCGGCAGGTCGGGCCGGGCGTGTGGCTCGGCCGCAGCTACGACGCCACCACCGGCCGCCCGAAGAACTGGTTCGTGCTGCAAGCAAGGTGACAATCTTCGCGGCGAGCGACAGCGAGCCTGGCCGCTCGGCTCGCTGCCGCTCGCCGCGAAGAACGGTTCACTTCCCCAACTTCAAATCCACCCCGCCTTCGATGGTGAAGTAGAAGCCGTGCGGGATGTTGCCGTTGTTCACCTTGAGCAGCACGGCGTTGCCCCCCTTCTTCAGCTTCACCTTCACGCTGTCCTTGCCCGGCGTGGCGGCGAAGTGGTTCTCGTGCCCGAACACTTTCTCCCCGTTCACGAACAGCCGGCAGCCGTCGTCCGTGCCGAGCAGGATCGTCACCTCCTGATCGGCCGGCGACTCGATCACGCGGTACATGATGCTGACGCTGTTCACCGCCTCCTTGCCGTGGAACACGGCGAGGTCGAAGTACCCCTTCGAGTCGCCCCGCACCGTCTTCCACTTCACTTCGGCGAGCGGCTTCGTTTCCGGGTCGAGCTTCGCGTCGAGCGCCTTGTCGCCGTCCGCCGGGTACGGACCCGCCACCAGCCACGAGTCCGGCGTGAACGACGCCGTTTGCAACGTCATCAGGTACTCGACCACGTCGATCAGTTCGTCCTCGCTGAACGCCTTGATGACGTCCTCCGGCATGATGCTCTTGGCGTCCTTCTTCTTCGTCACGTCCTTCGTATTGAACGTGTAGTCCTTGCCGTTGGCGTCGCGGACGGTGATCTTGGCCGGCGTCTCTTCCACCAGCAGGCCGGTCACGCTCTGGCCGTCCTCGCTGTCGAGCCGCCACGAGGCGTACTGGTCGGCGATGGCCTTGCTCGGCGTCAGCAGCGAATCGTACAGGTTCTCCTTGCTCCCCTTCTTGCCGATCATGCTCAGGTCGGGGCCGATGTTCCCGCCGGTCCCCTTCACCATGTGGCACTTGAGGCACTGGGCTTCACCCGTCAGCGACTTCGCCATCAGCGCCTTGCCGTTCTCGGCGTTCCCCTTCTTGGTCGCCAGCACGCTCACGGCGGGCAGTTTCTTCGGGTCGAGTTTGCCGGCGGGCGGGAACAGGATCATCGCCTTGTTCCGTTCGCCCTGGAAGGGGCTGTTCCGCAGCAGTCGGCCGGCCTCGCCGTCCAAATCCGCCGGAAACTTGCCGTCCTCCTTCAGCTTGAGCAGCCAGCCAGTGCCGCCGCGGCTGCCGGCCAATGCCGACAGCGCTGCGCTCTTGAGCGCGGGCGTGGCTTTGCCTTCCGGGGTGGTGATCGCCCGCTGGAGCGCTTCGAGGGCGTTGTTCTCGGCCACGTTCCCGGCGGTGCCTTTCGGCAAGTGTTCGCCGAGGGCCTGGATACACGGGATCGACAGTTCCGTTTCCGGCGAGCCGACAACCATGAGCGCTTCCACCGCCTTCACGTCCTTGATCTTGCCGAGGGTGCGGATGGCTTCGAGGCGGGTGGCGGCGGGGGTGGCCTTGTCCGACGCCAACTTGACGACTTCATCCAGAGCGGCGGTGTAGTTGGCGGCGGACACCAGTTGCAGCCCGGTGGCGGCGGTCTTCTCACCTTTCAGCAGGTCGGCGACGGCCGCCTTCAGGTCGTCGCCTTTGGTCAGGGCGTTCCACTTGGTGGGCAGGAACAGCTTCAGGTTGTCCACCGCCTTGGCCTTCACCTCGGCCGGGGCATCGCCCTTGAGCAACGACAGCATCGTCTTACCGGCGGCGAGGTCGTCGGACGCGGCGAGGATGTCCACGATGCGGGCCTTCTGCGCGCCGGTCAGCTTGGCGTCGCCGAGCAGCTTCTCCATCTTCGGCAGCATGCTCTTCGGCCGCAGTTCCCACACGAGGTCGGAGGTCTTGTCGTCCCACTCCGGGAAGTGCTTCTCGAAGTCGGCGAGGATCTTGTCCCGGCGTGCCGGGTCGGTGCCGCAGGCGATGTTCAACGCGGCGCGGTAGAAGATGTCCGAGCCGTCGTATTTCTCTGCGAAAGCCATGAACAACGTCGGCTGACGACTGAATTTAACCGAGTCGAGTGCGAAAAGTGCCTCCCGCGCCAGCGGGATACTCATCCTTTTCACGAAGGCTGGGCCCTCGACTGCGAATTTCTTGTCGTCCATAAAGTCGTAGATCGCGAACATGCTCTTCCGGTACAGTCGCGCTCGCTGAACATTGAGTCCCAACTCTTTCATGAAATACAGGCCTGAAAGACCCTCGCCCAACTGTTGATCATATTTGATTGATTGGGGTGAATTGGCTTCGAGCATGCCGAGCATGAACGGGTCACGGTAATACAGCGCCTTAAAGCGCCCCACCATTGTGTATGCCGGAGGTGTCTTTTCCTTGATCACGGCGAGGAACCACTCGCCGAGATCGTTGAAGCTGAGTTCTTTGACCTGAGTCCAAGGAATGATTCGGTTCGCCTGACACGGGCTACGAAGTTGGTCGAGCACGCCCTCCTTCGTGTCCAGCTTCACCTCCGGCACCTTGTACCCCTTGTGGTCCTTCGGGGTCAGGCGGTAGATCCGCCCGCGGGTCCAGTCGCCCATGCCGTGCCCGCCGACGCCGGGGTCGTACCAGTCGGACACGAACACGCTGCCGTCCGGGGCGGTACACACGTCGCTCGGGCGGAACCAGTTGTCGGTGCTGGTGAGGATGTTCGCCTTATCCAGTTCGTACCCGGCCCCCTTCGTCTTGCGGGTGAACGCCCGCACCTCCCGCGGGCCAGCGTCGCAGTGCATCAGCGTGTTGGCGTACTGCTTCGGCAGCAGCGAGCCTTCGTAGAACTGGATGCCCGTCGGCGAGCCGAACCCGGTGCGGAGCGTCTTGTGGACGATGCCGGGTTGCTCCTCGTGCCAGTGCGATTGGCCCGGCCCGCGGGGGCCGTAGCCGTAGTTGCCGCCGGGGAACACGAAGCAGATGCGGGTCTGCTGGTTGCCGTCGTCGTCGTTGTCGCTCAGCCAGATCTCGCCGAAGCTGTCAACACACGCCTCGTAGTTGTTGCGGAAGTTGTGGGCGATCAGTTCGAGGTTCTTGCCGTCCAGGTCGCACCGCCACACCGTCCCCTTCTGCACGTCGGTGCTGTTGCTCGTCCACTTCTTCCCCTTGCCGTCGCTGCTCTGCAAGTCCTTCACCCCGCTGTCGCCGACGGTGAAATACAGCTTGCCGTCCGGCCCCAGGTGCAGGCCGTGAACGCCGTGGTCGTGGTCCACCCCCTGGAAGCCGGTGAGGAACTTCTTCGGCGGGCCGTCGGCCACGGGCTTGTCGGCGTCCTTGCAACTGAATTCGAGGATGTCCGGCGACTGGGCCACCAGCACGCGAAGCCCCTTGCCCGTGGGAATCACCAGCACGCTGAGCGGGCCGTACAGTTCCTCGCTCTGGTAGAAGACGGTGGAGTCGTCCGCCTTGCCGTCGCCGTCTTTGTCGGTCAGCACCACAATCCGGTCGCCCTCCTTGCGGAGCATCGGGCGGTTATACGGCGGCTTGCGGCGGTAGTTCACCGCTTCGGCCACCCACACGCGGCCCTTGTGGTCCACGTCGATGCTGGTGGGGTTCAGCACCATCGGCTCGGACGCGAACAGTTCCACCTTCAGCCCGTCGCCGGCGGTCATGGTGGCGAGGGCGGCGGCGGGGTCTTTCTGGGCGAACGCGGGGGACGCGAACAGCGCGACGAGGAGGAGCGGCAGCCAGCGGCGCATCGGGAGAGGCTCCGGGGGGAAGGCGGGGTGTCATCGTACCTGAGGCGTGCGGGTCGGGCTACCAGTTCAGGGGAACACGCCTTCGTCGATCAACTCTTCGCGGAGTTCCACCATGAGCGGGGCGTTCATGTCCAGCACATGAACGGTGACGCGGCCGATGGGCGTTCGCCCGTGGATGAACGCCCCGTCCCAAACGAAGTGAAACGCCCACCGATGCCGCCGCGGGTTGAAAAGCCGAACCAACTTGGTCCGTGAGGTGGTGCGGTCGATGCCGGACAGGTTCGGTCCCTTGTGCCGGTTGCAGTGCAGGCACGCCCACGCCAGATTCCCCAGTGCGTCGGACCCGTCGTGTTAAACCGGGATGACGTGTTCCACCTCGAACCTGAGCACGACGACCGCTTCGGGCAGCCGGCAGTATTCGCACCGGCCGTTCGCCCGTGCCCGCACCGCCTGTCGCACGGCGTCAGTCACGGTGCGCCCTCGTCACCTGCCCCTTCAACACCTTCCGTGCTCGGGAGTGAAGGATCGACAGGGTCAACCCGGTCTGGACGTATTCGTCGAGTTCACGGCGGTCCGCGTCGGAGATGCTGCCGTCCGCGTTGCGGGCCGACAACTCCCTCATCCGGGATTCGTCGGCGGCCGACCACCCGAGTTTCAAGATGTGTCGGGCCACGGTGGGCGTCATCCGCTCCGCATCCCAAAGGCGGAGGAACAGACTGTGTTGACCGAGTTGAGGAAGCGTCGCTGCCATAGGAATGCCCTCGCTGGTCGAACTGTGCGGATTGTAACCGAGGCGGAACCAACAGGCAAAATCGCCCCTGAACGCCTCCGACCGCGTTTCCATACCATTTCCCCACCCATGAAGATCACCCGCGTCGAGACCGACCTGCTCCGTGTGCCGCTGCCGCGGCCGGTGCCCATGCCCGGTTCGCAGGACGTGCGAACGGCCACTCACGTTGACGTCGTCATCGTGCGCCTGCTCACCGACAGCCCGCACGTCGGGATCGGGTTCGCCGACAGCATCGGCGGCGGGGCGGCCGTGCGGGCGGTGATCGACAACCAGTTGTCGGCGGTCGCGGTCGGCGAATGCCCGCTGCGGACGGAATGGCTCTGGGCGAAGATGCGGGCGGAACTGGAAAGCGTCGGGTTCGGCGGGCCGGCGGCGCGGGCGTGTGCGGCGTTGGACCTCGCCGCGTGGGACGCGAAGGGCAAGGCGGCGGGCGTGCCGGTGTACCAACTGCTCGGCGGGTACCGCACCCAGATGAAGGCAATCACCGTCGGCGTGGCGACCCCGGCCGTCGGGTTGAAGCAGGCGGTGAAGGAGGCGAAGGCCGCACTCGACAAGGGTTCGGCCGGCATTCAAGTCGATGTCGGCACCCAGGACCCCGACCTCGACTACGACCGCCTGCGGCAACTCCGCGACGAGATCCCCGACGGGGCGTGGTTCGAGGTGAACGCCGGCGGGCGGTACGACTTCGCCACCGCCGTGTGGCTCGGCACCGTGGGGGCCGAGGAACTCGGTGTCGATGGGTTCGGCGACCCGCTGCGGGCGGACGATGTGAACCTGCGGCGGCTGACGGACCGGCTGAACGTGGGCGTGTCGGTCGGTGGGTTCTTCGACCGCGTCGAAGACTTCACCCGCGTGATCGACGCCGGCGGGATCGAGAGCGTCCGCATCGACCCGATGCGGCTGGGCGGGCTGACCCCGGCCCGCAAGGTGGCGCTCGCGGCCGAACTGAAGCAGGTAGCCGTCTACCCGGTGCGGGTGGCCGAGGTGGGCACCCACCTGAGCGCCGGTTGCGTGTACGGCCGCATGTGCGAACACGTCGACTGGTTCGCCGGGGTGTTCGGCGGCGGGCCGCGGTTCAGCAACGGCCAACTGTGCGTGAGCGACGCACCGGGGCTGGGGATCAGTGTGAAGGACGATGTGAGTCAGTGGCGGGTGTGATTTCGGTTAGCCGCGAGGCAACGCCGAGCGCGCTCGGCGTTGCCTCGCGGCTAACCCCCAACCAACGGAGCCTCTCTGATGGCCGACTTCGACAAGCGCATCCAGGAACTGCACCTGACCCTCCCGCCGGCGCCCAAGCCGGTGGCCGTGTACAAGCCGGCCATCAAGGTCGGCAACCTGCTGTTCGTGTCCGGTCACGGCCCGCTGAAGGAAGACAAGACGCTCATCCTCGGCGTCGTCGGCAAGGACCTGGACACCGACGCGGGGAAAGCGGCCGCCCGCCAGACCGGCCTCGCCATCCTGGCTACGCTGAAAGACCACCTGGGGTCGCTGAACAAGGTGAAGCGGCTCATCAAGAGCTTCGGCATGGTGAACTGCACCGCCGACTACACCGACCAGCCGAAAGTCATCAACGGCTACTCGGAACTGATGAAGGACGTGTTCGGCGAGGACGCCGGGGTGGGCGCCCGGAGTGCGGTCGGGCACAACGCGCTGCCCGGCGGGATGGCGGTCGAGATCGAGGCGATTTTCGAGGTGGAGTGAAACGAGCCGCGGGCCCCCCGGGGGCGGGTGATTCACCACCCGCTCCCGGGCGGTCGCGGCTCGTCGTTCAGGTCGTTCGCCGTTACCGCACCGGGCAGATGGCCTTCGCCAGTTCGGCCGGGGTGGCCGTCTCCGGCAGGTAGGCGACGGCCCCGGCGAATTTGGCGAACCGGGCGTGCCGCTTGCTCTCCGGGCCGACCATCACCACCCGCGCGCCGGGCAGCGAGCGGATCAACTTGGCACACGTCAGGTACCCGCTCTCCCCGCCGCACGCCGACACCGGCAGCACAATGGCGGCGGCCCGGTTGCCCTCGGCCTTCGCCCGCAACTCGGCGGCGGTGTCGGCGGAACACACCCGCCAGCCGGCCGCCTTGAAGTGCAACTCCAACCCGCGGGCCTGCTCCCCGTGGATCAGGCCGATCACCAGCTTCGGGGCGGTGCGGCGGTCCAAACACGCGGTGGTGTGGGTGTCAAGGTGTTCGTTCACGCGCATACGGTCAACCTCCTCATGAGTTCAGAGCCACACCGACACCGGGTGTTTAAGAGAAGTTCGCGGGAGCAACCGGGAACTTGCGCCGGCCGATGGGAAAAACGGTCCACCAGTTATGGAATAACCGGCCGAACCGCCCGACCTTTCACCCGTTCCGTCGCCTCAACTGTCAGTCCGCAGACGACTTCCGGGACGACCCCCGGAGCCGGTGGGGTGGGATTTCTACTCTGCACGAACCGGGTCGGTCAAAGTAGGTTGAACCCCGGCGTTTGTCGAGGCCAAACCGCTCATTCCACCCCGTTCACCGAGGGCTTCTCCCGTGGCGAAAGCACGCATCTCCATCGGCACCTGGGCGTACTTGTTCAACCAGACCGAGCCGACGAACGACTTCCACACCATCCTGCACAAGCTGCAAGACCTGGGGTACGACGGGGTGGAACTGGGCAGTTTCGGCCCGCACCCGTCGCCCGCCACCCATCCGACGCGGAAGAGCCGCGAGAAGTTGAAAAAAGAGATCGCCGACCACGGGCTGGCGCTGTCCGGCATCGCGGTCGACCTGTGGGCGTTCAAGACGCCCGGAGTGAGCATCCTGGACGAGATCCCGGCCGCGTACACCACCGCCTTCCTCGGCTGGTGCGCGTTCGCCTCCGACCTGGACGCCAAGACCATCCGCGTCGACACCGTCCTGTCGCCGGACTACTTCAGCACGGAGGAAGGCAAGAAGGTCGGCGAGAAGGCGGGCATGGACCGGTTCGTCAGCGTGTGGGACAAGTGCAGCAAGATCGCGGCCGACTTCGGGCTGAACGTGTGCTGGGAGTTCGAGCCGGGGTTCGTGTTCAACAAGCCGAGCGAGATCCTGGCCATCGTGGACGGGGTGCGGGCGAAGGGGAACAGCAACTTCGGCGTGCTGTACGACACCTGTCACGCGCACATGTGCGCGGCCATCGGGGCGAACCACCAGGGCGGGAAGGAACTGCTCCCCGGCGGGGCGCTGGAGCTGCTGACCAAGCTGAAGGGGAAAATCACCCACGTCCACGTGATCGACAGCGACGGCAGCCTGAACGAGCACAACACGAGCACGCACAACCCGTTCGGCACCGGCCACCTGAAGTTCGACGAGCTGTTCCCCGCGATCCAGGCCGCCGGCGTGCCGAACGACTGGTGGTGCGTGGACCTGTGCTTCTGGCCGGACGCCTGGAAGGTGACGGCCGACAGCAAGAAGTTCCTGGACAAGATGCGGGACAAGTACGCCGCGGCGTGAACTCGTTCCCCTCTTTACCGGCGAATGGGAGCGAGCTTGTGTATGGCTCGCTCCCGCTCGCAGCGAAGATTTGGTAGGGTGTGTCTCATGGTCGCCAAAACTCCCGCCACCGCCGCCCCGCCCGTCTCCACCCTGGCCGACCTGCACGAACGGCTGGGGTTCGTGCCGCTCCACCGCATCCGCATGGACCCGCCGCCCGGCACCGCCACGGAAACGGATGTGATTCGCTTCCTGGAAGGGGACCACAAGCGGCTGTACGAGCTGATCGACGGCACCCTGGTGGAGAAGGCGATGGGCATTTACGAGTCGTTCATCGCGGGGTCACTCATTCGCCTGCTCGGGAACCATGTGGCCGACAACGACCTCGGCCTCGTCGATGGGGCGGATGGCCCGTTCCGCATGTTGGCGGAGAACGTCCGCTATCCCGACGTGAGCTTCGTGCCATGGTCGGAGTTGCCCGACGAAGAACTCCCCACGACCGCCATCTGGGACATCGTCCCCGCGCTGGCCGTCGAAATCCTCAGCCCGTCGAACACCGCCGCCGAGATCGACCGCAAGATCGCGGAGTTGTTCGAGTTGGGCACGCGACTGGTATGGGTGATCGACCCGCCGACCGAATCCGCCGCCGTGTACACCCGCGGGAAGAAGCCGAAGCGGGTCGGCCCCGGCGACGTGCTGGACGGCGGGAAAGTGCTGCCCGGCTTCCGCTTGCCGTTGTCCGACTTGTTCGCTGCGGTGAAGCGGAAGAAGAAGTAGCGTTCCCGGCTACCGCACCACGTTCGGGGCGGTCAGCGTGCCGGGCAGCGTCACCGGCAAGTCCTTCAACTCGCTCGCCTTCAGCGCCCGCACTTCCACCGCGTACACCTTCTTGCCGTAGTACCCCGCCAGGCGGCAGCCGTCGTACTGCGACACCACCACCCGGAACAGCACGTCGAACGCCGGCGGGCGCGGGTCGCGTTGGCCCCACGGCGACGGTTCCGGCCACGGCTTCACCGTCACCAACTGCCACCCGCCCCACCCGCGGCGGACGAACCGTGTCGCCGACACCCACCCCACCGGCCGCGGAGTCCCCGTCCCCTGTCGCCGCTTCCGTCGCTCCCGCTTCGGCACCACCTCCGCCCGTCGCAGTAGCCCCGACTTGGGGCAGACGTACCACAGCAACGGCCCGCGGAGCGGGGCGTTGTGGTACGCCGACCGGCTGCGGGCCTTGCGGTACGGCTCGCCGTCAATCAACTCGACACCAACCACGACGTACTCGAACAGGTGGGTCAGGATGTGCTTCTGGACGACGTTCCCGCGGTCGATGTGGCGGCAGATTTCGGAGTGAACCTTATCCCACGGGCGGCCGACGTTGCTGTCGAGGTAGCGTCGGAGCGGGCCGAGGTGTTCGTTGAAATGCTTCATCCGCGCCACGCCGCCGAGGTACCGCCACGTGATCCCCTCGCGGGTCGGCGGACTGTCGTCCGACGCCAGCCCCTGTCGCACGGATTTCAGGTACCGCCGACCGAGCCTCCCCTGGACGAATCCAGCCTGCACCCGCGGCCGTTCGACCAGCACCTTGCCCATGTCCGCACGCATACGCCGCTCCGGGAGACAACTCTGGCTCCCAGACACCGGGCCGGCGGGTGGGTTCGCGGGATTTCAGATGCTCGCCGGCAGCCCCTCGGCGATGCTCGGGAACTGCGGGGTGAAGCCGAGCTGCTGTTTCGCCTTCGCGTTGCTTACCCTGCGGTTGGCCTCCACCGCTCCGCTGCCCTCGAACCGCAGCGGCGGAGCGCCGATCAACTCGGCGGTGCGGGTGAACAGTTCGCGGCGGGTGGGCGGGGCGTCGTC
>CAYMHO010000055.1:0-28132 GCA_964390195.1 uncultured Fimbriiglobus sp. | reverse complement strand
CCCATGTCGGCCGACAACGGGTTCTTCGGCAGCAAGCCGTTCAGCAAGGTGAACGAGGCGCTCGAGGACGCCGGCCTGCCGCCCATCGAGTGGAAATTGCCAGAAGTTTGACGAGCCGCGACCGCCAGGGAGTGGGTTGAAGATCACCCGCTCCCGGCGGTCGCGGCTCGTTCGGTACCCCTATGCCCCCACGTTTCACCCTCACCGTTCCCGTGCCGGCCGAGGACATCGACCGCCACGGCCACCTGAACAACGTCGCCTACGTGCGGCTGATCCAGGAGGCGGCGGCCGCCCACTGGCACGCCCTGTCTTCGCCCGAATTGCGGCGGGAGGTGGCGTGGTTCGTCCGCCGGCACGAGATCGACTACCTGAAGCCGGTGCGGGGCGGGGAAACGCTCGAACTGGTGACGTGGGTGGGTGAGCCGACCGCCGCGACGTGGGAGCGGTTCGTCGAAATCCGCTCCGCCGACGGCACGCTCATGGCGTCGGCGCGGACGGTGTGGGTGCTGGTGGACCCGACCACCGGGCGGCCGAAGCGGTTGGACGCGGCGATGAAGGGGGTGTTCGGGGGGTAGGTGCCACCAGCGGGCGGCACTTCCGACTCTCACTCGGCCGGCGACGCCCCCAACTCGCGGCGGCGGTCCGCCCACGCGGCGGCCCCGAGCGGGCGGACCGCCCCGCCCTCGTCCACGTCGACGCCGGTGCTCACCCGTGCCCACAGTGCGAGCCGCTCGGCCGGTCCGACTTTCGCGGGCGGGGTGTCCCACAGAACGGCGGTGCCGTCCCACCCGGCGGTGCCGGCGGTCCGCCCGTCCGGGCTGAAGGCGGCGGCCCGAAGCTTCCCCCGCTGGGGGAGGAGCGGGCCGATCGGAATGCCGGTCGGGGCGTGTGTGCGGCGGGCGGTGCTGTCGTAGCTGGCGGTGAGGGCAGTCTGACCCGCCGGATCAAACACGACCGCCCGCACCACATCTTGGTGTTGAATCGCCGGGCCGACCGGCTCACCGCTGTTCACATCCCAGAACCGCGCCGCCCCGTCCGCCCCGCCGCTGAGTAGCAAGGTCGGGGTGAGAGCCAATGCCCACACGCCCGTCGGGTGTCCCGTCAACTGCCGCGTTTCGGCCCCGGTGGTCGTGTCCCAGCAGCGGATCGCGGCATCGTACCGACTGCCGGTGAAGGCCGTCCGCCCGGCGTGCGAAAACGCGACCGACTCCACCGCCCGCGGGTGAGCCATCGGCTGCCCGACCCGCTCGCCGGTCGGCACCCGCCACAGGGCGGCCGTCTTGTCGTCGCTGCCGGTGAGTGCCAGTTTGCCGTTTGGGCTGAAGGCGACCGCTTGCACCGGCCCGTTGTGCTTGAGGGGCTCGCCGAGTGGGCGGCCGTCCGCCGACCACAGCCGGGCGGTGCCGTCGAAGCTGCCGGTGAGGATGCCCGTTCCGTCGTGGGTGAACGCCGCCACCGCCACCGCGGCCTTGTGGCCGGTGAGTATTCCTCGGGGTTCGCCGGTGGTGGTGTCCCACAGGCGGGCGGTCGTGTCCGAGCCGGCGGTGAGGGCCAGCTTGCCGTCCGGGCTGAAGGCGACCGTCATCACCTCGCCGGGGTGCGGGAGCGGTTGGCCCACCGCCTCGCCGGTCGCGGTTCGCCACAGCCGGGCGCCGCCCTTCCCCCCGGTCAGGGTCAGGCCGTCTCCGCTGAACGCGACGGCGTTCACCGCTCCGGGGTGCGGCAGGTTCGCCCGGCGGAGGGTCGGCGGCGCCTGCCACACCCGGATGTCGCCGTCGAGGGTCACGAGCGTGCGGCCGTCCCCGCTAAACGCCGCCGCGCCGACCGACCCGTCGTGGTACAGCGTCGATCCGACGGGGGCACCGCTGCTCGGGTCCCAGAAGCGGGCCGCCCCGCCGCCGCCGGCCGTCAGCACCGATCGCCCGTCCGGCGAGACGACCACCCGCCGAACGTCCCCGCGGTGCGGCAGTGGCGAGACCGGCGTTTCGTTCCGCGGGTGCCAGACGCGGGCGGACGCACTCGCCGCTCCGAATCCGGTGCGGACGACGACCGTCTTTTCACCCGGCCCGAAGACGGCTTCTTCGACGGGGCCGTCGCAGGCGAGCGGGGCACTCACCGGGTTGAGGGTGGCAGTGTCGAGTAGGTGAACCGTGCCGACGGCGAACGCCGACCGGGTGCCGACCAGCAGCGTCTTGCCCAACGCCCCGAACGTCGCCGTCGTCACCCCACCCCCTTTCAGCATCACCTCCGCACCGTCGGCCTTCCCGCTTTCCAGATCCCACACGCGGATCGCCCCCAGGCGGCTGCCGGTCAGCACCTTCTTGCCGTCGAACCGCACGGCGACGGCGTCGATCGCCCCCTTGTGCTCGAAGCGGTGTTCCCGCGGCTGACCGATGGCGACGTCCCACACCCGTCCCACTCCGTTCGCATCGCCCGTGACGACGAACTTGCCGCTCGGGTCGAGGGCGAGGGCGGTGACAGCCACGTCGTGGCGGAGGGGCGGGCAAGCGGGCTTGCCGGTGCCGACATCCCACACGTGAACGGCCTTGTCGGTGCGGACCACCAGCGTGCGGCCGTCCGGGGTGAAGGCGACGCTCAGGTGCGTGACCGCGGCGTCGCCGGCGTGTGAGAGGGTGTGAAGAACCTTGCCCTCGTTACCCTCGGTCGCGTCCCACAATTGCACGGTGTGGTTGTTCAGCGCCACCGCCAGCGGGGTGCCGGTCGGGTGAACGGCGACCGCCTGGGCGACGGTTCCGGGCGGCGGCGGCAACACCGCCCGCACCCGCCACGCCTGCCGCTCCCACGCCGACAGGTTGAACCGCACGACCGCTTCCAGGTCGGCGTCTTGGGCGACCACCGCCGCCGCGAGCGCCTGCGTGAGCGCCACCAGCCCGCGGGCCACGTCGCCCTGCTCGCACAGGATCAGCCCGCGATCCAACGCCAGCCGGGCCTGGCTCACCCGCGTGGCTTGCAGGGCCGCCTGTTTCGCCTCCTGCTCGCGGGTCAGGTCTTCGTTCTTCCGCCCCAGTTCCACCGCCGACACCCGCTCCCGTTCGGCGAACAGGGCGAGCGCACCGACCCCGACACCGACCGCCAGCACCGCCGACGCGATCAGCCCGGCCGCCGCCGGTCGCCGCTTCGCCCACTTGGCGGCCCGCTCCCACACCCGCACCGGGCGGGCCAGGATCGGCTCCCCGCGGAGGTACCGGGCCAGGTCGTCGGCCAACTCGGCCGCGGACGAGTACCGACGTTCGGGCTGCTTCTGCAGGCACCTCAGGCAAATGGTGTCGAGATCGAGCGGGACCGACGGGTGCCACCGCGACGGCGGGGCGGGGTCTTCGGTGCGGACCAGGGCGAGGGTCGCGGCGGTGGAGTCGCCCTTGAGCGGCGGGCGGCCGGTCAGGCAGTCGTACAGGATGGCCCCGAGCGAGTACACGTCGGCGACCGGGCCGGCCTCGCTGGTGCGGCCGACCGCCTGCTCCGGGGCCATGTACGCCGGGGTGCCCATCACCGCCCCGGTGTGCGTCTGCCCGTCCTCGCGGTCGAGTTGCCGGGCCAGGCCGAAGTCGGTGATCTTCGGGGTGCCGTCGGCGGCGATCATGACGTTCGCCGGCTTCAGGTCGCGGTGGACGACGTTCCGGCTGTGGGCCAGGTGCATCGCCCGTGCCACCGCTTCGACCAGCTTCGCCGCCTCGGCAGTCGGCATCGGCCCGCGGGCCGTCCGCCCGGCCAGGGTGCCGCCGGACACGTACTCGAGCGCGCAGTACGGGTTGCCGTCCTCCTCACCGACCTCGTGGATCTGCACGATGTTCGGGTGCTGCAACCGGGCGACCGCCTCCACCTCGGTGCGGAACCGCGCCCGCTCGACCGGCCCGGCGTGCCGCCCGGCCAGGATCATCTTCACCGCCACCTCCCGCTTCAGCGCCAGGTGGCGGGCGTGGTAGACGATGCCCATGCCCCCGCGGCCGAGCACCCCGAGGATCTGGTAGCCGGGCAGGGTGAACCCGAGCGGGGTCGGGGCGACCGGCACCGGGCGGGCGAGGGTGTCGGCCTCGCCGCTCGGCGGCGGGACGTGGGTGGCCGTCGGGCGGCTGGGGTCGGCGTCGGTGCGGGTGGCGTCGGCGGGCGGCGGGCCGGCCGTGCGGGTGGCGTCGTGGGCGTCGGGTTCGCTCATGGCGGACGACCGCTCGGGGCCACCGGGCGGGCGGGAGTCGCGGCGGTCGTCCGGCGACGGTGGGGCCTACCTTACCGACACGACGGGCTGGTGGGCAACCCGCCGGCGGAACACCTCGGCCGCCACCACGCCCCCGCCGACCACCACCGCCACCCCGATCGCCTCCGCCATCCGCCCCGGCAGGTAAAACTCTCGCAACTCCGCCCCCAGCCGCTCGGCGTTCTCGGTCACGATCAGTTCGACCACCCGTTCGCGGAACCGCGGCCGCCCGGTGTCGAACGGCCGGCCCGCGCTCATCCCCTCTTCCAGCACCAGCCGGACGAACGAGAGCAGCACCCCGCCCAGCATGGCGGGGTCGGCGGCCGCCCCCTTGAACGTCCGGTGCAGGGCCACCGCCGTCTCCGCGAGCAGCTTCGTCAGGGCGACCGGCCGGGGGAGCAGGCGGTCGGTCGTCACCCGCCGGCCCAGCCCCTGGCAGAGCAGGTCGAGCCCCGGCAGTTGTTCGGGTGCGACACCGACGCCGGCCTTGTCGAAGGCGGACAGCAGGTAGTCGCGGAAGGCGTGGCCGAGTCGGTTCGGGTCTTGTTCGGCGGCGAGGGTGGCCGGGTGCTCACGGGTGATCGACATCAGGAGGGGGGCGGTTCGCATGGCGTCGGTCTCGGGCTTGAGGGGGTCGGAGGGTTTTCGGTTCACGACCTCTGACCCGCCATGCGGCCCGACATGACAAGTCGGCCGGGAGAAAATGCCGTCGGGCGGAGGGTGTGGCCCGGTCCGTACCATTCCTCCATGTCGTACCGCACGTTCAAACGCTTCCTCGGCGAGACGAACCTGGAGCGGAAGTGCCGGTGGCTGCTCGGGGTGGGCACCCTGGT
The DNA here is from genome assembly GCA_964390195.1 of uncultured Fimbriiglobus sp. Taxonomy (GTDB): domain Bacteria; phylum Planctomycetota; class Planctomycetia; order Gemmatales; family Gemmataceae; genus JALHQU01. The sequence goes on along the minus strand of CAYMHO010000055.1, from coordinate 23,086 downwards.
GCTGATGATGACCAGCTTCATCGTGTTCGCCCGCCTGACCGAAGGGCTGGCCAGCGAACAGCCGCTGCACATCGGGCGGGCGGTGGTCGGTCCGGCCGTCGCCCGCCACCACCTGTCCCGCGACCCCGACCTGGCCGCCGGCCTGTCCGACCTGCACCACCGCACCGAGACCGACTGGCCCGACCAGATCGAAGGGTACTCGTACACCCTCCTGCCCGCCGACCCGGCCGCCGCCGATCCGGACGACCGGGACCACCTGCAGGAGTTGGCCGACGACCCGGACCGCAGCGAGAAGTACCACCGCGCCCGCGGGGAGGCGGTGGCCGTGTACTACGCGCGGGTGCGGGCCGAAAGCGGGTGCGTGGCCTGCCACCGCAGTCCCGACCGGCTGGTGAAGTTCCTCGGCGGCGGCCCGGACGCGACGACACGAGCGGCGGCACTCGCCCGGCCGGACCTGAACCCCGGCGACACCCTCGGGGTGGTGCGGGTGCGGATGTCGTCGGCCGCCATCGACGACGGCATCGACACCAACCGCGCCTGGCTGATCGCCTTCGCCGTCGGCACCACCATCCTCATCCTGGCCGGCACCTACAGCATCATCCGGTACGTGGTGGTGAAGCCGGTGAAGGTGCTGAAGGGGACGGCCGACGCCATCGCCGCCGGCGACCTGGCGGTGCGGAGCGAGTTGCACACCGGCGACGAGTTCGAGGACCTGAGCCGGGCGTTCAACCGCATGCTGGCCAACCTGATGCGGACGCAGGAGCGGAACCGCGGGCTGATCGGCGAGCTGGACACGAAGGTGGACGAGCTGGCCCGCATCAACCTGGAGCTGCACCGCACGAACGCGGTGAAGACCGAGTTCCTGTCCACCATGAGCCACGAGCTCCGCACCCCGCTGAACAGCATCATCGGGTTCAGCGAGACGCTGCTGGGCGCCGACAACCTGACCGAGAAGCAGCACCGCTGGGTGGCGAACGTCCACGACAACGGCAAACGGCTGCTCACGCTCATCAACGACGTGCTCGACCTGGCGAAGGTGGAGTCGGGCAAGATGCGGGTGCGGGCGGGGGTGGTGGCGGTCGGCCCGCTGTGCGAAGAACTGGGCAGCCTGTTCCGCCAGCAGGCGGAGAAGAAGGAGATCGAGCTGGTGGTGCAGGTGCCGCCGGACACGCCCGACGTGCGGCAGGACGGGAACAAGCTGCGGCAGATCGTCACGAACCTGCTGTCGAACGCGGTCAAGTTCACCCCGGAGGGCGGGCGGGTGACGCTGCGGGCGGGGGTGGAGGGCGACTCGCTGGTGGTGCAGGTGACGGACACCGGGGTGGGCATCGCCCCGGAGCACCAGGAGATGGTGTTCCAGAAGTTCCGGCAGACGTCCAGCACGCTCACCCGGGAGCAGGGGGGCAGCGGGCTGGGGTTGAGCATCGTGCGGGAGCTGGCCAGGTTGTTGGGTGGCGACGTGGAGCTGAAGAGCGACCTCGGCCGCGGCAGCACGTTCACCGTGCGGGTGGCCGCCCGGCTGACCGAAGACCCGCTCGCGGCCTTCAGCGCGGAGTAACTCTTGCCACGTTCGGGGACAAACCGTGGGTGTTGAGTACGCACACTCCCTGCTCGTTCGTGATTCGAGCTGGATCGGTGACGTTGAAGTCGCGCGCCGCGTTCATGCCGTGCTGGAGAAATGGCAACTCGTGGCTGGAGAGCCGGAATTGTTCTCGCTCGATGGCGGACGAAAGCGAAAGTTGAGTGGCCGGCTGTTGAGCATCAAGCAGCCACCACCGAACCTGCTCGTCCGGTATCCGCATGTGGACGGAGGGCCGGCAGTCGCTGCGGTGATGGGGCCATCCCGCTACGACACCGTTGAGGACGACAGCCGATACTTCCAACGGATCAGCGTCGTCATCGGCATCGACTTCCGCATCGGCCCGCTTTCCGAATCTCTGCACATCGAAGTCACCCGCCCACCGATCTACGATGGCGATGACGTGGACCCATACCCGGATGGGTCTTGTCTCCGGGAGTTTGACGACTCCTACCCCGCCGATGGGAGCACCCTTGCCCCGGTCACGCGGATTGAAGCACGCGGGAAGCTGCCACGCGGGTTCACAGGCGTTTGGCGTGCCGGCGTGGTTCTGGACTGCGGGAAAGACTTGCCGCGGTTCGACGCCCACCGCTTCGGAGTGCTGGTGAACAAAAGGTTCAGGGCCGAACTTGAAGCGGCGTTCGGAACGAAACTGATCGAGGTGGGGCGAGTGTATTGACCTTACAACCCGCGCCATCCGAACACCGCCCGCCGTCGCCGTGTCCGTTCATCCGCCCCGAACTCGGAATCCGGAACTTGGAACCTGGAACTGGTCTTCACCCCTGGCATGTCACTCCCGACGAGGCGGTCGCGCTGCAAACGCAGCTCGCGTCGCGTGTTGACACCTCCGTCCCGCTTGGCGACGTGCGGTTGGTCGCCGGGTGCGACATCGCCTACGCCATCGACTCCCCGCTGGCGTTCGCGGCTGTGGTCATCTGGGACGTAGTCCGCGGGGCGGAACTCACGCGGGCGGTGGTGCGGGAGGAGATGACTTTCCCGTATGTGCCGGGGTTGCTGTCGTTCCGCGAGTGCCCGCCGCTGCTGTCCGCGTTCGCCCAACTCAGCCTGATGCCGGACGCCGTGGTGCTCGACGGCCAGGGCGTCTGCCACCCGCGGCGGTTCGGGCTGGCGTGTCACCTCGGGTTGTGGCTGAACCTGCCGACGGTCGGGTGCGCGAAGACGTGGCTGACCGGCGACCACGGCGAGGTCGGGCCGACGGCCGGCGACACCACCCCGCTGACGATCGGCGGGGACACCGTCGGGGCGGTGGTGCGGACGGCCGACGGGGTGCGACCGTGCTTCGTGTCGCCGGGGCACCGGTGCGACGTGCCGGGTGCGGTGAATTTGGTCCGCCGGGTGCTCAGCGGGTACCGCCACCCGACGCCGACGCGGCTGGCGCACATGGCCGCGAACGCCGCCCGGGCAGAGCATTCGGGCCAGTTCCCGCCCACTTGAGACGATCTGTGAAAATGGGCCGACAGGGCGAACCGCACCGGGCTTCCGACCCGCGAACCCCGAGCGCGCGGCCGAACCCCTGCGCCGCGAACTCCGACCCAGATTACCCAGTTGATCGGGTGCCGATTTCTTTTACACTGCACTGCGCGGGCGACGATGAGCGTGGGTAGAATGAGACCGATACCGGGGCAGTGAACAGGCGAACCCCGGAACACCCGCTCAGTAGGAGCGGTGGAAGGCCGGGCCGACGACGGAGCACCTCCCGCCCGCCGCTTCAACGGAGTGAACCGCATGAGACCCGCACCCCGCCCGAGCTGGCCGCGGAACGAGGGGGGCCGGCGACTGCCCGTGGGGTGGTCCGCCCACCCCCCGCACCGACCGGCCCGATCCCGAGCGCCAATGAACGACACCGACGACCGCACACCGCCCGCCGACCACCCGCCGGCCGACGGCATCCGCTGGGAGCTGGTGAACCGCATGAAGAAGCTCATCGCCGCCGGCGAGTTGGACACCCCCGACCGGTGGGCGCTGGCCGAGGAGTTCCTGTTCCGGGCGGTGGAAAAAGAGTAGCCGTCTCGCTGTAGCCGGCCTCTGTGAGGCCGGGAGAGTAGTAGGCACACGCCGTGTGCCGTTGTTTGAACGGCACACGGCGTGTGCCTACTACTTTGGCCCGACCGGGGTCACAGACCCCGGCTACAGTGGAGGATTGTCGTGCCCCTGCCCGCCGTGGCCGTATCCCAGACGCCCGAGGAGCGGTTCCGCGAGTTCCTCGCCAGCCGCTCCCCGCCCCAGCGGTACACCGACCAGCAGCGGGAGCTGGTCGCCCACATCTTCGCCCGCCACACCCACTTCGACACCGACGAGCTGCTCGCCGACATCAAGACGGCGAAGAAGCGGGTGAGCCGGGCGACCGTCTACCGCACCCTCGGCAAGCTGGTGGACGCCGGCCTGCTCCGCCGCATCGAGATCGGCCAGCGGACCGTGTACGACCACGACTACGGGTACCCGTGGCACGAGCACCTGGTGTGCGACAAGTGCAAGAGCATGACCGAGTTCACCCACGAGGGGATCGCGGCGGCCGTGCAGGCCGTCGCCGCCGCCCACGGCTTCCACCTGGACGGGTACGACCTGGTGGTGAACGGCACCTGTGCGAACTGTGCGGCTGAGGCGGCGGCGAAGAGACGGTATGTGATGTGAAGTGCTCTGCTCGCTCCGCGAGCGGTCTTCGTTGCCGCTCGCGGAGCGAGCAGAGCACTTCCGGGTACAATCCCATCACCCGTCCCGCCCGGATCGAGGTAGCGTTGACCGCGGCGTTACGCCGCGGGTGAAGAGGGGCGACCCACATACCAACTATTCCCCGTTCCCCGCTTCGCGTAAGGGAACGGGGAATCTCGCAGCCTGATGTGTGCAGGCACTTATCAGGGCGAGACGTTTGGGAATGTCAGTTCCCACTGGGCGGGACGGGCATCACTTCTGTGGTTCGGTCGGCGGTTGAGAAGGCCCCGCCTGAGAGCAGTCCACGGCGATCGGCGGAACCAGCAACTTCCTCTTCACGAATTGCCCCTTCACCCACTCGCCCTCCGACGGGTCAAGGGCCGCTGAGCAATCGACGGTGACGGGAGGCACGATCACCTTCCGCACGACAAACCCGTTCGGCCCGCCCACCTGAACTTCCTTCTCCATAACTACGCCCCCGGAAGCACTCGGATGAAGCCGGTCTCCCCGCGAACAACCTCCCCGTCCGCCCGCACGACGAATTCGTACAGAGCGGGTTTCGGGAAGGGCACCTGATCCAGTTTGAATGCCATCTCGACCACGGTCAACTTGTGCGGAAATTCCTGTCGGACCACCTGCGAACGGACGATGGGCTTGCCCTCGTATTCGGGGCCGGCGTGGTCGCTCCACATTTCGACGCACACCTCGAACTCGCCCAAGCCGTCGGCCAGTTGGAGGTACAGGTAGAGTTCGCCCTGCACATGTCCTGTCACCCGACCGGGTGGCATCTGAACGACGACCATCGGATCGACGAGGGTGTACACTTCGGCCGAGGCGTTCAACTCCGCTTTCGCGCAGATGACGAACAGGCGAACCACTGGGCGGGACATCCTGCCTCCTCGCGGCCGGGTGGACATCGGTATCATACCCGTGCAGGCTCTTCGGCATCTACCGGAAACGGACTTCAACACGGCATCCTTCCCATGCTCCGCGACGAGCAGATCGAGATCCGCCGGCAGCGGGCGAGGGCGGACAACTACCGCATCGAGAACGTCGGCAAGAACCGCGTGTTCTCCGACTTCCGCGTCACCAACCCCGTCTCCGGGGGCGAGTACACCGTCGCCGTCCGCGGGTTCGACACCGGCGACAACACCTGCACCTGCCCGGACTTTCGCGCCAACACCCTCGGCACCTGCAAGCACATCGAGGCGGTGTTGGAGGACTTGAAGGAAGACAACCCCGCCCACGTGCAGAAGAAGAAGGCCGCCGTCACCCGCCCGGAAATCTACCTGCACTATGGCGAGGCCCTGCGGCTCGGCCTGCACCTCCCCCCGCGGCACACGGACAAGCTCGGCGACTTCGCCAAGAGGTACTTCGACGACCGCGGGCTGTGGAGCAGCCGCGGCAAGCACGAAGATTTGCTCGCCGACGCCGAACGGGTGCCGGAAGAGATCGTCGTGCGGTCGGACGCCGGCGACTTCATCCGGCGGGAGATCGAGCGGCTGGACCTGCGGCGGAAGGAAGAGGAGTGGCTCGCCCAGATCGAGGCCGGCACCTTCGACGCCAACCTGCTGAGCGTGCCGCTGTACGACTACCAGCTCCGCGGGGCGGTGTTCCTGGCCTGCCGCGGGCGGGCCATCCTGGGCGACGAGATGGGGCTGGGGAAAACGCTCATGTCGCTCGCGGCGGTGGAACTGCTGGCCCGCGAGCGGGGCATCTCGCGGGTGCTGGTCGTCGCCCCGGCGAGCGTGAAGTACCAGTGGGAAGGGGAGATCAAGCGGTTCACCAAGCGGGCGGTGCAGGTGATCGAGGGCGGGCCGGACGACCGCAAGGACCAGTACAGCGGGGCCACGTTCTACCGGCTGGTGAACTACGAGCAGGTGGTGCGGGACCGCGACGCGATCAACGCGTGGAAGCCGGACGTGATCGTGCTGGACGAGGCCCAGCGGATCAAGAACTGGGCGAGCAAGACCAGCCAGGCGGTGAAGAAGCTGGTGAGTCGGTACGCCGTCGTGCTGACGGGCACGCCGCTCGAGAACAAGCTGGAGGAGCTGTACAGCATCGTGCAGTTCGTCGATGAACGTCGCTTCGGCCCGGCGTTCCAGTTTTTGCAAGACCACAGGGTGCTCGACGAGAAGGGCAACCTGACGGGCTACCGCAACCTGGACAAGATCCGCGAGCGGCTGGAGCCGATCTTCCTCCGCCGCACGCGGGCGGAGGTGCTCAGCCAACTGCCCGGCCGCACCGACAACACGGTGTACGTCGAGTTGAGCGCCGAGCAGCGGGCACCCTACGAGGAGCAACGCACCACGCTCGCCCGCCTGCTCGGCAAGAGCTTTTTGACCGACTCCGACCGCAAGCGGATCCTGGCCTGCCTCGCCAACCTGCGGCTCATCTGTGACAGCACCTTCCTGTTCGACAAGACGACGCACCACTCGCCGAAGCTGGACGAGTTCGCCGAACTGGTGCCGGAACTGTTGGGTGATCTGACGAGCCGCGACCGCAAGGGAGCGGAAAACGAAGACCGCTCCCTTACGGTCGCGGCTCGTCCGGAGGGGCACAAACTCGTCGTCTTCTCCCAGTGGGAGACGATGCTCAACCTGGCCGCCGAGGTGCTCGACACCCTGAACGTGAAGTACGCCCTGCTGCACGGCGGGATGAGCGGGAAGGACCGCAAGGCGGTGATGGAGGAGTTCAAGACCGACCCCGACTGCCGGGTGTTCCTGAGCACCGACGCCGGCGGGGTGGGGCTGAACCTGCAGGTGGCCGACACGGTGGTGAACCTGGAACTGCCCTGGAACCCGGCGGTGCTGGAGCAGCGGATCGCCCGCGTCCACCGGCTGGGGCAGGAGCGGCCGGTGAGGGTGATTAATCTCGTCACCCGCGGGACGGTCGAAGAGAAGGTGCTGAAGACGCTGGAGTCGAAGCAGGCACTGTTCGACGGGGTGTTCGACGGGGACGAGGACGAGATCGCTTTCAGCGCGATCAACCCCGGCGGGTTCCTGAACACCGTGCGGGAGCTGATCGGCGAACGTAGCCGCGAGCCGGAGGCGAGCGCGAAGGAGGTGCCGGCCGCCACTGACACCGGGGTGTCACTCGTCGAGCCGACGCTGGCGATGTTCGAGACGCTGGCCGACTGGCTGGCGTCGGACGCGGTGCGGGCGAGGCTGACCGACGAGCAGAAGGCGCGGGTGGCGAAGGCGGTCGGCCGGGTCACCCCTTCTTCGCCGGGGTGAACGCCGACACCTCCGGCGACCGCACGCCCGGCCGCACCTCCCCGCTCGGGATCACCCACCCCGTCCCCCACGGCACGCACGGCGCCGTCACCCGCGGAGCGGCCACCTCGCCCGCTTCGACCCACTTGTCGGTCGCCGCGTCGTACCGCAACACCGTCTTGCCGAACCCGCGGTGCTTGTCCGGGGCGACGCCCACCTGAGTGCCGTCGTCCCCGCCGAGCAGGTAGAAGCCCGCGGCGTCGGCTGGGGCCGGCGACGGTGCCGCCGCCACCGACCGGGGCACGTCGGCCACCCGCTTCCACCCATTGCCGGGCGTGTAGCGGTAGGCGTCGGTCAGGTACTTCCGCTCCGCCTTGCCATCTTTCCCGGCGACCAGATCGACCCCGCCAACCAGCCAGAACGAGCCGTCGAAGCCGGCCGCTACCGCCAGCATCCGCCCGCCGCCGGGGCACGCTTCCACCTCCTCCCACTTCGGCCGGGCGGCGGACAGATCGAGCCGATGGACGGCCTTCGTCGTGCTCGTGGCATCCGGCTTCTCCTGCCCGCCGGCGACGTACAGGGTGTCGCCGACCAGCGCCCCGCAGGCGTTGGCGAGCGGCGTCGGCAGGGCGGGGAGTGGGGTGGTGGCGAGTTTGCCGTCTTTCCACTCGAGCCGGAAGGCGTCGGCGTAATGCCGCTCGGCGTCGCTCCCGCCCACGCACACCACCCCGTTGCCGTGCGTCACGCTCACCCCGTAGCCCAACTGCCGGGGCAGCTTGCCGGCGGCTTTCCACTCGCCGTCGGGCTTCTCCAGCACGAACACGCCGTCGTACCACACCTTCTTCCCGCCGTCCCACGGCTTCTTGTCGGGGAAGTTGGCCCCGCCGGCGACGACGAGCGAGCCGTTGCTCACCCCGGCGAACGGCCCGGCGAACCCTTCTTTGTCCGGCAGCTTCGGCACGTCGGCCCCACGTCCGACGAGCGGGGCGAGAGCGACCGCAATCAGCCCGATCCGCCAGTTCATCGCGTCCCTCCGCCGCACAGTAAGTAGCAGGCACACTCCGTGTGCCGTTCCGAGGACGGCACACGGAGTGTGCCTGCTACTTTTTATCATTACCACCCGCGGGCCGGTGGCTCGCGCCATCGCCTGGATGAAGGAGCATTCCGCCGTGGACGTGACGACCCCGACCGGCCGCGAGGAACTGGCTCACGTCTACCGCGACGCCCTGCTCGGCGACGTCATCCCGTTCTGGCTGCGGCACGGCCTCGACCGCGAGCACGGCGGGTTCCTGACGGCCCTCGACCGCGACGGCAAGGTGCTCGACACCGACAAGTCGATCTGGTTCCAGGGCCGCGGGGCGTGGACGTTCGCCACCCTGTACACCAGCGTCGAGCGGAACCCGGATTGGCTGGCGGCGGCGGCGAGCGGGATCGACTTCCTCCGCCGGCACGCGGCCGGCCCGGACGGCAAGCTGTACTTCACCGTCACCCGCGACGGGCGGCCGCTACGGATGCGGCGGTACGTGTACAGCGAGGCGTTCGCGGCGGTGGCGAACGCGGTGTACGCCACCGCCGCCGGCGACGGGCGGGCGGCCGACGACGCCGTCCGGCACTTCGACGCCTACCTCGATCACTCGTTCACCCCCGGCCGCATGCCGCCGAAGGTGGACCCGCACACGCGGCCGACGAAAGGCGTCGGCCCGCTCATGTTCAGCCTGCACGTCGCCCAGGAACTCCGCGGACAGTTGGGCGACGTGACCGTCCGCGGTCGCACCTGCACGGAGTGGGTGGACTGGAGCATAGCCGCGATCGAGCGGGACTTCCTCAAGCCGGATCATCAAGCCCTGCTGGAAACGGTCGGCCCGAACGGCGAGGTCCTCGACCACTTCGACGGCCGGCAACTGAATCCCGGCCACGCGATTGAATGTGCCTGGTTCATCCTGCACGAGGGGAAGCTGCGGGACGACCAACGCCTGATCCGCCTCGGGCTGACCATCCTGGATTGGATGTGGCCGCGGGGGTGGGACGACGAGCACGGCGGGCTGTTCTACTTCCGCGACCTGCGGGGGCTGCCGGTGCAGGACTACTGGCACGACATGAAGTTCTGGTGGCCGCACTGCGAGGCGGTCATCGCCACCCTGCTGGCGTGGACTCTGACCGGCGACCCGAAGTACGCCGGCTGGCACCGGCAGGTTCATGACTGGAGCTTCCGCCACTTCCCCGACCCGGAGTTCGGCGAGTGGTACGGCTACCTGCACCGCGACGGGCGGGTGTCGGTGCGGCTGAAGGGGAACACGTGGAAGGGGCCGTACCACCTGCCGCGGATGCTGTGGTACTGTTGGCGGCTTCTCACGCCGGGCGGGTGCCTACAATAACCTCCGACCTGCCGGGCGAGTCGGTCCGGCTCGCCCTCTCCCCAATTCCCGTGCAACCGAGGAGTCGAACCGTGCAACTGGCGTGGACCCGGAAGGTGCTGGCGGCGGTGGCCGCGGCGGCGTTCGTCGGCGTGGCGGCCGTGCCCGGCACGGCCAAAGACCCCCTGCCCGAAGGCGGGGCGGCGAAACAGCAAGACGCCGACCTGGCGTTCCTCAAGGCGGCGGTGGACAAGAAGGCGAAGAACAGCATCGACCCGGTTCGCACCACCGCCGTTCTGATCGCCCAGAACGCGCAGAACCGGCTCGGCGGGAAGGACGACGAGCAACTGACCGGCCTGCGGGACGAGATGCTCAAACTGGCCGAGGCCCTAGCCGACAGCGACAAGCCGGACTGGGCGGCCGCGGCGAAGGCGCTGGGGGCGGCGAAGGCGGCCAAAGGCAACGGGAAGGCGGCCGACCTGAGCAAGGTGAAGGACTTCGACCTGGTGGTGACGATGAACGTGTTCAAGAAGGCGTCCCGCGGCGGGCGGGGGTGGGAGGACGACCTGACCGAGATGGCCCAGGGGAAGAAGCCGGCCGACGCCGACAAGGCGCTGGAGATCGCCCAGGGGTCGCACCTGGTGGCCCAACTGGCCGAGGTGCTGCCGCCGGACGGCATCGGGGCGAAGAAGAAGGAGTGGGACAAGTACGTCGCGGACATGAAGAAGACGACCGCCGAGGTGGCCGCGGAGGCGGTGAAGGGGAAGAAGGCGGACGCCGCCGCCCTGAAGAAGAAGCTGGAGGCGATGGAGTCCAACTGCACCGCCTGCCACAAGGTGTTCAAGCACTAACCGCCCGGGGTGACCTCGACGGCCGGCGGTTCGCCACGGGGTGAACCGCCGGCCGTCGTCACGTCCGCGTCCGACTTCCCCGCCGGCACCCGGCCGCGTCCCCCTCGAATTCGTGTTCCCGTTCGGTCAGAAGCGGTTAAGATTGTTCGACGTCGGACACCGGGCGCGAAGTGAGGGTCGGGTGACATGGCCGAGCCGGACCTGCGAGAGACCGTTCAAGCCGTCGCGCCGGACGACGAGGCGGCGAACGCCACCGTCGTCCCGCCGCCGTCCACCAGCCGAGAGGAGCCGGCGTTCGACACCGCCGCCTACCCGGCCGGTTTGACCGACCCGCTGGTCGCCCTGCCGGGGTTCGTCATCGACAGGCAGCTCGGCGTCGGCGGCATGGGGGTGGTGTACCTGGCCCACCAGCAGGGGCTGAACCGGCCGGTGGCGGTGAAGACGGTGCGGTCCGGCGTGCGGGTGGACGAGAAGCAGCTCATCCGCTTCTTGGCGGAGGCCGAGGCCGTCGCGGCGGTGCGGCACCCGAACGTGGTCGAGGTGTACCAGTTCGGCGAGCTGGCCGGGCGGCCGTACCTGGTGCTCGAATTCTGCCCCGGCGGGGACCTGTCCGCCCACCCGCTGGACGAACCCGCCGACCGCCCGCGGCGGGCGGCCGAGCTGATCGCGGCGGTGGCCGACGGGGTGCAGGCGGCCCACACCCTGGGCATCGTCCACCGCGACCTGAAGCCGGCCAACGTGCTCATCGCGGCCGACGGCACCCCGAAGGTGACGGACTTCGGGCTGGCCAAGCGGGGCGCCGGCAGCGACCTGACGCAGACGCAGGCGGTGATGGGCACCCCGGCGTACATGAGCCCGGAGCAGGCCGGCGGGGGCACCAAGTTCGTCGGCCCGGAAGCCGACGTGTGGGGCCTGGGGGTGATGCTGTACGAGCGGGTGAGCGGGGAGCGGCCGTTCGACGCCGACAACCCGCTCGAACTGCTCAGCCGGGTGATGGGCCAGCCGGTGCCGCCGCTGAAGGAGAAGTGCCCGGCCGTGCCGCCCGACCTGGCCCTGATCGCCCACAAGTGCCTGAGCAAGGAGCCGCGGGAGCGGTACGCGACCGCCGGCGAACTGTCCGCCGACCTGCGGCGGTGGCTGGCGGGGGAGCCGATCCTGGCCCGCCCGCCGGGGCCGGTCGAGTCGGCCGTGCGGTGGGCGCGGCGGAACCCGCGGGTGGCCGGGAGCGTGGCGGCGGCCGTGTTCGCCCTGGTGCTGGGCACGGTGGTGAGCACCTGCCTGGCCTTGTGGGCACTCTCCGAGGCGCGGCGGGCGGACGCCGAGGCGGCGGCGGCGCGGGAGCAGAAGGAGATCGCCCTGGCGAGCGAGCGGGAGGCGGCCGAGCAGCGGCTGCGGGCGGACGAGGAGGCGGTGCGGGCGAAGGTGAGCGGCGAACTCACCCAGTTCATGCGGGACGTGTTCGGGGCGGCCGACCCGACCGGCCTGTCGGCCACCGGGCTGATGCCGCCGGGGGACGCCGGGCGGAAGGTGCCGGCGTCCGAGTTGCTCGCCCGCGGGCTGAGGCTCATCCGCGAGCAGCGGTTCGCCGACCTGACCCCGCCGGAGCGACTCACCCGCGCCGCCCTGCTCGACGCCCTCGGCGACACCGCCCGCTCGCTCGGCATGTACGCCGAAGCCGGCCCGCTGCTGAAGGAGGCCGTCGCCATCCGCGACGAACTGCTCCCCGCCGGCCACCCGGACCGCCGCCTGAGCCGGTACAACCTGGCCTGTTTCTACGCCGAACACGGCGACCTGATCGACGCCGAGCGGATGCTCGTCGGGTTGCACGCCGAGCACCGGGCGAACGGCACCACCGACACCGCCGCCGCGTCCGACGTGTGCTACCGGCTGGCCGGCACCTACCTGGCGATGGAGGACGACCGGGCGGAGGGGTACGCCCGCGAGGCGGTCCGCGTCCGGGTGAAGGTGTTCGGCGAGAAGCACCGGCAGACGGCGGTCGTCCGGCTGGTGCTGGCGGCGGCGCACTTCGGCGCGGGCAAGACGGCCGACGGGCTGGTGGCCATGAAGCCGGCCCTGGAGGTGTTCACCGCCGAGGGGGTGACGAACGAGCCGACGGTCAAAGCGGGCATCGAGTACCAGCAGGGGCTGACACTGCGGCACGCCGGCTTCCCGGTGATGGCCGTGGCCCGGTTCCAGAAGGCGGTGGCCCTGCTCAAGGAGTCGCTCGGGTCGGAGCACGTGTACCTGGTGCTCGCCCTGGCCGAACTGGGCATCACCCACCGGAACGCCGGCCAGCCGGCCGAGGCCGAGGCCGCGTTCCGCGACGCCGTCGCCCTGTGCCGCAAGACGGCCGGGCTGGAGCACCCGAAGGCGCTCACCCTGATCGACGCGTACACCAAGATCCTGGTGAAGGGCGGGAAGAAGGACGAGGCGTGGGGGCTGATGGCGGAGGCCCTGGGGGCGTCCACCAGGCGGTACGGGAAAGACGCCCCGTGGCGGTTCAAGCTGCTCGCCGCCGCCGGGTGCATCGCCGTCCGGTGCGGGAAGGTGGGGGAGGCGACCGACCTGGGGGGGCAGGCCCTGGCCGAGTACCGCCGCCGCCCCGCCCACCACGAGCACCTGGCCGAGCTCGCCTACCAGCTCGACACCCTGGACGACCTGACCCTCGCCCGCGAGGTGTACGCCGAGCTGTTCGCCACCCCGGACGACCGCTGGACGCCCGGCGACCGCTGGAGCCACAAGCACAACTTCGCCACCGCCTTGGCCGGGCGGAAGCTGTACGAAGAGGCCGAACCGCTCCTCCGCCAGACGTGCCGGGACGCCGAAAAGCCCGAGGTGCGAAAGGCGACCGACCCGGAGGTGATCGCCTACTCGTTCGTCTGCCTGGGGCGGGTGGAGTGGGCCGCCGGACGGCACGCCGAGGCGGAGAAACAGTTCCGCGCCGCCGTCGCCCACCAGGAACGGGCGAAGGGGTCGTCCCTCCGCCGCGACCGGCACGGCCACCTGCTCCGTCTGCTCGCCGTCCGTCGGGACTACCCGGCCGTCCCACCCGTCGCCGACACGTTCGCCAAACTGTCCGGGCTGGACGACACGAACCGGGCGTGGGGGTTGTTGCTCCGCGCCGCCACCGCCCCCGAGGCCGACCGGAAGGCCGTCGCCGAGGCGGTTGAGAAAGCACTCGGCAAGTCGGTCGAGCCGGACGTGGTGGCGTACCGGGCGCGGGCGGTGGTGGCGGCCGGCGGGGACGTGAGCCGCGAGGCCGACCGGCTGGACGCCCTGCTGGCGAAGGGGAAACCGACACCCCAGGCGAACGACCACCTGTTCCTTGCTCGCGCCGCCTGCGCGGTGGCGCTCGGCCAACCGCCGGACAACTTCCTGCCGAAGGTGATCGACACCAAGCGGAACACCCCGCTCGCGCGGGTGTCCCACCTGCTCACGGCCCTGGCCGCTCACCGGGCCGCCCCGACCGACCAGACGCGGGCGGCGGTGGAGGCCGAGTTGACCCGGAGTGAGGAGTTGCTTACGAACGTGTCGAAGGGCACCGACCCGGACTACCCCGGGTATGCCGCCTCCAGCCTGCTGGAGTTGCACTGGTGGATGACCCGGGTGCGAACCGAGTTGAAGAAGTAGCTGCCGCCTGCCCAAAGTACTCCGCACCCGGTGGGTGCGGAGTATCGAACCGCACCCGGTGGGTGCGGAGTACTTTGCCGACCCCGCCACCGACCCCATCGCCTTTGCCGTCCGTTCCGCCCGCCCGCCGCGGTTTCCTCCCCGTCGCCCCCGCCGGCCGTTCGACAACCCGCCCGCTCGGCATTAGGGTTGCGTGCGGGTTGGGCACGGGATCGGGTCACATCTTCCACGAGGGCGTTCCATCATGGCGGACGAGAGCGACAAACCGGCCGAACCGGAAGGGGCGGTAGCGGCGGCGGCCGAACCGGCCGCGGAGGGCGGGTCGGCGGCGGGCACGGTGGGCGGGATCGCGGCGGGGGCGGCGGTCGGGTCGCTCCTCGGGCCGGCCGGGGCGGCGGTCGGGGCGGTGATCGGCGGGGTGGTCGGGGCCACGGTCAACCCGGCCGACGTGGTGCCGGCGGCGAAGGCGACGGTGAAGAAGGCCAAGGCGGTGGTGAAGAAGGCGGCGGCGAAGGCCAAGAAGTTGCCGGCCGCGGCCAAAAAGGCGGCGAAGAAGACGGTGAAAGCGGTCAAAGCCGCCCCGGCCGCCGCGAAGAAGGCGGTCAAAACGGCGGCGAAAAAAACGACCGCCACCGCCAAGAAGGCCACCAGCACGGTGAAGAAAGCGGTGACCGGGAAGGCGGTGAAAAAGGCCGCCCCGAAGAAGGCGGCGGCCAAAAAGTCGGCGGCCAAAGGGCGGTAACGGCAGGCGCCGCCTGCCGGGCGGCACCCTGTGGGCTGCTCGCCCCGCGAGCCGGATAGAAGTCCACTCGCGGAGCGAGCAGCCCACCTTACGCCGCCTGGTAGTGCCGGGCGATCAGGTCGTTATGCACCCACAGCAGCTTGTTGTACGCCCGCAGGGTGCGGACCTCGGCGACCCGGTCCAACCCCAGCCCCAGGATCGTCGCGGTCAGGGCGTCGGCCACGAACCCCATCAGCGCGTTCATCTGCACCAGGGGCACACTGATGTCCTTCGACCCCGCCTTGTTGGTGTGAATCTTCCCCACCATGTCCAGGTAGTCCAACATCTTCCCGTCGTAGGGTTTGGTGACCAGGTTCACCAGGTAGCGGGTCAGGTGCTGTTTGCGGAACTGAATCTGCTCGTGGTCCGGGGTGAGGGTGTCGAGGGTGGCCGGCACCGCCCCGGCGTACCCGTGCTGCCGCGGCAGGAAGTGCCGCCAGGTGGCGTCCTGGGAGTGCAGCTTGGCGTACACCGCGTCCACCAGCCCCGGCACCAGCGGGGCGAGGGCCGGGGCGGCCGCGTGGACGGCGGCGATGTCGTCCGCCCCGAACCCCATGAACTCGGCCACGTACCCGAACCGGTACCCCAGGTCGCTCTCCAGGCGGGGCTCGTCGATCCGCTTCATCTCACGTCCTCGGCGGGGCCGGGCGACTTGACAGCCGCGGCCGGCGGTGGGAGAATTCTGGACGCTCACATCCAGTAAGCTCAGCATGGCAGAGATAAATAGGATGTCAAGGTCCATTTTCGTCCCCGACGACGCCGAACCGGGCAAGACGTGGTTCTCGTCCACCGTCGAGTACGCCCTGCGGGCGGTCGCCTACCTGGCCGGGCAGGCGCCGGCCGCCCGCACCACCGACCAGATCGCGACCGCCACCCGGGTGCCCAAGCCGTACCTGTCGAAGGTGCTGCAGAAACTGGTGGGCGGCGGGGTGGTGAGTTCCCAGCGGGGTGTCGGCGGGGGGATGGCTCTCGTGAAGTCGCCGGCCGAGCTGACCATCCTGGAGGTGGTGAACGCGGTCGAGCCGGTCGGCCGCATCCGCGAGTGCCCGCTCGGGCTGAAGTCGCACGGGGTGACGCTGTGCCCGCTGCACAAGCGGCTGGACGACGCACTGGCGTCGGTCGAAGCCGCCTTCCGCGACACGACACTCGCCGAGGTGCTGAACGAGCCGTCGCCGAGCGTGCCCCTGTGCGAAGGCCCGCCGCCGGCCGACAAGCCGAAGGGGAAGCGGAAGAGTTTGGCCTGATCAGCCGCCCGACCCCGGTTTCGGCTCGGCCGCCTTGCCGGTCGGCACGCCCACCCGCAGTTCGGTGGCGATGATCTGTGTTTCTTCGCGGATGATGGCGAGGGTCAGCCGCGTCTCGTACACCAGCACCCCCGACCCGATCACCAGCCCGCCCACCCCCACCGCCCCGACCACCAGGGCGATCAGTTCGGCCACCACCGCCGCCCCGTCCGCCCCGAGCATGACCACCACCGCCCCGACCAGCGAGGTGATGGCGGCGGCGGCGAACGCCCCGAGCGACAGGTAGAAGGCGGTGAGCGCCCGCACCAGCAGCATGGCCCGGCGGTTGGCGTACCCCAGTTGGCGGAGGCGGAGGGCGGTCTGGTGGTCGGGCGGGTCTTTTTTCGTTTGCAGCTCTTTGGCCAGCCCGCGGGCGCGGTCGATGGCCCGGGCGAAGCGGTTGGACGTGGACAGGGACATGACCGCCGAGGCGTTCGTCAGCACGGCCGGGGCGGCGATCAGGGTGAGCACCGCGAACGGGTTGCCCGCGACGATGATCCCGCCGTCCATGGCCGCCCCCGTTGGCACCGGAATCGCTGATCGGGGGTCAGGAGGATTCACCCGTGACCCCGAAACCGAAAGACGCGGTCGGCCAACCCCAGAGGCCGAACCCGCCGGCCGAGCCGCCCCACCCGCCCGGCACCAAGACGCCGGAAACGACACCGGCCGAGGAGCGGGGCGAGCGGATCGACACCGGCAAGGCGATCGCCCGCGGGGGTCAGACCGAGGGCGACGTGCCCGGCGGCGAACCGGACGAGTGAATGAGTCGGTGCCGCCTGCCGGGCGGCACCGACTTGGGTCACTTCTTCTTCGCCTTCTTCTTGGCGGTCGGCTTCTTGGCCGCGGCGGCCGGTTTCTTGGCGGCCTTCTTCTTGGCGAAGATGGCGTCGAACCCGGTGGCGTACTTCTTGTTCTCGGCCATGCCCACGCGGACGATGCTCACGGCGAACTCCTGTTGGGTGTGATGACGGTAATGTAGCGCCACGGCCGGCCGGTGCAATGGGTGGTCGGCCGTCCAGCCGCTACTTCCGCATCAGCTTCTCGAAACCGGCCCGCGACACCAGTTCCACCCCCAACCGCTTCGCCTCGGCCTCCAGCACGTTGAACGGCTGGGTTCCGGTGCTGGCGGTGTCGTCCAGGGTGTACACCAGCAGCACCCCCTTCTTGTCCTTCTTCGCCGCCTGCACCGCCGCCGTCACGTCGTCCAGCTTCACCTTCCCGCCGGGCGGGTCGCCGAGGGCGTAGAACTTCTCGCTGTTCGCCTCCACCGCCTTGCCGGCGTACACGGTCACGTACACCGGGGCGGTGTCCACCTCCACCTTCGGCGGCAAGGGGGTGGTGTTCGGGGACTGGGTGGTCTGCTGGCTGGTCGGGCCGGTGGCGGTACCGGTGTTGGCCCCGTTCCCGGTGCCGTCGCCAGTGCCGGTACCGCCGCGGAACAGGAAGAACGCCACCACCAGCGCGACCACCGCCCCGCCGATCCGCCGCGCCCACTTGTGCAGGCCGTCCGGCGACTTGCCCTTGATGACCGTCTTGTCGAACCCGACGCACGCCAGCCAGGTGAGCAGGTAGCCGGCGGCGAACCCGCCGGCCACCATCAGAAGCCGTTGGAGGAACAACCCGATCTGCTCCTGGTCAAACACGGGACACCTCCGTGGTCACGACGATCATCTCGACGGCCGCGATTGCACCCTCTTCGCCCACCAGCAAGTGGAACAGCTTATCCTTCGCGGCCGGGGAAAGTGCGTTCACCCGCTCCACCAGGTCGGCGGGCAGATCATCGGTGGTGGTCGGGGTCATGGTCGGCTCCGTCGGTTCGTGTTCCCATTCTCCCGCACCGCCTGCCGGCGGGCAACCGCGATCGATGTCGGTTCGCCCGGTGAGTTGTCACTCCAGGTCGAACAGCAGCACCCGACCGGTGTCGCCGGCCACGGCGGCGGTCAGGCCGTCGGGAGCGAACGCCAGGTCGAGCAGCGGGCCGACGTCGAAATCGTAGGTGCGGGCGGCGACCCAGGTGGCCACGTCGAAGAACCGCACCGTGCGGTCTTTGCTCACCGTCGCGAGCGAGCGGCCGTCCGGGGCGAAGGCGGCGGTCATGAAATGCAGCTTCCCCACTTGCAGGACGGCCACTTCCGCCCCGGCGGTCAGGTCGTACACCCGCAGCACCGGCCCGCTCGCCGCCGCCAGCAGCCGGCCGTCCCGGCTGAACGCCAGCCGCTTGGTGTCGTGCCCGGCGGCCTCGAACCGGGCGAGCGGCGCGAGCGTGGCCCGGTCGAACACGGCGGTGGTGTTCACGTTCGTCGGCCGGCACCACGCCCGCCGGCTGACCGCGAACCGCGTGCCGTCGGGGGCGAACGCGGCTGACGGCCAGGTGGTTCCCGCCGACCCCTTGACCGCCGGCAACTTGGGGGCGGGCAGCTTCGCCCGCGCCTCCACGTCCCAGCGGAAGAAGTGGTCCCCGCCGCCGACCAACTCCCGCCCGTCCGGCGAGAAGGAGAGGGTGTTGAACAGCGCCCCCTGCCCCGGCAGCTTGTCCCGCCGGCCGGTCGCCAGATCGACCAGTTCGGCCCGCTCGTGCGCGACCGCGAGCAGCTCACCACCGGGGTGGAACGCCGCCTTCACCTGCAGCGGGAACATCCCCGGCAGGGTGTACTCGGCGAGCGTCCGCCCGTCGGCGAGGTCCCACACCGCCACCCTGCCGTCGGACGCGACGGCGAGCCGCCGACCGTCGGGCGAGTACGAGAGGTTGGCGATCGGCTTCTTGCGGCCGGTCAGCACGCGCACGGGGCGGCCCTCACTTCTTGCTCAGGTCGCGGATGTAGACGTTCCGCAGATCCAGTTTGTCGGCCGCGGTGAACGTCAAACTCGGGCTCGGGCCGGTGCCCGGGAATCCGGTCCGCTCCCGTTGCCACTGCCCCGCCTTCTTCGTCTTGGCAGTCAGAGTTCCGCCGGACGACTTCAGCGTGATCTCCTCCGGCCCCTTCCAATCGAAGATCAGTTCGAAGTCGTCCGGCAGCTTCGCCACCGACAGGCCCGCCTTGCCGACGCACTTGAGCACCCCGCCTTCCACCTTCCACGCCCCGTCTTCGGTCTTCCACCCGGTCAGGTCGGTGTGGTTGAACAGCGGCTTCCACCCTTGATCCACTTCCGCGATTTGTTCCGCCTTCGGGCTGCTCGTCGGCAGTTCCTTGATCCGCACGTTGCGGAAGTGGCACTCGGCCCCCTCGCTCTCGAACGACAGGTAGCCCTTGCGGGGCGTACACTCACTCACCCCGCTCACCTCCTTGCCGTTCACGCTCAGCTTGATCGCCCCGTCTTTCGCCACCACCCGGTAGTGGTTCCACTCGCCCCCGCCCTTGCACCGCTCCTCGCTCGGCAGGCACCGCTCCAGCCCCTTCTTGGTCGGGTGCGGGCGGTCGGGCACGCACTTCGCCCCGCTCACGCTGAACACGTCCCCGTGGTTGGTCGCCCAGTCGTTCTTCGGGTAATTCACCAGCACCTGCACCTCGATGCCGCGGGTGAACGGCCCGCCCACTTGGGGCAGCGGGTCGCACCACACGAAGAAGCCGCTGTTGCCGACCTCCTTCGTGTTCACGTGCATCCACTCGAACTCGCACTCGAAGTTCTCGTACTGCTTCTCCGTCCGCAGCAGGCCGATGGGCGTGCCGCTGGTGATGAGGACGCCGTCCTTCACCGTCCACGTCTTCGGCCCGCAGTTGACGTTCACGAACCCGGTCAGGTCTTTGCCGTTGAACAGCGGGACGAACCCGTCCTTGTCGGGTTTCGGCGGGTCGGCGGCGAACACCGGGCAGGCGAGCAGCAGGAGTGCGAACAGGCGGCGCATGGGCACGCTCCGGGGAGAGGTGGGGATGTTGTATGCCGTAGCCCAGACCTCACCCCCCGTCCCCCTCGCCATGTCATGGAGAGGGGGTGTTCAACCTGCGGAGGTTCTGACACCGATGCGAAGTGATCGGCAAGGTGCGCGTCTTGAACACCCCCTCTCCATGACATGGCGAGGGGGACGGGGGGTGAGGTCCAACTCAAAACAGGAAGCGGAACAGGTCGCGAATGGTGACGCCGTCGGAGATGTCGTCGTACCGGCGGGGTTCGTCCCACTGCCGCCAGTCGTCGGCGTCGCCCCACCGCCAGCCGGTTTGGGGCGGCTCCTCGGACTTCTGGGCCGTCAGCGGGAGGAGCAGCCCGGCGGTGCCCTCCTTCGGGCGGTGGCGGGCGATGGTCTCCATCTCGCCGGCGTCCAGCCACACCAGGTGGCAGCGGTGGCAGGTGTCGATGACCACGTTCCCGCCGCCGCCGTACGGGTGGGTGTCCATCCCCTTCTTGCACCGCGGGCAGCCGACCCGCCGTCGCAGTTCGGACGGGTCGAGGCTGCGGGGGACGGACGGCTGGTCACCCCGCTTCGCCCGCCGGTGCAGCAGGATGGCGGAGAACGACGGGTTGGTGGTGAGGAACCCGCGACAGGTGCCGCAATAGAAGATGGGGTGCCCCTCGATGGCCGCCTTGCCGAGTGACTGCTGGCACACCGGGCAGCCGAACTCGCTCGCCTCGCCGACGGTGGCGACGCCCTCGTCGGTGGCGGCCGGGAAGTCGAACGTGCCGCAGTGCAGGCAGCGGAAGTACGCCGCCCCGCCCACCGGCTGCATGGCCGCCCCGCAGTTCCGACAGTTCATGGCGAACCCCCTCTGCCGAACCGTAGAACGCGGATGCGAGCGGGGCAATTCACCCGCAACCCCGCCTTGACGGCGTGCCGGCCCGGATGTTATTCGCCCGCCCTCCCTCGTACCGGAACCCAACCGCATGCCCGCCCGCCGGTGGCCCTTCGTCGCGCTCGCCGCCGCCGCCCTGCTGAACGCCGGGTGCGTGGACCGGCGGTTCGTCGTCACCACCAACGCGCCGGGGGCGGCTGTCGAGGTGGACGGGCAGCCGCTCGGGCCCACACCGGTGGACGCGGCTTACGTGTACACCGGCAAGCGGGAGTTCCGCGCGACCGCACCCGGTTACGAGCCGCTCAACCAGTTGGTGACGTTCGAGCCGAAGTGGTGGGACTACCCCGGCCTGGACCTGTTCGCCGAGGTGCTCTGGCCGTTCCGCATCGAGGACGTGCGGCGGGTGCATCTGGAGTTGCAGCCGGCGGTGCCGCGGTCGGCCGAGGAGATCATCGCCGGGGCGGAGGTGTTGAAGGCCCGCGGGCTCAGCCTGCCCCCGCCCCGCATCCCGAACGAGCAGCCGAACGCCCCCGGCGGCCCTGCCGACCCGTACGCCGGGGTGAAGCTGCCGCCCACCGGCAGCACCGCCATCCCGCAAGTCAACCTGGGGCGGTTCAACAACAACATCCGGTGACATCGTCACGAGCCGCGACCGCGAGGGAGCGGGTGATTGAACACCCGCTCCCTCGCGGTCGCGGCTCGTCTATTGTCGTGCCACCGCCGCCGCCAGAATCCGCCCGATCACGTCGGCGTGGCTGCTGCCGACCGCCTTGGCGATCAGGATCAGGTCGCTCCAGATGGGGTTCAGGCCGGGCAGCGGGTTCACCTCGATGAAGTACGGCACCCCGTCCCGTATGCGAAAGTCGATGCGGGCGACGTCGCGGCAGCCCATCGCCTCGTACGCAGCGAGTGCCTCCTGCTCCAGCGCCAGTTGCACCGGCTTCGGCAGCTTCGCCGGGCACTCGTAGGTGACGAGTTGTTCCCAGTTCCGTTTCACCTCCAGGCTGTACACGAACTCCGCACTCGGCGTGTTCGGCACCACCTTCATGCAGCCCAACACCTCGGGCGGGTCGTTTCCCAGGATGCCGACCGTCACTTCGTCGCCGGAGATAAATTCTTCCACCAGCACAGGCTGGCGGTAGTTCGCCCACAACTCCACCAGCACCGGGGCGAACTCCTCGGCAGTCCGCACCAGACAGCGGTTGCGGATGCCCTTGCTGGAGCCTTCGCAGACGGGCTTGGCGATGACCGGGAAGGTGAGGCCGTGCACTTCGAGCAGTGCCGGGAACTCGGCCCCGTCGCCGTCGTAGGGGGTGGGCGGCGGGTTCAGGACGAACCCCTTCGGGATGGTCACGCCCGCCTCGCCGACGATGCGACGGGTCATGTCCTTGTCGAGCGCCGCCGCCAGAGTGAGCGGGTCGGAGCCGGTGTACGGGATGCCGAGCAGTTCACAGACGGCGGGTACGCGGGCCTCGCGGTTGCGGCCGACCCCTTCCCCCTCGGAGATGTTGAACACGAACTCGGGCGTGGACGCCAGCAGCTTCTCGACGAGCGGCTTGCCGTCGCCCAGTTCCGTCACGGTGTGGCCGAGCGATTTGAGCACGTCGGCGATGGCGGCGATGGTGGTCGGGCTGTCGAACTCCTCGTGCGCGTCGTCCGGGGCACCGACCGGGAGCGGGGCGTCCGGCTTGAGGGTGAACGCGATGCCGATGCGCATGGGACACCAGGAAAAGAACAAGCCGCACGATCAAAGCCGATGAGGCACGATTCGTCAGAGAAATGATCTGATCGGATCGTGTCGTTTCGGCTTCCATCGTGCGGCTGAATGTCGGCCGCGTCAACCTATCCGTTCGCGGCCTGCTGTGGCGGGCTCATCATGGGCAGGCTGAGGATGTCCGACCGCGGGCGTTCGGCCTGCTGCCCGCCGCCGCACCCGCCGGCCGGCTCCTCGTCCACCAGTTGCAGCTTCCGCCGGCGGGCCATCCGCTCGTTCCCCTCG
>CAYMHO010000054.1:0-28946 GCA_964390195.1 uncultured Fimbriiglobus sp. | reverse complement strand
AACTACTGTAAAGCGTGATCGTCCCCACAGGTCACGCTGAAGCGTGAACTCCAACACGATCAAATGTCGAACACCTTCCGCAGCACCGGACGCAACTTGGCGATTCCCCGCCCGCGGTGGCTGAGGGCGTGTTTCACACGGTTGCTCAGTTCGCCGAAGCTGGCGTGGTACTCGGGCACGATGAACAGCGGGTCGTACCCGAACCCGCCCGCCCCTCTCGCTTCGGTGCCGATCACGCCCCAGCAGCGGCCTTCGACCACCGCGATCACTTCGCCGGCCGGGTTCGCGAGTGCCGCCGTGCTGACGTAGTATGCCGCCCGCGCGTCGCCCGTTTTGCCAGACAACTCCGCCAGAAGTTTGGCGTTGTTGGCCGCGTCGTCACCGTGTTTCCCCGCGTAGCGAGCGGAGTACACCCCCGGCTCCCCGCCGAGTGCCGGCACGCACAGCCCGCTGTCCTCGCCGAGTACCCACTCGCCGAGCACCGGGGCCAACTGCGTCGCCTTCAGTCGGGCGTTCTCCTCGAACGTGACCCCGGTCTCGTCCACCTCGGGAGCGTCCGGGTACGGACTCAGGTCGGTCAACTCGACGCCCAAGTCGCCGAGCAGATCGACCAGCTCGCCGAGCTTCTTCTTGTTCCGGCTGCCGAGCACGAGGCGGGGCATGATGACGACCTCAATAATCGAACCCGAAGCCGAAAGCGGTGAACTGCTCGCGGGTGGTCATGAACTGGCCGAACGGGCTGCTCCCGCGGTAGTGCTCGACGAACAGGCGGAAGGTACCCAGCCGCTGGGTCGGGTTCCGCCAGAACCACCCGGCCTGAAAGGTGTAGTTCGGCGTGTACCCCTGGTCGCCCCGCCACTCCACGTTCACCGCCGCGAACGGCGTCCCCTGCCAGCCGGTCGGGCACCGCAGGAACCACTCCGCCCCCAGGTCGAACCGCGCTTTCTCCCGGCTCGTCCCCTCGCGGTCGGGCACCTGGAAGCCGAACGCGTACCCGAAGTGGCCGTACACCCGCAGGTTGTCGTACACGAACCGCCCGAGGCCGATCACCAGTTCGTCCTTGGCGAACGCCCGCGGGCGGGTGCCGAACTCCTTGATCAGCTCGTCCCCCAGGTGGGTGCTGGTGTGTTCGTACGCCACCTTCGCCTGCCACCACCCCCAGCGGAAGGTGACCGGGAAGCCGAACCGGTAGTCGGCGGCGATCAGGTCGTCCGGGGTGAAACGGGTGGTGACGGCGCCGAAAATGTCGAGTTGGGTGGCGAAGTCGGCCCCCTCGTACTCCAGCCGGTACAGACCCATCGTCATGCCGATGGCGGTGTCGATGGTGTAACTGCCGCGGTAGTTCGGCAGGTCGCTCGACAGGAACTGCATCCGCGGGTCTTTCTTCACGGCCAGCGGCGGCTCCCACAGGAGGGAGTTCGGGAAGGCGGTGATGATCGTCCCCTGCCAGGTGCCCGTCTGGAAGGCCCGGCGGGCGGCGAGTTCTTGCTGGTAGTGATCTTCGACCGACCCCGGCAGCGGCGGGAGCGGGTCGCCGAACGGCTGTTGGATGAGGGTTTCGGTCGGCGACGGGGCGGCCGGCACCGGCGGGACGGCCGGGGCGAACTCGTTCGGCTTACCCAGCGTGGTCGGCGGACTGCCGAACATCGGCGGGGGCGGGGCGACGGCGCCGGGCTGTGCGAGGGCGTTCCCGGCCAGCAGGACGCCGACGGCCAGCGACAACGCGACCCGAACCCGACCGGAGGTGTTCACCCCAGCCATGCCAACCCCCACGGCGGACGCCGGAAAACTCCCCGAAGTGACGGCAAATACCCAGGGCGGCGGGTGGGGGGAAGACCAACTGACCGGGTGCCGGGATCCGGGCGAACCCGGCCCGCCTGGGCCGTGGGTGGCGGGTTCAGCCCCCGAGGTGATTGACCACGCCACCCGCCGACTTGGCGGTCGGGGTTCGCCTGTCCAGGCACTTGCCCTCCCGCCGCCCGCCGCTATCATCAATTCTTCTGTGAACCCCCACGCATTCTCGGACCCGGAATCATGAAGAAGGGCATCCACCCGAACTACCGGCCGGTGGTGTTCCACGACGTGTCGGCCAACGTGTCGTTCCTCACCCGCTCGTGCGTCCAGACCGAGCAGACCATCAAGTGGGAAGACGGCAAGGAATACCCGCTGTACAAGATCGAGATTTCGAGCGCCAGCCACCCGTTCTTCACCGGCAAGATGTCGTTCATCGACACCACCGGGCGGGTGGAGAAGTTCCAGAAGAAGTTCCAGCGGACCGCCGCCAAGAGCTAGCTTCGGCACACGCACCAGGGGTCGGCGGCGGGGGCACACCCGCGGCCGGCCCCTGGGCCGTTGATGGGGTGAATGGCGAACCCGGCCCGCAAGGGCCGCGGGTGCCAACCGCTTGTGACTGGCACCCGCGGCCCTTGCGGGCCGGGTTCGCCCGAACCGGGAGGGGCTTCCGATGTGGCCGGTGATGGAACAGAAACTCGCCCGCTTCCGCGAACTGGAACGCCAGCTCGAAGACCCGGCCGTGGCCGCCGACCAGCACAAGTCGGCGGCGGTGGCGAAGGAACACGGCTCGCTCCGCAAGCTGGTGCTGCCGTACCAGGAGTTCTTGAGCCTGGAGAAGCAGATCGCCGACTCCGAGGCGATGCTGATCGAGTCCGACGCCGAGATGCGACAGATGGCCGAGGAGGAGTTGGCCGCGCTCCGGCCTAAGCGGGAGGCCCTCAAGGACCGCATCGAAGACCAGCTGCTGGTGGACCCGACCGAAGACTTCGACAAGCTCATCCTGGAAATCCGCGCCGGCGAGGGCGGTGACGAGGCGGCGCTGTTCGCCGGCGACCTGCTCGACATGTACACCCGGTACGCCCGCACCAAAGGGTGGCGGGTGGAGGAGATCGACCACACCCCCGGCGACGCCGGCGGGTTCAAGGAAGTGGTGCTAAGTGTCACCGGAGATGGTGTTTACCAGGCGCTGCGGTTCGAGAGCGGCGGGCACCGCGTGCAGCGGGTGCCGAAAACCGAGACGCAAGGGCGGATTCACACCAGCCTGGCCACCGTCGGGGTGATGCCCGAGCCGGACGAGGTGAATGTGCAGATCAACCCGTCCGACCTTCAGATCGAAGTGATGCGGGCCGGTGGGGCGGGCGGGCAGCACGTGAACAAGACGGAATCGGCCGTCCGCATCTGGTACCGGAAGGGGACCGCGGATCAGGTCGAGGTGAAGTGCCAGGACGGCCGCAGCCAGACGAAGAACAAGGAACAGGCGATGCGGGTGCTCCGCACGCGGGTGTACGAGCAGCAGCAGGCGCGGGTGCACAAGGCGCGGTCGGACATGCGGCGGACGCTCATCGGCGGGGGCGAGCGGGGGGCGAAGATCCGCACCTACAACTACCCCGACGGGCGGGTCACCGACCACCGCATCAAGCTGACCGTGTACAAGCTGCAAGACGTGCTAGCCGGTGAGGTGGACCACCTGGTGCAACCGCTCGTCGCCCACGACAAGCAGGAACGCCTCGCCGCCGCCGCCGAGGGGAAGTGACCGACGCGCCGCGACCGCCAGGGAGCGGGGTAGAATCACCCACTCACTGACGGTCGCGGCTCGTCCGGGTCGCCCTCCGGCGGGTCGGTCAGCTTCACCCCGCGTTTCGCCAGCGCTTCCCTCAAGATGTACTCGATCTGCCCGTTCACCGACCGCAACTCCGCCTCGGCCCAGCGTTTCACCGCCGCCATCACCGCCGGGTCGAGCCGGAGCAGGAATTTCGCCGCTTCCTTCTTCGGCATGGGTGCTCCTCGCCTGGGACGGTTCGCTGCTCACTTGGCCGCCAGTTCGGCCTTCAGGAAGCCGATCAGCTCGTCCGCCAACTTCGGATGGAGGGGCAACTCCGGGTCGGTGTAACTCGCCAACTGGTCCTTCGGCTCGTCCGACTTCACCTCTTTCAGGACGTGATTCATCGACTCGATCCGCACCGCCTTCACGCCCTTCTTGCTCCCCGCCAGCAATTTGAAATCCTCCTCTTTCACCTGGATGTCGGTGCCGCCGGAGACGACCTGCACGGGGCATTTCAGGGCGGCCAGCTCCTTCACCGGGTCGGGCTTGAACGTCGAGATCAGGTACGGCTGCACGCTCGGCCGGAAGAGGGCCGCCAGCTCCTTCGGCACGTCCGCCACCTCCTTCCCCGCTTCCAGGTCGGTGATGATGACGGCGCACTTGTCGTACCAGTCCGTCGGCAACTTTTTCAACTGCTCGCGGAGTAGGTCGGCGAACTTGCGGCCCGGCCCGCACAGCGACACGAAGGCGTCGTAGTTGGCCTTCCGACCGGACACCGCGCCGATCAGCGACCCCTCGCTGTGCCCGACGAACCCGACCTTCCCGAACCGTTTGTCCTTCCGGAGCAGTTCCGCCCAGGCGGTGGCGTCGTCGGCGTAGGTGGTCAGGCGGAGGTCTTCCTCCTTGCCCATCGCCTTGGCGCTGGCGGCGATCCCCCGCTTGTCGTACCGCAGGCAGGCGACGCCCCCTCCGGCGAGTGCGTGCCCGACCCGTTTGAGCGCGTCGTTCTTCATCTGCGGGTTGTTGCCGTCGCGGTCGGTCGGCCCGGACCCGGCGTGCAGGACGACCACCGGCCACGGGCCGGGGCCGGCGGGCAAGTCGAGGGTGCCGTACAGGGTGCCGGTGTCGGTCTTCAGTTCGACCGCCTCGGTCGTCGGGTCGGCACCGAGTGCCAGGACGACGAGGAGACACGAATGGAACATGACGCACCTCCGTTGGAAAAGGCCGCGGGGCCAAAACCCCGCGGCGGGGAGGGTTAGTTGTGCAGGGTGCCGGTGTTGAGCACCGGCTGGGGCACGCTGTGCCCGCACAGCACCACCAGCAGGTTGCTCACCATCGCCGCCTTCCGCTCCGGGTCGAGGTCCACCAGCCCCTTCGCGGTCAGGTCGGCCAGGGCGTGTTCGACCATGCCCACCGCGTTCTCCACGATCACCCGCCGGGCGGCCACGATGGCCGTCGCCTGCTGCCGCTGGAGCATGGCCGCGGCGATCTCCGCCGCGTACGCCAGGTAGCTGATCTGGGCACGCAACACCTGGATGCCCGCCTGGGTCATCCGCTGTTGCAGCTCCGCCTGCAACCGGCTGGCCACCTCGTCGATGTGAGCGAGAAGGCTGTATTCGTCCTCCGCGCGGGCGTCATACCGGTACTGGCTGGCCAGGTTCCGTAGGGCGGCGTCGCTCTGCACCCGGATGAACTCCTCGTAGTTGTCCACCGTGAACACCGCCTCGGCCGGGTGGACCACTTGGTACGTCACCACCGCCGCGATCTCGATCGGCGTACCGTCCTTGTCGTTCACCTTGCTCGGCATCCGCCGGCTGGTCGCCTGTTGCAGCACCTTGCCGGTCGCGTCCTTCACCTCCGCCGTCTTCTCCACCCCGGTCTCGAACGTCTGCACCCGCATGGATACCGTCTTCCGCCAGTAGAACGGGTTGCCCCAGAAGAACCCGACGTCCGTCAGCGTGCCGACGTACCGGCCGAACAACTGCACCACCTTCGCCTGGTTCGGGTTGTTGATGACGAACCCGAACGGCAAGAGCAACACCAGAACCCCCAGCCCGATGATTCCCCAAACCCAGGTCGTGTCCTTCGTGGCGATGGTGTACACCACCAGCGCGACCTCCCCGGCCAGCATCAGCAGCCACAGGAACAGGGGCGGGAAGCCGGACAGGAGTTTGAGTTGGCGGTCTTTCACAGGCGAACCCTCCGAGTGGACCGGCATATCGCAATGATATCACTTCGATATGCCACGGTCAACAAGGGGTTCGCCGCCGCCGAGCCGAAATTGCGGGGAATCCCAGCGCGTTTGGCCCGGTTCGGCCACACCTTATCACTCAACATCAGATCGAGACGGCACTTACGGGACGCCCCCCGACCCCAGGGGGGTGAAGTGGTGGAAATGAAAACAACCAGCCGCCGCGTGAGTGGGGCGAGGTCATGAGACTGAGACTAATTCAGCGTGAGGACCGGTGCCGCCGGTTTGGGTCGTGTCTGCCGGGTGCGCCGTGTGAACAACACGGCGTCGGTGATGAACACCGCCACCGCCGCCCACACGCACCCCATCGCCACCCACCGGTCCCAGCTCATCTGTTCGCCGAGCACGGTGACCGCGAGCAGCAGTTGTACCGTCGGCGAGACGAACTGGATGAATGACTGGGTGAGCAGCGGCAGTCGCCGCACGCTCAGGATGTAGGTGAACAGTGGCACCACCGTTACCACCCCGCCGAACAGCAGCCAGCCGGTTGTCGGCAAGTGGCGGGCGAACACGCCGGACTGGCCGAACGGGTCGAGGCCACCGGCGACGAACCAAACCACCCCACCCAGGCAGGGCAGGCTGAGCAACAGGGTTTCGACCGTCAGCCCGGTACCGCTGTCCACCGGCAGCTTCTTCCGCACCAGCCCGTACAGGCCGAAGGTGAAGGGCAGGGCGAGGGCCAACCAGGTGAACTTGCCGGCCGCGACGAACGGCACCGCCACCCCGACGGCGATGAGGGCGAGTGCGGGGTAGTGCAGGCGGCGGAGTTTCTCCCGCAGGAACACGGTGGCGAGTAGGGCGTTCGCCAGCGGCATCATGTAGTAGCCCAGGCTGGCCTCGGCCACCTGCTTGCTGACGGTCGCGTAGATGTACAGCAGCCAGTTGCCGGAGAGCAGCAGGGCCGACCCGAGCAGGCCGAGGACGAGCTTCGGCGAGCGGAGCACTCTCCCGAGGTCGGCGAACCCGCCGGGGGTGAGGGCGACCACCCCGAGCATCAGGGGCATCGACCAGAGGATGCGGTGGGCGAGGATTTCGAGGGCCGGGGCGGAGGTCAGTTGGGCGAAGTAGAGGGGCACCGCACCCCAGCAGACGTAGGCGACGACGCCGAACAACAGGCCGGAGCGGAACTGCGACGGGGGTGGCGCGGACAACAGAAGCTCCGAAGTGGGTTGGCGGTCAACCACCGCTGGGCACCGGCGGGTCGGGAGTCGGCTCCAGCGTGTTCACGGCGTGGCGGGCGAGTCGCAGCAGGCGGGCGAACCGCCACGTCAGCCACCCGCCGATACCACTCACCACCAGGATGACGACCACCGCGATCGCCTTCGCCTGAACGGACACGCCGGTCGTGTCCGGGTTCATGTCCCGCCCGCCGGCCGTCAGCACCAGGGCGGCCACCCCCAGGCACAGCGCCCCCATCACGGCGACCATCCCGAACACGAACGCCACCACGTACCGCCCGGTCTGGGACGCCGCCTGCCAGCCGGACGCCTCCCACAGCAGGCGGTTGAGCACCGGCATGAAGGCGAATTCGAGGAGCACGCCGACCAGCCCGGTGGTCATGCCGACGAGCAGCAACCCGGCCGCCGGCGGGGGCACCGCCAACACCGGTCGGCCGACGACCGCCGGCACCATCGCCACCACCCCGACCGCGGACAGGCCGGCACCGATCGCCGCCGCCGTCGCCCACGGGCCGAGGGAGTAGCCGTCCGCGGCACGGCGGCAGAGCAGGTAGCCCCGCACGCGGAACACGCACCCGCCGCACGCGGACACGAACCACCAACTCGCCAGTGCCACCTGGAGCGGCGGCAGCCACTGCGGGTACTCGTCGGCGGGCAGGCGGCCGACCACCACCCGGAGGGTGAACGAGACCGCCAGGCATGCGGCCGCCGAGACGAACGCCCAGACGCTGACGGACAGGGAGGCCAGCCCGCGGGTGACGCGGTCGCGAACAGGTTGGGGAAGGGTGGGGGCGTCGGTGGCGGCCTCGCGGGGGTGCGGGAGGCGGGGCACCCGCACCAATTCACCACAGCCTGGGCACGACACCAGCGTGGCGGCGGCGGGGTTCACCCGCAGGCCGGCCCCGCAACTCGGGCAGCAGAATAACAGGCTCATTCCCGTCACCCCCGCCGCCGGGGTCAGGCGGTCCCGCCGTGGGCGTCCAGCCAGCCGCGAATCGCCCCCCGCCCGGCCCCGACCAGCCGCACGTACATCAGCAAGCCGAGCAACCCGCCCACGAGGAATACCCCCGCGGGGATGACAGCCTTAAACTTCCCGGCCGCGTCGAACTGCGGGCCGACGTGCTTCTCCCACTGGCCGGCGGACAGTTCGTTCGTCTCGCGGCCGACCTCGTAGGCCGGGTTCTTCTCCACCGCCTGCCGCCCGCGGTACTGGGGGAACTCCTCGGCCGTCGAGCGGTGCTCGTACGCCGGCGCCCAAACGCCGAACTGCGGGCCGGGCACGAACGCCCCCAGGCCCACCAGCCCGATGACCGCCAGCCCGAGCCACATCATGTACCGGGTGGAGCGGGCAGCCGGCTTGCCGTCCGCCAGGGCCGACCCCACCCGCCCGACCGCCGAGGCGAACCAGAACTCACCCACCACCAGCGCCGCCGCCCCGGAGAACAGCCCCACCCGCTGTACCAGTCCCTGGTAGGTGTCCCACTCGAACAGGCCGATCACCTTCGGGTCGATCTGCGGGTCGAAGCAGGTGAGCACCGGCGGGAAGATGAGGGCGACGAACCCGCCGAGCGCCCACAGGGTGGCGAGCGCGGACAGCATGGCCGGCCCGCCGACGGCCGACCGCTTCGGGGCGCCGGCGAACCCGAGCCGGCCGAACAGGTTCAACAGCAGGGCGAGCAACAGTGGTGCCGCCCCCGCCAGGATGGGCAGTTCGGCGTTCGAATCGAGCCCGCTGAACCCCAGGTAGCCGGGGTCGCGGTACGGGATGAGTTCGGCCTTGCCGTCGGCGGCGGTCGCTTTCATCACCTCGACGGCGGTGTAGTAGCCCGGCAGCACCACCAGCGGGATGAACAGCAGGAAGTTGGCCGCTTGCACCCACCCCAACCCGCCGCGGGCCGACCGCCACCCTTTCACCACCCCCTCGGTCGGCGCGGCCGGAGCCCCTTTCACCGGCGGCGGCCCTTTGCGGGCGAACGGGTCGGCCGGGCGGCGGGGTTCGGCCGGGTCGGCCGGCGGCTTGGCTCGCTGCGGCGGCGCGGGCGGTTCGGCCGCGCCGCTGGAGAACGGGATCGACGAACGGGCGGTGCCGCGGGGGTCCGTGGCCGGCGGCGGGCCGACGGTCGGACCGAGTGCGAAGTCGGCGAACGACGGCTTCCCACCCCCGGCCGGTGGTGGTTCGGGCACATCGCCCCCGCCGGCACCGGCCACCGCCGGGATGGGCAGGATGTTCCCACACGTCGGGCACCGCCCCCGCTTCCCGCCGGCGTCGTCCGGGGCGTGCAGAACCCCGCCGCAGTTCGAACACGTCACCTTGATCGGCATGGCCGTCTCCGGGAAGGGCGTAACCGCAGACCTGATGCCGACAGTGTACCGCCGGCTCTGGCGGAAACCACTCCGGGTGACGAACCCGACCGGGCGGGCGGGGCGAAATGATCCGGCTCTAACGATTCGGCGGGCGATCGCTCGCCCGCCGGGGTGTCACTTCTTGTACTTCTTGGTGCTGCGGAGTTTGTGCTTGAGCTTGCGGACGCGCTTCTTCTTGGCGTTCCGTAGCTCTTTGCGGGCGTGTTGAATCCCCATCGGGTCAGCTCCGGTATTGGAAAGAGGAAGGGGTGATTGTACCACCCGGCGGGCAACTGTCACGGCGAAATCTCACCCCACTCCGAAGCGGAGAGGGGCAGGGGGTGAGGTCGCTTGCACCCCGGCCGGTGGCTTTCCCCACGGTTGTGCCCTACCCTTTCCCAGACGGGTCCGACCGACCGCGAGGGGTGATCGTGCAGGAAACACAGTGCCCGCAGTGCGGCGAGTGGCTGGGGGTGCCGCCCGAGTTCGCCGACCGGCCGATCCGGTGCGGGGCGTGCGGGCGAATCATCCCGCCGCACGAGCGGACCGGATCGTCCCCGCCCCCGCCCCCGCCCCCGCCCCCGCCCCCGCCCCCGCCGTACCGCGGCAGCCCTCGCTTCCCGGACGACGACACCCCCGGCCCCCCGCCGACCGGCCCCCGCTTCCCCGACCGCGACGACGACCGCGATTACCCGCCGCGGCGGAAGGGCGGCGGGCTGTGGTGGCTGTGGCTGCTGCTCGCCGTCGGCGGGTTCGGCTGCTGCGGCTGCTGCGGGCTGCTCGGCCTCGTGAACATGGCCAACCAGTGGAAGCCGTACACCGCGAAGGACGGGGCCTTCACCGCCGACTTCCCGGGCGAGCCGGTCGTGCAGGAGAAGACGTTCAAGTGGAAGGACGATACCACTGGGAAGAGCCACGAGTACGCCGCCCTCCAGTTGCTCAACGCCCAGGGGTTCGGCGTACACTACGCCGACCTGCCCAAGTCGATGAAGGCGATCCGCCCGACGGACAAGAGGCTGTTGAAGTTGGGACTGGAGGACTTCAAGGCGAACGCCACCAACTTCACCGTCGGCCCGGAGACCTTCCTGAAGGTAGGCGAGTACGAGGCGCTGGACATTGAAGGCACCATGACCGACCCGAAGCACGGGATGCTGCACGTGTACGTCCGCGTGATGATCGTCGGGGATCGGGTGTTCACCCTCATCGCGGCCGGCAAGGAGAAGGGCAAACTGGCCCCGCACAAGGACCGATTCTTCAACTCGTTCAAGCCGGCCGACCCGCCCGAGAAGGATCAGGCGAAGCCGGCCGACCGGAAGGAGAAGTGACATGACTCCGCCGATCCGCATCGGGGTGGTGACGGTGTCCGACCGGGCCAGCCGCGGGGTGTACGAGGACCGCGGCGGGCCGGCGGTGGTGGAGTGCTTGCGGGAACTGCTGACCGGCGGGTTCGAGGTGGTCACCCGCCTCATCCCGGACGAGCAGGAGCACATCGAGTCCACCCTGTCCGCCCTGTGCGACGACGAGGGGTGTTGCCTGGTGGTCACGACCGGCGGCACAGGGCCGGCCCAGCGGGACGTGACCACCGAGGCGACCGAGGCGGTGTGTCAGAAGCTGCTGCCGGGGTTCGGCGAGTTGATGCGGGTGGTGTCACTAAAGAGCGTGCCGACGGCGATCCTGTCGCGGCAGACGGCCGGCGTCCGCGGGTCGTCGCTCGTGGTCAACTTGCCGGGCAAGCCGGCGGCCATCCGCGAGTGCTTGTTGGCGGTGATGCCGGCCATCCCGTACTGCGTGGACCTGATCGGCGGCCCGCGGCTGGAAACGAACGACCGCGTGGTGGTCGCCTTCCGGCCGAAGAGTTAGGGTGGGCCGCTCTCGCCGAGAGCGGCTGGCATCGCCCCCGGCTCTCGGCGAGAGCCGGCCACCCTAACGGTCACATCACTTCTCGCAACAGGCGCCGCCGGCCTCACAGCAGGCCGCGGCCGGTTCGCAGCAGCCGGCCTTCGTCGCCTTCACCGCCTTGTCTTTCACCGCCGGCTCGCAGCACGCGGCGCCGGGCACGCAGCAGGCCGACCCGCTGGTGCAGCAGTCGCCGGTGTCGCAGCAGGCCGCCCCCGCCACGCAGCACGGGGAGCCGGGGTAGCAACAGCCGTCCGCGTTGGCGGACGCCTTCGGGGCGGACAGGTAGAGGCCGCCACCGGTCAGCCCGAGGGCCACCACCGCGAGCACACCGGCCAGGATCTTCGAGGTCATCTCAGCTCTCCAGGAAGGTTGATGGGAACAGTTCGACTGCGGGAGCGTGTCCCGCTTGGGGTACTGCGTCCGACACGTCGTTCCCTGAGAAGGCTAACAGCGCAAGACGTGATGCGTGAACAGGCGGTCGGCGGTGGTCATGTGAGGCAGTTCCCGCAGGCCGGTGAGTTCACCCACCGGTGCCGACACGACTGCGAGCGGTTGCGGCACTCCGACCATCACGACAACGAGCAGGGACTTGGCGGAAGGCACCTGCGGCTTGTCGGCCGGCACCGCCGTCGCCACCACCTCGCAACACGGGCAGCGTTCCGGCGCTTTCGACGGCTTCGGCGACTCGGGCGGGTGTTCCGATTTGCAGTGCGGGCAACCGCCCTCGGGGGCCGGTGCCTGCTTGACCTGCGCCGCCGCGGTCGCCGTCGCCAACGGACCGCAGCAGCACAGCCACGGTCCCGCGACGTAGGCGACCGACAGCACGATGGCCAGAACCAGCCGCATCGCGGACCTCTGATCGGATCTCCGACATCCATCCTATACCCCCTGTAACGGGTGTGTCCAACCCGAAAACGGCCACTTGCCGGGTGGGTACGTGTACATATCGTCAGACCGTGCGACGGGGAGCGTCCCCGCCGCACGCACGTCTCTTCAACCAGGATGGCATGTCATGAAACGGTTCTACGGGCTGGTGGCGGTGGCGGTGTTCGCCGGCGGGTTGGCTGCCGAAGACAAGAAGGAAGCCCCCAAGTTCGACGCGAGTAAGCTGGAAGGCAAGTGGACGATCACCGCCATGACCAAGATGGGTGAGAAGGTGGACACGAAGGACATGAAGGACCCGGTGGTCATCACCAAAGACAAGATCACCACCAAGACGGGCGCCGGCGAGTTCGTGTTCAAGTACACCGT
Organism: uncultured Fimbriiglobus sp.; assembly: GCA_964390195.1. GTDB lineage: Bacteria > Planctomycetota > Planctomycetia > Gemmatales > Gemmataceae > JALHQU01. Next base: position 16,468 of record CAYMHO010000054.1, on the reverse strand, counting down.
GGACGCCAAGGCCGACCCGGCGGGCGTGGACATGGAGATCGTGTCCGAGACGTTCAAGGGGACGAAGGCGAACGGCATCCTGAAACTGGACGGCGACACCCTGATGCTGGCCTACGACTTCGACCCCGAGGCCAAGTCCCCGCCGCGGCCGAAAGCGTTCGAGAGCAAGAAGGATTCGAAGACGTTCAGCTACACCATGAAGCGGGTGAAGTAATACATGTTGTGTTTTGATGGGGGGCCGCGCGCCGGGCGGCACGGGGGAACCGGGACCGGGGGGACGGGGTGGGAGACTTCTCCCACCCGGTCACCGCGTTCCCGGTTCCATTTCGGCTCGCCTCGCCGGCCCTACTTCTCGAACCATTGTGCCCACTGGGTGGCCGCTTTCACCTTGGCCTCCTGGTCGGCCCCGGACGCCGGGCCGAAATCGACCGTGTTCCCGCTCAGGCTCTTGAGCGACGCCCTGGCCGCCCGTGCCACGTAGTCCGACGGGTCGGTCAGCCGCTCGATCACTGCCGGGGCGAACGCCCGCTCGTCCCGCATGCCGCACGCCAGGCAGGCCGCCCGTCGCAGTTCGATCTCCGGGTCTTTCAGCATCTCCCGCAGGCTCCGCGGGGTCATCCGCACCAGCCGCTCGGCGAGCGCCTCCCGGGCCTGGTGCCGCTTGTCCCCGTCCAGCTTGCCGATGGCCAGCACCAGCCCGCGGGTCCACTTCGCCCCCTTCGTGTCTCGGGCCTCGGCCAGCTTCGTCGGCCAGTCGGATTCGCCCGCCGCGAGCAGGCCCTTCGACACCTTCTCCGCCTCACCCGCCTCGGTCGGCTCGGCCACCTTCGGCAGGCTGAACCCGCCCGGCGTCAGTTCCGGGTCGGCCCCGAGCGGCGGCCCGCCTTGCTTGCGGGGTTCCTTCGGCGGCGGGGCGTGCAGCGGGGCGGCGCCCCCGCCCCGCAGTTCCCCCTTGCCGGGGTCCTGCGCCTTCTTGTGCCCGAGTTCCTTGGTGAAGTTCGATTTGGCCAGGAAGAGCAGGGCGAACGAGGTGTTCACGTCCGGCTGGTACGAGCTGTCGGCGAACGACCCGTCGGCCTGCTGCATGCCGACGATGATGGTCGACCCCCAGTCGTACCAGTCCACCCCGCCGAGGGTGTCCAGCCCGTACCCCACCCCCACCCGCTCGAGGGACCACAAGGTGTACAGGGTGTTCCCCGCCCCGACGAAGTTCTGCAGCGGGTTCTGCCCCCCGCGGACCTGCTGCTGCGAGGCGACGAACCCGGCCAGCACTTTCAGCCCCAGCTCGGCCGACTTCTGAATCCCCCCGCCGTCCCCCTTCGGCTGTTCGATCTTGTCCGCCTTCTCCCCGTCGCCCTTCTTCGGGTTGAAGAACGGGTCGTCCTCGGGCAACCCCTTCTTCGGCTCCTTCTTCTCCGCCCCCGCCTCCCGCGATGCCCGCCCGACGGCCAGACCGAGCAGCCCGGCGCACGTCATCGCCGGGGTGGACTGCCCGTACCCGCCGCCCGAACTGTACCCCCACCCGCCGTCCCGCCCCTGCGACTGGATGAACCGCGCCTCGATCAGGGCGAAGGCGTCCTTCGCCGGCACCCCGTGCCGGGCGGCTACCCACAGCCCGACGATGCCGAACTGGGTGTTGGAGTTGTCGTCCCCGCCGGCGGCCGCCGACCCGCCCCGCCCGGACGCCTTGATCGACTGCACCACCGCCGCGTGCACCTTCGCCACCTCCGCGTGCAGGCCGCCCGTCTTGGGGGCGGCGTCCGGCTTCAGGAAGCCGTCGTCCTTCGGGTTTTTCGGGTCGGTCTTCGGCTTGGCGGTGGTCAACTCGTTCGTCTGTAGGGCCTTGAGCAGGGCCTCGGCGTCGCCGGTGTTCGACCAGCACTGGTAACCCCAACCGCCGTTCCCGTTCATTCCGGCGTACAGCCGCACCCCGAGCATCTGCAGGAGCGGCACGTCCCCACGGTCGCCCAGCCGGTCCAGGAAGATGATGCACAGGGAGATGTGGTAGGTGCCGGTCTGCGACAGGGCCGCCTTGCGGACGGCCCCGGCCACGTTCCGCACCGCCTCGTCGTCCGGTTTGACGCCGGCCTCCAGCATGCCCAGCCCGCCGAGGGCGATCGCCCCCAACCCGTACTCCGCCCCGCCGATGTCGGCCGGCACCCCGCGGGCGTACTTGGCGCGGAGGAACTCGCCCCCCTTCTTGATGGCGTTGTTGATGGCCGTCTGGTCGGCGGCGGGTGCGGCCGGGGTGCAACCCAGCAGCCCGACGGCGAGGGCGACGACGGCGGCGACGGAACGCATGGGACACCCCGGCGGAACGGTGGGCGACGGACGGCCCCGGAGAGGGTGCGAAGGGGGCACAGGAAATCCTAGCATTTCCAGCGGTCCACGCAATCACCAGTCGCCGGACGCCGCGGAATCCGGCTCACCGCTTGTCGCCCTTGCCGGGGGTGAACGACGTGAGGACGGTGACGCCCACGCCGCCGAGCGAGTCCACTTCTTTCTTCACAACTCCCACGCCGGGGGCGTACCAGGTGGTGGTCTTGGCCCCCCGCCGTCCGTCGAGCGGCAACTCCCGTGTCACCGGGATCGCCTTGTACTTGCCCGCGGGCACCTCGACCTCTTCCTCTTTCCCGATCGTGAACGTGGTCTCACCCAGCCCCTTCCGCGGCCCGGTGTGCTCCACCTTCCACGTGTCCCCGGCCTTCAACCCGGACTTGAACACCGGCTCCGCCTCGGCCTCCGGGTCGAGTTGGAAGGCCACCCCCTTCGCCGACACCACGAACGCCTGCGTCCACCCGCCGCCCGGCTGGTCGTCCCCCTCGACCGTGACCGTGTACCCGTCGCCCTTCGCCTCCACTTTCGTCACCACCTCGGTCGTCTCGCACAGCACCTTGTCGTCGCGTCGGGTCTCGTACACCCGCTTCGTGCCCACGGTGGTGGGGAGGTAGAGTACCGGCATCGCTTTCGGCACCGGGGCGGCCAGGGTGGCGGCGAGCAACGCGGTCACGAACATGGGCGAGCTCCCGGTGACGGATCCACACACACCCTACCCGTTCGGCCGACGGACCGCCACTGTGCCCTCTGGCGGACCGACACCCGGGCGGGTAGGGTGAGGTGCCCCACCACTCGGAGGGTTCCCATGTTGCGACGTGTGGCGGCGGCGGTGCTCCTCCTCGCGGTGCCCGCCGGCCTGGCCGCGCCGGTGCCGAAGCCGCCGCGGGCCAAGTGCCCGACGGGTGAGTGGCGGGTGCAGTTCCAGAACGGGGTGGTGGAGGCGTGTACGGTCGCGGAGGACGGGAAGGCGGAGGTGGCGGAACCGCTGCGGACCGCCGGCGGGCAAGCGCGGATCGACGGCGGGGTGGTGGTCTTCACGTTCGACGACGACCGGACGGAGCGGTGGACCCCGGACGGGTCGCGGTACGCCGTCGAGCACTGGTGCCCGAGCGCCGCGTACCCGGCAGCGACCCCGGTGCGAGGGGTGGCGGAGAAGAGGTGACCCTGCCGTTCACCGCACCGGATCAGGCACGGGTTCACCCCGCCGCTTCCGCCAAACCGGGCAGTCGACTGCTACGCCAGCCGGAAGCCGGAGGTGCGGGCGTGGGCCAGGTCGAACACCTCTTTCGCGGTGGACCGCACCAGCCCCTTTTCGCCGGTCCACACCACCCGGCCCTTGAGTGTGTCCACCTTGGCGTCGTCGGGGACGATGACGTGGATCTCCGAGTACGTCGCCTCGTACACCCGCCCCCCGACCGGGTACGTGCAGACGGATCCGGACGAGTACGGCTCGATGGACAGCGACACCGGAGCCCCTTCGACGGGGTAGGTCCGCTGGTACAGGGTGAGTTTCATAGTGGTCGTGTGGACGGGTCGGCGAGTGGGAGCGCGGGAGGCGTGCCGAGGCGGCCGGCGCGGATCGGTAGTCTATCATACCGCGCCGGCGGTCGCGGTGGTGGACTGAGGCAAGCGGCACCCGCCCGACGTCGTCGAAAACCAATGCCCCCGAGAGGATTCGAACCTCTGACCCTCGGTTTAGGAAACCGATGCTCTATCCCCTGAGCTACGGGGGCGGGCAGACGCCATCATACCAGCCGGCGCGGGGCCGACCAATCGGAATGACACCGGCCGGCGGGCCGGTGTTCGCCCGCCCCGCGAAATGTCGCGGGCCGTGGCGAGTGCCTTGCACCCGCCACGGCCCGCGGTCACCCGCCCGAGATTACTCGTCGGTCCCGGCCAGGTCGCCGATCGCCTTGGCGGTCAGCGAGAAGGACAGGGTGACGTCCTTGTCCTTGGCCTTCACCCCGAGCGTCTTGGACAGGTCGTCGATGAGCGTCTTGGCCTTCGGCTGCTGGCCGCCGAGCAGCGGCAGGAAGGTCTTGGCGGTGTCCACCAGCTTCTCCAGGGTGCCGTTGAACTCCTCGGCCGCGTCGGCGTCCTTCATCCCCATGACGGCGGAGAACTTCACCTCTTTGCCCAGGTTCAGGGTGACGGCGACGGTGTTCATCTTCTCCAGTTGCTCCTTCATCTTGTCCCCGTCCACGCCCACCTGCTTCAGCCCGTCGAACGACCCGGCCGGGATGTCCTTCAGCTTGCCCTCGGTGACGGCCACGAAGTACATGCTCGCCTTGTCGTCCTGCTTGAGCAGCAGGGCGGTCAGCTCCTTGCCCAGCTTGGCCTTCTCCTTCTTGTTGAACGCGGTCAGGGCGGCGACGGCGTACTTCTTCTCGCTGCCCATGACGATGGTGCCCTCGTCGGCGACCGTCAGGAACACCGGCTTGCCGCTGTCCTGGCTGAACTTCACCAGGGTCACCTCCTTGTCGTCCGCCTTCTCGGTGACGATCTCCACCTTGTCCTTGTTCTTGTCGGAGAACGTCTTGGCCGCGTCGAACAGCTTCTTGGCGTCGAACTTGCCTTTGATGACGCCGACGGTGTTCATGTCCTGCCCGCTGCCCCACAGGCCCATCGTCGCCCGGTCGATGTCCTTGAGCGGGTCGAGGCCGAGGGACTCGAGAATCGCCTTGATGTCCTCGCCTTGCATGGCCTGCTTGATCTGCCCCATGGCGTACTTCTTGATGATGTCCGAGTCGAGCATCTGCTTGAAGTTCATGTGCATCACATACTCGGTCTCCTTCGGCAGCAGCGGATCGACGTCGGCGGCGCGGGCGGAGCTGACAAGCCCGGCGGCGAAAACCACGGCCAGCAGACAGCGAGAGATTCGACGCATGTTGGACAGTCCTGGGAATTGGGACGGGGTGGGCCGGCGAGGCGTGCGGACACGACAGCCCCGGCGGATACACTCCGATGATATACCCGTGAGCATGGGCGTGGGTTTCACCCGGCGAAAATCCGCCCGAACCCCGACGGCGGTGGATTTCGGCGGGCGAGCGGGTGGGGCAAATCCGCCGTAAGTGCTTGGCTGGCATGGGATTTTCCGCACTCACGGCATGGTTTTTTGGTCCGGTGGAGGGGGGTGGAACGAAACCATCCGCCGGGGTGGTTGCGATTGACCCCCGTTTCCGCCGGCGGATAGGCTACCCGCATTCCGGAGGTGGCGAGTGTCGAAGGCCGAGTGGTTTCGCGGGGTGATCGACGGCCGCCGCCGCGGGCCGGTGGCGTGGGCCGCCCGTGCCGCCCTGTGGTGGGCACGGCTGCCGTACGCCGTCGCGGTGGGGGTGCGAAACTGGCGGTACGACCGCCGCTCCTCGCGTGCCAGCCGGGTGGCCGTGCCGGTGGTGTGTGTCGGCAACCTGACTCTCGGCGGGACCGGGAAGACGGTGGCGGCCGAGTATGTGGCGGCGCACTTCCGGGAACTGGGCCGGCAGGTGGTGCTCGTCAGCCGTGGGTACGGCGGCGACGGCGGGCCGAACGACGAGGCAATGGTGCTGGAGGAGAACCTGCCGGAAGTGCCTCACTTGCAAGGGGCCGATCGGGTGGCGATGGCGAACGCGGCGGTGGAGGAACTGGAGGCGGACGTGATCGTGTCGGACGACGGCTTCCAGCACCGCCGGTTGGGCCGGGATCTGGACGTGGTTCTGCTGGACGCGACGAGGCCGGTGACGCGCGAGTACCTGTTCCCGCGTGGGTTGCTTCGGGAGCCGATGGGCGGGCTGAAGCGGGCCGGGTTCGTGCTGTTCACCCGGTGCGACCAGGTCGAGCCGGATTCGCTGGCCGAACAACGGCGGTGGCTGATGAAGGAGTTCCCACAGGTGCCACACGCCACCACGTGGCACGCGCCGACGGCACTGCTCGGCCCGGACGGGAGCGAGGATGTCGGTGGGTTGCAGGGGCAGGCGGTGGCGGTGTTCAGCGGGATCGCTCACCCGCCGGCGTTCGTCCGCACCGTGGAACAGCTCGGGGCGACGGTGGCGGCGAGCCGCGAATTCCCCGACCACCACCCGTACAGCCGGGAGGACGTGGACGACCTGACCCGCTGGGCGGCCGGCCTGCCACCGGGTGTGACGACGGTGCTGACGACTCAGAAGGACTGGGTGAAACTGCGGGTCGGCGAGCTGGGCGGGCGGAAACTGCGGGCGGTGCAGGTCGGGCTGAAGTTTCTGGAGGGCGAAGAGACCTTCCGCGAGACGCTACGCGGGGTGCTCGGCGAACAGTACACGGGGCCGGTCGAATGACGCGGGTGGCGGTGTTCCTGCCGAACTGGATCGGGGACGTGGTGATGGCCACGCCCGCCGTCCGGGCGCTGCGCGGGCACTTCCCGGACGCCGAACTGGTGGCGGTGTGCAAGCCGTACGTGTCCGACACCCTGGCCGGCAGCCCGTGGTTCGCCCGCACGGTACCCTTCGACGGCAAGGGCAGACCGGAACACCGGCTGTGGGCGGCGGCGAAACAACTGCGAGCGTTGAACGCCGACACGGCCGTGCTGTTCCCGAACTCGTTGCGGGCGGCGGTGGCGGCCCGACTCGGCGGGTGTCGCACGGTCGTCGGCTTCGGCCGGTACTTCCGCGACGTGCTGCTGACGAAGCGGATTTACCCCGCCCGAGATGCGAAGGGTAAGCCGAAGCCGGTGCCGGCGATCGACGACTACAACCGCGTCGTGCGGCTGCTCGGCGTGCCCGACCCCGGCCACCGGATGGAGTTGTTCTCCACGCCAGTGGACGAATCGGCGGCGGATGCGGCGTGGAACCGGCTGAAACTGCACCGCTTCGGGAGCGTGGTCGGGCTGAACCCCGGCGGGGCGTTCGGGTCGTCCAAGCACTGGCCGACGGATCACTTCGCCGAGTTGGCTCGCACGCTGGCCGACCGCGGGGCGGGCGTGCTGGTGCTGTGCGGGCCGAGCGAGCGGGCGACGGCGACGGAGATCGTGGCGAAGGCGGCCCGGCCGGCGGTGGTGAGTCTGGCCGACGAGCCGCTGAGCATCGGGCTGACGAAAGCCGTCGTGCGGCGGCTGACTCTGCTCGTCACCACCGACAGCGGGCCGCGGCACTTCGCGGCGGCGTTCGGCGTGCCGGTCGTCACCCTCTTCGGGCCGACCCACATCGGCTGGACGGAGACGTACTTCGACCGGGCCGTCCACGTGCAGAAGCCGGTGCCGTGCGGGCCGTGCCAACTGCGGGTGTGCCCGCTCGACCACCGGTGCATGACCACCCTCACCCCCCAGGATGTGCTGCTGGCGATGGACCGCCTCGGCCCGCCGCGTCAGGAGAGACGCCATGCCGGATGACCCGACGCTCGCCCACTGGCGGGTGCCGCTCGACCGCGGCCGCGAACTGCCCCCCGCTCCCCCTGCGGGAGAGGGGTTGGGGGTGAGGGGGACGGAGACGGGTTCGCGGGTGCGGATCGACCGCCCGCACCCGGCCCCGTCGCCGACCGCGAAGTTCGTCGTTCACCCGCGGTACAAGGCGTGGCTGACACGGTGCGGGGTCAGCTCCGCCGACACGGCGTTGTCACTGGCCGGGGAGGTGGTGAGTGGGCACACCGACCGGCACGTGGTGCGGGTGGAACTGCGGGGCGGGACGAGCAGCCGGGCGGCGTACCTGAAACGGGAGCACGTGAGCGGGCTGAAGTGGCGGGCGAAGAATTGGGCGGCCGGGTTCGGGTGGGTGAGCCGGTGCGAGCGGGAGGCGAACACGCTTGAGGCGCTGGAGTCCGCTGGACTGCCCGGCCCGCAGTGGCTGGCTTACGGCGAAGACGCGACCGGCCGGGCGTTTCTGCTGGTGGACGAGCTGACGGGTTCGACCGACCTGCCGACGCTCCTCCGCGACCACTCACCGGCGGGCGGACGGCGTGGTGATCTGGCCGAACGGGTCGGGACCGCTTTGGCCGAACTGCACGCCTCGGGGTTCGCCACGCCCGATCTGGCCGCCAAGCACCTGTTCGTCGGCGACGGCGACGACCCGGTGTCGGTCATCGACTGGCCCTCCGCCCCGAAGCCCGGCCGCGTGCGGGACGCGGACGTCGTCCGCTGGCTGGGCGGGTTGCACGCTGGTGTGCCAGAGGAGTCGGCCGACGACCGGCTGCGGCTCCGGGTGTTGTGGGCATACCGTCGGGCGTGCCGGCGGCTCGGTCGTCCGGTGCCTTACCGCTTCGGGTTCATGGCGAAGGCGGTGAACGCGGCTGCGAAGCGTCGGCAGAATCGCTCCTCGGTGCGGACTCAGCGGACCACGACCGACCTGCGTCAGCGGCTGGTGTGGGTGGCGGGCGAGGCGGTGGTGGCGATCCCCGAAGTCGCCGCCGAGTGGCCGGCCCCGGCCGAGTGTTCGCCTTTCTACCCACCATCGCCCGTCGTCACCCCGCCGCACGGCAAGCGGGACCGCGTCACCCTCCCCGGCGGGCTGTCGGCGGTGCTGGTGCGGTTCCACACCGTCGATCCGGTCGGCCGGATGGTGGCGGTGGTGCGGGAGCGGCCGTGGCGCAGCCCGGCGGCGACCGCCGCCCGCGTGCTGTTCCACCTGCAGCGGCACGGGCTGCCCGCCCCGCGGCTGCTCGCCTTCGGCCAGCGGTACACCTCCGCTGTGGCCGCCGAGTCGTTCGTGTGCGCCGACATGCCGCCGGCCGCCGTCGCCCTGTGCACGTTCCTCGCCCGCCCGACGACCACCCCGGCGGCGAGCGCCGCCGTGCTCGCCGAGTGCGGGCGACTGCTCCGCCAACTTCACGAGGCGGGGCTGCGGCCCGAGTCCGTCGCGTCGCCCAACGACTCGCTGTTCGTCGTGTCCGACGACGACACGGCGTCCGTGGCCGTCGGGTCGCCGTTCGCCGTGCGGGTGGTGCGGCGGGTGAGCGAGACCCAGCGAACGGCCGATCTGCGTCAGTTCATCGCCCCACTCGACCGCACCGCCGGCGGGTGGGTGAGCGGCGGCTACCACGGGGCGGGCGGATGACGGCCATCCTGCGGAACGCCCCCGACTGGCCGCACTTCGCCGGCACCGATTGGCCTGCCACCGTCATGACCGTGCCGGTGACGGACAAGTTGCACGAGAAGCAGGGCCGCTCCATCGCCCGGTGGACGCTCACCGCCGCCGACGGCCGCACCCTGGTGGTGTTCCTGAAGCGGCATTACGAACTGCCGGCGTGGGACGGGCTGAAGGCGAAGCTGTTCCCCCAGCGGGCGTGGAGTCCGGGGCTGGGCGAGTGGGAACACCTGGAGTGGGCAGCGGCGGAGGGGTTCCCGGTGCCGCGGGCGGTGGCCGCCGGCGAGTTTCGCGGGCCGGGGTTGAAGCTGCAATCGTTCCTGGCGGTCGAAGAACTGGCCGGCATGTTGCCACTGCACGAAGCCGTCCCGCAGGCGTTCGCCACGCTCGATGAGCCGACGTTCGCGGTGTGGAAGCGGGGGCTGTTGACCGAACTCGCTCGGCTGAGCCGTGAGCTGCACCGCCGCCGGATGTTTCACAAAGACCTCTACTTCTGCCACTTCTACGTCCGTGAAGCGGACATCTCTACCCCGCCGGAGTCGTGGGTGAACCGGGTGGTGATGATCGACTTCCACCGGCTCTCCCGCCACCGCCTCGGGTGGCAGTGGTACGTCGTCAAAGACATGGGCCAGCTCTTCTACTCGTCGAACGTGCCGGGCGTGACCGACGCCGACCGCGACCACCTGTGGGCCGAGTACCGCGGTGGCGACTGGGGCGGCGTCACCTGCCCGGCTGAGTGGTTCAAAGGTCCCATCCTGGCGAAGGCCCGCCGCTACCAGCGGCACCACGACAAACACACCCCCGCACCGGCGACCGCGTCCGCATGAACATCGCCCTCTGCTACGAGTCGGTGCTGCCCGCCCGCGGCGGGGCGGAGACGTACATCGGCGACCTGGCCCGCCGGCTGGCCGCCGACGGCCACGAAGTTCACCTGTACGCCTGCCGATGGGACGCCAGTTCGCTCCCCGCCAGCACCGTGTTTCATCAACTCGACGTGCCGAAAGGCCCGAGATTCCTGCGGCCGTGGCGGTTCGGCGCCGCGGTCGAAAAAGCCCTGTCCGCGAACCGGCACGACGTGACCGTCGGCTTCGACAAGACCTGGGGCCAGGACGTGCTCTACCCGCAGGGCGGGCTGCACGCCGCGAGCGCCGCCCACAACCGCCGCAAGTTCGCCAACCCCGTCGTTCGGCTCGTGGCGTCGGTCGCCAAGTGGTTCGACCTCGCCGCCTGGTCGTTCGCCAGGCTCGAACGCAAGCAGTACCTGGGCGGGTCGAAGTCCACCGTCGTCGTCAATAGCCGCATGGTGTTGGGGCACTTCGCCGAGTTCTACGGCATCGGTCCGGACCGCCTGCGGGTGGTTCACAGTGCGATTGACCCCGGCCGGTTCGCCGCAGCGGATCGCCCGGCCCGCCGGTTCGCCGAACGCCGGCGGTGGGAGGTTCCCGACGACACACCAGTCGGGTTGTTCGTGGCGATGAACTACCGGCTGAAGGGACTCGCCCCGCTGATCCGCGCCGCTGCCACCGTCCCGAAGGACAAGCCGTTCAAACTGGCGATCGTGGGCCATCCGAAATTCGGTAAATACCAACGGCTCGCCCACCAACTCGGGGTCGCCGACCGCTTCCTGTTCCTCGGCCACCGCAACGACCCGAAGGACAGCTACTTCGCCGCCGACTTCCTCGTTCACCCCACCTTCTACGACCCGTGTTCGCTCGTCGCACTCGAAGCGCTGGCGTGCGGGCTGCCGGTCATCACCACCAAGTACAACGGCGCCAGCGAGTTGCTCGACGTGCCGGCGAACGGCCTCGTGATCGACGACCCGCACGACGCCTCGGCCCTCGGGTACGCCATCGACTCGATGCTCGACCCGGCCTACCGCTCCGCCGCCCGCGAGTCGGCCCTCACCGCCGCCGCTCGCTGGACCTTCGACCAGCACTACCAGGCCCTGCTCGCCGTCTTCCGCGAGGTGGCGGCGCGGAAGCAGGCGGCGTGAAGTTGTCGGAAGACTCGACATCAATGCGTGAACTGACAGAGCAAGGCGATCAAGGGTATCAAGGGGATCACGTTTTGTGACATACCCACGTCGGGGTTTCCGACATCCAAAGGGTGTGACAATGACCCAGCACGACGCCCTGCTCGCGGCCGTGTGTGCCGCCCCGGACGACGACCTGCCGCGACTGGTGTTCGCCGACTGGTGCGACGAGAACGGCGACCCCGCCCGCGCCGAGTTCATCCGCACGCAGATCACCATCGCCAACGGGGCGAAAGGGCAGAACCTCGCCAAACTCCAGAAGCGGGAAACGGAGCTGCTGACCGAACATCGGGCGAGATGGACAGAACACCTCCAAACGTTCACCGACGACTTTCGGGAAGATCCGATTCGGTTCCGCCGCGGTTTCGTCGAAGCGATCTCCATTAACGACGAACTCCTCGCAGAACAAGGGGATGAACTGTTCCGACTCGCCCCCATCCGGACGCTGCTGATGGGCGATCAAGACGGGTTCAACGATCTGCCAGAGTGCGACCATCTGCTGCGGATCACCACGCTCGATCTGGCGATCTCATCGCTTGACAGCGGTCGTGGGAGTCCTGCCTTGTTCCGCTCCAACTGCCTCGCCAACTTGACGACACTCATCGCCACCGGCTACGACGACAACGGGCACCTCGATCTCGAAGGGTTGGAAGCGATTGGCACTTCGGAACACTTGACCAAACTCCGGCACCTCGACATCAGCAACAACTGGCTGTTCGATCGGTATGGGCCGGAGGAAGCCGAGTTCGTCGCCCTTCAATCCCTCGGCCAACTGCCGGCGCTCGCTGAACTCGTCATGGCTGGCACTGGCCTCGGTTGGCATCTCGTCTCGTTTGCCACAGAACCCTGGTTGAAACGCCTACGGGTGTTGGGCCTGGGTACAAACGACATCGGCGAAGTCGCTGCGCGAGCATTGGTCGAGTCGCCACACCTTCAAAACATCGAACGCCTCGACCTCCTGAACAGCGTCTACGACGGCGACGTGCCGATCAGCTATGAAGCGAAGTGGCAATTGAAACAGCGGTTCGGTGAGCGGGTTCTGGTGTAGATCGCTGGCGAACGGCGCGACGTGAGTCCGCCGGTGGCGGTGCCGATCACACCGGCGGACTCACGTCGCGCCGTTCGCCAGCGAGTTTGTCCCCCGCTCGCAGAGCGAGCAGACCACTACAACAGTACCTTCCCTCACGCGCTCGCCTCCATGCTCATCGCCGTCGTCATTTTGGTCGCGTCGTACCTGTTCGGGGCCGTCCCGTTCGGCTACCTGATCGCCCGTGCGAAGGGCGTCGATCTGTTCAAAGTCGGCAGCGGGAACATCGGCGCCACCAACGTCGGTCGCGTGCTCGGCCGCAAGTTCGGCGTCCTCGCGTTCGTGCTCGACTTCCTCAAAGGGGCGATCCCCGTCGCCGTGGCGAAAGTGGTCGGCCCGACGACCGCCGACACCCTCGGCCACGAGTCGGCCCTGTGGGTGCTCGCCGGGTTGCTTGCCTTCCTCGGACACCTGTTCCCCGTCTACCTGAAATTCAGGGGCGGGAAGGGGGTCGCCACCGGCGCCGGGGTGGTGGCCGTTCTAGTGCCGGTGCCGTTCGCCGTAGCCGCTCTGGCGTGGGTGTGTGTGACACTGGCCACGCGGTACGTGTCGGCCGGGTCGATCGCGGGGGCGGTGGTGTTGGTGGTCACGCGGCTGATGGAGACAGCCACCCCGTTCGCCTTCCCGGACTGGATCGCCACCGCCTTCTGCCTCGTCGGGGGCGGCATGGTGGTCGTTAAACACCGGGCGAACCTGAAGCGGCTGCTGAACGGCACCGAGAACAAAGTGGGAGACGGGGCGATGCGGCACACGCTGTTGCGGGCGATTCACCTGCTGGCCGTCGGGCTGTGGTGCGGGAGCGGGTTCTTCTTCATCTTCGTGGCCGCCACGCCCATCCTCACCGCGTACAAGGAGGTGGTGGACGGCCCCCCGAGCTACCGCACAGCCGGTGTCGAGATCGTTCCGCCCGACACCACCCCCGAAAAAAAGAAGCAACTCGCGAGCGCGCTCGGCGGGGTGGGCGTCGCCCCACTGTTCCCGCGGTTCTTCGTGCTGAGTGCGATTTGCGCCGGGGTGGCGGTGGCGACGGCCGAGGGCTTCCGGCGGGTGGAGAATGCCCGCGTGCAGCGGATCCGGTTGTACGTGTGCATCATCGGGGCGATGCTGGTGGCCGGCGGGTGGCCGCTGTCGGTGTATGTCGCCGGGCTGAACGAGCAGCGGTTCACCGACCCGGAGGCGTTGCGGCTGTTCAACCCGTTGCACGGGGTGAGCCTGATGGGCAGTGCGATCGCCACGCTGGTGGCTGTGGTGGTACTGGCGCTGGGGTCAAAGCTGCCGGGGGGGCCCCCCTCTCCCGGCTCGCTTCGCTCGCCACCCTCTCCCTCAGGGGGAGAGGGTACTTAGGCTGGCTCTTGCTGGGTCATGCAGTGCAGGGTGCCCAGGCCCCACACCAGATCGACGCAGTGGATGCCCACCACCTCGCGGTCGGGGAACAACTCCGCGAGCATGCCGAGCACCACCCGGTCGGCCGGGTCGTTGAAGGTGGGCACGATCACGACGCCGTTGGCGATGTAGAAGTTGGCGTAACTGGCCGGCAAGCGGACGCCGTCGAAGAACAGCGGGCGGGGCATGGGTAACGACACCACGTCCAGTTTGCCGCCGGTCGGGGTAGTGTACCCGCGGAGCCGTTCCAGGTTCTCCTGCAGCGGGGCGTAGTTCTCGTCCGTCTCGTCCTTCTCCTCCACCGCCACCACCGTCCGCGGGTTGACGAATCGGGCCAGGTCGTCGATGTGCCCGTGGGTGTCGTCGCCGACGATCCCGCGGTTCAGCCAGATGGTGGAGGTGACCCCCAGGTAGTCGGCGAACACCGCCTCGTAGTCGGCCCGGTCGAACGGCGGGTTCCGCCGTTGCACCTCGCTGAGCAGGCATTCCTCGGTGGTGAGCATCAGCCCGGCGCCGTTCACGTCGATGCTCCCGCCCTCCAGCACCACCCGGTGGCCGTTGCGTTCCGGTTGAAGGCGAGGCACACCACGCCACCCGGCGACGTGTTCGGGGAGCTTGTCGTCGTACCGCCAGTTGGCGTACTTGGCCCAGGCGTTGAACCGCCAGTCCAGTGCAACGACCTGCCCGACGGCGTCTTTCACGAAGATCGGGCCGGAATCGCGGAGCCACGAGCGGTCGGTGTCGCACGCCCAGCAGGTCACGTTCCCCACGTTCGCCCCGGCCTGAATCAGCAACCGTCGCACCTTTACACCAGTCGATTCATCCTGCACAACCAGATTTATCGTCTCAAACCGACTCACCGCCCGGATGATCTCCGAGTAAACTGCGGGGATCGGAGAGAACTTGCCCGGCCAGTCGGACCGGCGGTGCGGCCACGCCAGCCAGGTGCCGCGGTGCGGTTCCCACTCGGCGGGCATGCGAAAAGGCGGTGGCATGGAACGCTCGCTCACGGGGTTGGACCCCAGTGGTGTACTCGGCGGGCGACCCGCCGGCACGCCCCGCCGCTCTCCGACCCACTACGCCCGAGTGGGTTCGCCCCCCATGCCCGCCCTCGCCCCCCCGGCGATCATCCTGTTGGTGGATGACGACCCCGAGTTGGCCGTCGCCCTCACCCCGCACCTGGAGGCGTGCGGGTGGCGGGTGCGGTACGCCGCCGACGGGGAGGACGCCTTGCGGCAGGCCGACCTGGGGTTCGACCTGGCCGTGGTGGACATGATGCTCCCGCGACTGAGCGGGTTCCAGGTGGTCCACTTCATCCGCGCCCGGTTCGGCCCGCTACGGCCGGTCGTCATGCTGTCCGAGTTCGACGCCCCCGAACACCGGGCCTACGCGGACCTGGTCGGCGTCACCCACTTCGTCGCCAAGCCGTTCGCCCTCAACCACCTGCTCGGGGTGGTGGCGGGGCTGTTGCCCAAACTGTAGCCGGCCGCTGTGAGGCCGGTCGGGAACCGGGGGCACAGACCCCGGCTGCAGTTGGTTGGTTGACTTCCCCCCGCCGACGCGGACAATGCCACCCTGCCGGTTCCCCTTTCCCCTGGCCCTGGTGCCGCATGACCTTCGTCCGCCGCCTTGCCCTGCTCGCCGCCGTCCCGCTCGCGTTCTCGGTCGCCGTCGCCCAGGAGAAGCCGAAGGAGCCACCCAAGAAGGAGGAGCCGAAGAAGCCGGCCCGCATCGCCGTCGCCGACCCGAAAGACGTGAAGGACGACGCCGACTTCGCCGTCCAGGGCGAGTACGAGGGCGGGACGGGGGAGAAGAAGCTCGGCGCCCAGGTGGTGGCCAACGGGGGGGACGCGTTCACCCTGGTGGTGTACGGCGGGGGGCTGCCGGGTGCCGGGTGGGACGGGAAGACGAAGTGGGAGCAGCGGATGTACCGGAAGGATGGGGCGGTGACGACCGAGGTGAAAAAGAACGCGTTCGCGGGCACGGTCGGCGGGGGGGAGTTATCGCTCAAGGACGCGGGCGTAATCGACACAAAGTTGAAGAAGGTGGGGCGGAAGTCGCCGACGCTCGGGGCGGAGCCGCCGAAGGGGGCGGTGGTGCTGTTCACCAAAGAGGAGGACGCGAGCAAGTGGACCGGCGGGAAGGTGGTGGAGTTGAGCGACGGCAAGTTCCTGAACAACGGGATCAAGAGCAAGCAGGCGTTCGGGGCGTTCACGGCCCACGTCGAGTTCCGCCTGCCGTGGATGCCGAACAGCACCGGCCAGGGCCGCGGGAACAGCGGGGTGTACCTGCAGGACCGCTACGAGTGCCAGGTGCTCGACAGCTTCGGGCTGAAGGGGGAGAACAACGAGTGCGGCGGGTTCTACACCCTGCACAAGCCGAAGGTGAACATGTGCCTGCCGCCGCTCGTGTGGCAGACGTACGACATCGAGTTCACCCCGGCGATGTTCGAGGGCGGGAAGAAGACGAAGAACGCCCGCGCCACGGTCAAACACAACGGGGTCGTCATCCACGACGACGTGGAGTTGACCAAGCCGACCGGCGGCGGGCAGGAGGAGAAGGACACGCCGGGCGTGATCCAGTTCCAGAACCACGGCGACC